>CAZPOS010000079.1:0-20290 GCA_964588065.1 uncultured Reyranella sp.
AGATCTTGTCCAAGTAACGCTGGACATCGAACATTAGGCCGTGAAATGAGCCGAGTGAATCAAAGACTTCTCTTTTTATTACTAATACCTGTTCATCCTGTGCCATTTATTTTTCCTTTTTCATAAACGATATGGCCATTCACCAGGGTGGCGACGCCCGCGGAATCATAGCCGCGATACTCGAGCCGCTTCAGCGCGTCGACCAGGAGGGGCGTGACGGGCGCTTTGCCGATGATGCCGATGATGCCGCACATGGGATCTGTCTCGACCGAAAGAGGGGATTTAGTTCTCGCCGGAGCGTTCCGCGGCCGCCTTCTTGAGGGCCGCAGCCCGGTCCTTCAGTTTTGCACGAAGCGCCGCCGCGCGCCCGTTCTTCGTCACCTGCCGGGCACGGCCGAACGCCAGCGAATTGGCCGGGACGTCCTCCGTCACCACGCTGCCCGCCGTCACGTTGGCGCCCCTGCCGACCTTGAGCGGCGCCACCAGGGAACTGTTGGAGCCGATGAATACGTCGGGACCGATCACCGTCCGGTGCTTGCCGTAGCCGTCGTAATTTACGGCGATGGTGCCAGCGCCGATGTTGCTGCCCGCACCGATGTCGGAATCGCCGAGATAGGCCAGGTGGTTTGCCTTGGCCCCCTTCGCCATCCGCGTGGCCTTCAGTTCCACGAAGTTGCCGATATGCACGCCATCGGCGACTTCCGAGCCCGGTCGGATGCGCGCAAACGGCCCGACCAGCACGCCCCGGCCGATGCGCACGCCTTCGATGTCGCAGAAGGCGTTGATGACGGTACCCGCCCCGACGGTCACCCCGAGGCCGAAGCGGACATTGGGCCCGATCCGGACGTCCGTGCCGAACTTCGTGTCGGCCGACAGCCAGACCGTGCCGGGATCGGTCATGGTGACCCCGCCTGCCAACGCGGCGGCGCGCAGGCGCTGCTGCAGGGCCTGCTCGGCCGCCGCCAGCTCGGCGCGCGAATTCACCCCCAGGAACTCGGCCTCCTCGCCCGTCACGGCGACCGCCTTGTAACCGGCCTCGCGTGCGATGCGCACGGCGTCTGTCAGGTAGAATTCGCGCTTGGCATTGTCGTTTCGGATCGCCCCCAGCAGCGAGCCGATCAATCGGCCGTCGATACACATGACGCCGGAGTTGGAGAAGGCAATGGCCCGCTCGGCCGCGTCGGCGTCCTTGCTCTCGACGATCTTCACGAGTTCGCCGTCCTGCAGGATGAGCCGGCCGTAGGGCGTCGGATCTCGGGCGACGAAGCCCAGCACACCAATGGCCGCCCCCTTACGGACGCAGGCCGCGACGAGCTTGCGCAGGCTCGCCGTCGTCACGAGCGGGGCGTCGCCGAACACGATCAACACCGGTCCCTCGTGCCCCCCGAGGGCATCCAGGGCTGCCCTGGCGGCGTGTCCGGTTCCCAGCGGTCGCTTCTGCACCACCGTCGGATGGGGTGCGAAGGCCTTGGCCACCTCGGCGGCGCCCGGCGCGACCACACCCACGATCCGGCTGGGTTTCAGCGCTTCTGCGTTGGCCAGCACATGCGCCAGCATCGGACGATTGGCCAGGGGATGCAGGACCTTCGGCAGCGCCGACTTCATGCGGGTGCCGGCACCGGCCGCGAGGACGACCACGGCAATGGGTGATTTCATGTCCGTCGGATGCCACGGGGCTGGCGGGCGGGCAAGGCGGATGTGCTAGAGAAAGCGGCATGCACCCAGATGCCGCCAAACTCATCACCGCCCGGTTCGACACCGTCCTCTACGACCTCGACGGAACCCTGATCGACAGCGCGAAGGACATGCAGCTGGCCGTCAGCCACGTGCTGGCCGACCACGGCCTGCCGCCCGTGACCGAGGACGACGTCCGGATCTTCATGGGCCAGGGCAGCAAGGTCACGATGGGGAAGGCCTTCGCCAAGTATGGCCGATCGCTGGACGACGAGGCCTTGACGGCGGTGACCCGGGAATTCGTGCGCTACTACGAGGCCGATCCGATCAGCCACACGACCGCCTTCGCCGGCGTTCCCGATGTGGTGGCTGACTTCGCCCGTCTCGGCCTGAAGCAGGGCGTCTGCACAAACAAGTTCGAGACGCCGTCGCGCATGATCCTCGAACACCTGAAGCTGATGCCGCCGATCAGCGACGTGGCCGGCGCCGACAGTTTCCCGGTCCGCAAGCCCGACCCGCGCCATATCCTGATGCTGCTGGAGCGCATGGGCGGCGATCCCAAGCGCGCCGTGATGGTCGGCGATTCGACCCACGACGCCGAGGCCGCGCGCGGCGCCGGCATCCCGGCGGTGCTGGTGAGCTGGGGCTACACGGCCAAACCCGCGAGCGAGCTCGGTGCCGATGCCGTGATCGACCGTTTCGACGCCCTGCCCGACGCGCTGGCCGGACTCGCATCAGCCCGTTGACGTTCAAGCCTGCCTGCCCTATACGCGCCGCTTCCGGGCGCTTAGCTCAGCGGGAGAGCACACCCTTCACACGGGTGGGGTCGTAGGTTCAATCCCTACAGCGCCCACCATCTACCTTCCGGAAATCATTAGATAATTCTGTTTCTGCCCCTCATGCCAAACCTGCATGAGAGGGCACGAAACGGCGTGAACAAGCACGGAACATGGGGCAACGCTGGGGCAGCCGGCCCTCATGCGTTCTTCTTATCCGCTCGCAGCTCGCTGCATGTGCACATGAGCCGGCGCAAGCTATCGACCGATGCTGACGCGGCGAACATCCGCGACAAGCGCGTCGCCTTGCTGGGCGTGTGCAGGATCCGCGGGGTCTGCACCGGTATCAGCATGTCCGACCGGACGCGATTCCGGCGCGGGATGCGGGCGGACTGTTTAGCGGACGCCCTAGGAGATAGGCTGTCGCTTCAATTGGAGAGCGAAATGGCGGAAACCGGGGGCGAGCAGAATAAAACGGATCGCAAAAGCCATACCGATGAGGAAAGCGCTGCCACAGGTGTGAAGAGGCTTCCCCCTGTGCACATCGGGGCGCTCAGACGGCAGTTGCGCCCGACTGCAAATGAATTCCTTGAGGATCTCCAGATCCCTGCGTTTCTCAGGCGCCAACTCCCAACAGACGCCACGTCAGTTTTGAAGCGGATGTTGTCCGGAGACGCTTCCAAGCAATCTCCAATATCTGTCAATGACCAGGTCGCTAAGGACCAAAATGCGCAAAAGCCGGCTCTCCGCAGTGCGTCAGGAGCAGGTCCAAGCGGAAGTCTGTCGACGCGAACGTCGCTGCGAAAACACGGTATCCGAATTCGATTAGAACAAGCGGACTATAGCCTCGCTAAGCAGCATCTAGCGACGATCGTCATCGCGCTGGAGGAGGCTGCGGCGTACGACTACCTTCGCCACCACAATCAACCACCGCCAGCACTCTGGGTCGGACGAGGCGAGTATGAAGCGGATACGAAAATTCTGCTGGCGGAGTTTTCGAAGCTGCGGGAGTTCTTGGATCGTCAACCCAAAGCGGTGCCGGCAAGGGAGCTCGATGCCGGGGCGTCACTAGCGGTCATTGCGGCAAAGAAGTTCGTAGAGTCATATGCGGCCTCCCTTGGCAAGGGCGCTGCTGCCCTCACGATAGCTGCAACGGCCGGACTATTCTTAGCGCTTGGCGTAGATAAAGGAACCGTCCGGACGATCTGGAATCTCCTGCATCCCACAAAGTGAGCAACAATTCCGAGCATCGTGGGCAAGTGGAGATTATTGACCTATACCCAATTGACTCAATTAGAAATTCCCTCTCCCGCTTAAGGCTGAATCAGGGTTCGAATTTCGTAAGGAGCGCAGGTCGGATACTACCTAGCGTTCATGCGCATCCGACGTAGGTGACGAGCGTGCAGCGAGATGTCGCGAGAAGCCTTGTCCCCACGCATGAAGTCGCGAGTTCCTTGTTGTGACCACTGACGGCACCGCCAGCAGCCCCGCGCCGCGCTCACGCCGCCATGTACCCAATCGGTTCGTCGCCCGCCCCCTCGGGGCAATGCTTTCGCTCCAAGAGTCGCCACCAGCGACTGGAAACCCGCATCACCACTCACTGCAACCCAATCGCGAGTCGTCCATTGTGCATTTACACCGCTAATTCTCGCATTGCGGCGGTGAGTGACATCGGAGGGGCACATGGGCGCCTTGGGCTGGGAGATCCAGAGGGCGGATAGTCTCGTCCTAGTAAGCGGAGTCGGGGTGTTTGACTTCAATTTTTTCGCTGACTATCGCAAGGCGATGCAGGCAGAGAACGCCAGCCATTACCGAAAGCTTTTAGATCTTCGCCGAACAGACATCGTACTGAGCCCGCACGATCTGGATCGAATCTCGGCAGAAGCGCAGTTCGACCGTCTGACGGCCGGCCCCGTTGCGATCATCATGGGGAAAACCCCGCCTCCCCTATTGGTCGATATGGCGACGCTGCTTCAGCATCGCATGGGCCGCTCCCGGCGTATGCGTCTCTTTACCGACGACGATCAAGCGAGGAAATGGCTCGCGAGCGAGCCGCTTCCCGGGCTGCGTGGGCCCACTCGTTCGCGGATATGGCCAATCGAGAACCGTTAGGCGCGTGATCTGAGCGTTCTCGCTCTGCAGGCAAAGCAATCACGCCAGGCGTGGAAGGGCCAGCACCACAAAACCGCAGACGAATTGCGCAGCCGACATGACGACATGCAGACCTGTCGATGCAAACTCGACGGCGTCATCCGCTGCATATCTCGACGCCGAATCGGGACATGATCTGGCGTGGCAGCATCGCTCTGCGTTGTCTGAGATGAGCCCTGCTACTGGCCGATCGATGGCGTGAGACATGAGCGTCGCGAGCCTTGGGTTCGCCCCCGCATGTAGGGCGGATCGTAGGTTCAATTCCCACAGCGCCCGCCATCTACCCTCGGGAAATCCAACGGGCCAGGAGCAGTCATGCGGACCGATTTCTTCGATATCCGCCGGAAGATCCCGGCCCGCCCGCTCCTAGAACCGCGCCCTCAGACCCGCGAAGATGGAGAAGGGCGTGCCCTGCTGGGGCGGCGCGAAACCGGAATTGTCGGCAATGTAGTAGGCATTGAACAGGTTCTGGACGTCGACGAAGGCCTCGACGCCCTTGAATCGGTAGCCGGCGGAGACGTCGAACACCGTGAAACTGTCGAGCGGCATCGTGTTGGCGTTGTCGCCCCAGGACTGCCCGATCCAGCGGAACCGCGCGGCGGCGCGCCAGCCACGCGGATCGGCGTAACTGAGCGTCGCTGCCGCCTGCTGCGTGGGGATGCCCGCCTGCTGCTTGCCGACGCTCGCAGGGTCGTACTGGTTGTCGACGATGATCGAGCTGACGGTCGTGTAATTAGCGTCGAGCTTCAGCCCATCCGTAATCTGCCACGCCGCCTGCATCTCTATCCCTTGCACCACGGCCTTGCCGGCATTGATGTTCTGCGTACCGAAGAAGAAGCCCGGCGGAAGCTGCGCCGGCGAGAGGGTGCGCAGCGTGATCAGGTTGCTGACTTCCTGATAGAAGGCGGTGAACTGGCCGGTCACGGGACCGAAAGCGAGGTCGAAGCCGCCCTCGATCCCCTTGAGCGTCTCCGGCGTGAGTTGGGAGTTCGGCAGGAAGACCAGGGAGGTCGTGCTGAAGGCACGGTAGAGATTGTCGAGATTCGGCGCGCGGAACGCGGTGTAGGCGGCGGTCCTCAAGGCAACGTTCGGCGAAGCCTGCCACTTCACGGAGATCCTTGGATCAAAGCTGTTCTGCGAACTGTTGGGCACGACACCCTGACCGCCCGGCGCACCGTCGTAGCCGTCGAAGTTCATGAAGTTCTGAAACCGGGCGCTCAACAGGATCTCTAGCGAGTCGACGGGAAAGATGTCGACCTGACCGAAGATGCCCAGGAAGCGTTGGCTTCCCGAGCCGATGTCGGTGCGAATCTGGTTACCCGCTTGGCTGAGGATGGTGGCGGTGTCGGACCCGGAAATCTGCTGGAAGTCGACGCCGATGCTTGCTTGGCGCACCACGTCACCCACCCGGCCCGACAGCTGCGCCGAGGCGCCGGTCGACCAGACGGGCGTCGCATGGATGCCCTGTGTGTACTCACCATATCCGAACGCGGTGCCGGCCGGCGTTGCGGTGGTGTTGCTGACCAGCTTGCTCTGCTCATGAAAGGCGGTGACAGTGAGGTCGGCCCATCCCAGCTTCTTGGTCAGGTTGCCGGCGACATCGTAGATCTGCTGGTTATTGGTCAGCAGCGGCGTCCGCAGGATTTGATTCTCGCTGAAGACGTTGACCTTGAGGTTGGCGCTGAGCGTCGGGTCGGGGTCGAAATAGGCAGAGAACTGTCCGGTCAGCGCGTTGAACGAGGTCGGCACGAACATCGGCCCATAGGCCGGCTGGATCTGCTGGAAACCCGCCGTGCCCCAGGCATTGAAGTTGCCGCGAACCTTGACCTGATCCGACATCACGATGTCTGCGGAGGCATCGCCGCGATAGGTCCCGTAGCTTCCGCCCCCGCCGCTCGCCACGTAGCTGCTCTTGTCGCCGGGCTTGCGGGTGATGATGTTCACCACGCCGCCCATTGCATAGTTGCCCCACATCGAGGCGCTCGCACCACGCACCACCTCCACGCGCTCGATGTTCTCCATCGGAACCCGGTTCCATTGGACGTAACCGAAGAACGGATCGTTGATCGGCACACCGTCCAGCATGACGAGGGCTCTGATGCCGCCGAGCCCGCGCATCGAAAAGGCATTGCCGGTGGGATGGATCTGGTAGCTCGAGATCAGCGGCAGGTTGATGCCGACGGTGGTACGCAGCACGTCGTCGAGCGAGTTGGCCGGCGTCTCCTGGATGTGCTGCTTCTCGACGACCGTGACGCTCATTGGCTGGTCAGCGACGGTGCGCTCCGACCGTGTCGCAGACACGACGACGGGCGGAAGGTTGACGGGCGCAGGAGGGACCGGGTCCTGGGCGCGGACGAGTTCGGGCGCGAGTGCCACGCCTATGCAGGCGACGGCCGTCGCCTTGCGGATCGACAACATTGAGTATCCTTCGATTGACAGGGTTGGACTCGCGGCGGAGGCGCTGCGGGCCGTCGGACCGGATCAATCGAAGAGAGGCGGCGCTCGGGGCTGCTGTGGACCGTCGCGGATCGCGCCGGTGGTCGAATGATGGTGCTGTTCCGCGATAGGCGCGAAACCGGAGACGTGGGCGACCAAGATGGGCGCGACCGTCGGGCCAATGAGAACGGGCGCATGTGCGAGACCGAAGCAGCAGTCGTGAATCTTGGTCCTGGAGCGGTCCGGTTCGTCGGCGCGTCCTTCCGCGTCGGTTTGGCAGATTGCTTCCCAGAGGCCGGCGACAGCCTCAGGCCCGCCCATCCGCAACATCACCGCGTGGGAGAGCGGCTGAAGGACCGCCAGCGTCACCGCAAAAAGCGCCACCGCCAAGGCGAAGGCGCGGACGGAGGACGGGGACTGGCGGGCAGACATCGACGCCACTATGGCGGACGAACTGATATTCACAAACGATGAATTGACGTTACGATGCCGCCCTGCAATCGCGCACATCTCTTTCCGTGAGGAAGCTCCGACCTGTCGGAGCAACGACCAAGCGACGCAGCAACATCGCAATGGTAGCAGCCTGAAATGGCGCCAGCAGCCGTCCGACCGCTGATCAGATCATCCGGCTGTCCTGGCTGCTTTAGCTGGATTGGGGCGGGCTGAGGCGATCTCCGGCAATGATTCAGTCCAACATGCGTGCGTCACCCGGACTGACCGGCTCTCCTCTCGCCGCCGTCGCTCGGCCTCAGGCTATGGCCCGGGCGGTCAACACGATGCTCCGCAAGCCACTTTCGGGCTTCATGGAGGCTCTCGAAGAGAGCGATCGGCCGATCTCCCTGGGTCGTCTGGGCAAAAACCTCAGCGAACTCTTCACGATCGGAACCGACCAAAAAAGCCAGAGGTCCTCGCAGCGGCGCATCCGGCGGTCCCCTGAGAGAGTCTCCGAGGCGCCGCACTTCGTCGCCCGACATCAGCGCCGCGCCCCCCGTTACATCGACGAGTTTCGCAAAACCTCTGATCTTCGGGTCCTTGAGCTTCTCGACACAGTCGCGAACCTCCTCAATGGTCACCCGTCCGCGAACAACGATGTGGATCACCCTATCGAGGGGAAAAGCATCCACGAAAACTGGCATAGCATCCCCCCGCTCTGCGGCCGGCAAACACCTCCCCTCCCAAGCTGGAGCGGCCTGGTGCCTTCCTGCGGGCGATGACGCTCATCACTCTCGACCCGCCGACGCTTCTGACCAAAGTCACGCTTGTTCAAGCGACCAGCACGAGAACGTAACCCGGCAAACTGTCATGGAGATTACAATTTGGCCGTCTCCGCCGACGCAGGCTCTTCGCAACCCTTCATCCGCCGCAAGGTTAACTCCCAGCGCAGCAAACGGAGTTGAGCATGGAGGGCACCATCGTCGCCCATTTCGAGACACGACGCGATGCCGAGATTGCGGTCGAGCATCTCGTTCAGGAGCACGGCGTCGCACGGACCGACATCTTCATCCGCGCCAGAGGCGAAGCGAATTCGGCCGGAGTCAGGCCGGCCGGTGCGGACGTGGAAAGTGGCCATGACTACCAGAAGCGCGGCGCCCCGGAACTGGCCGGTGAAATCGAGGTATCGGTCGGTTATCACGGTGGCGAACCCGAGTTGGTTCGCGAGGCACTGAAGGCAGCCGGTTCACGGTCCATCAAAGCACAGTGAGCGACCGCGCCCATCCGTGGACCCGTCAGGGCAGCGCACCTAACTTCGGTGCGTGAAGCCTTCCGTCCCTGACAGCCAGCCGTCCGTTCCCACCCGCCGCGCACTGATCGCAGGCTTTGCCGCCATCAGCGCGGCTTCCGGAGGCCGATTTGCCTCCGCGGAGAGCAGCCCCTGGGCTGCTCTGCTGCGTCCAGGATCGTTTGCGCTGATCCGCCACGCCACGGCGCCCGGCACCAACGACCCGCCGGGCTTCCGCCTGGACGACTGCGCGACGCAGCGCAATCTCTCCGCGGAGGGCCGCGCTCAGGCCGTGCGCATCGGCGACCTGTTCCGCGGCAACGCGATTGACACAGCCGACGTCTTTTCCAGCCAATGGTGCCGCTGCCTCGATACGGCGCGCCTGATAAAACTGGGGGAGGTACGGGCCGAACCGCTCCTCAACTCGTTTTTTCAGGATCGGTCGCGCGAAGCCGGACAGATCGAGGCGCTGCGGCGATGGATCGGGCAACTCGAGCTTGCGAAGCCGACGGTGTTCGTGACCCATCAGGTCGTGGTGACGGCGTTGAGCCAGATCTTCCCCGTGAGCGGCGAAATCGTGGTCATGCAGCGCTTGCCCGGCGGCCAGCTTGCGGTCCAGGGGCGGGTCCCGACCGCCTGACGGACGACGGCTCTGCCTCGCACCGCCGAACGCTGCTATGAGCCCTTTATTCCGCCTGTCGCGGATACGTGAAATTCCGCGCATGCGCACGACCAAACCGCCGATCTGGCTGCTGATGAGCGCCACCGTCTCCTCGCAGATGGCGCTGACGATCTTCCTGCCGTCCCTGCCGACCATCGCGACGGAACTCAACGTCTCCTACGGCACCGCCCAGCTGACCCTCTCGATCTACCTGTTCGCGTTCGCTTTCGCGCAGCTGGCGGTTGGCCCGCTGTCGGACAATCTGGGCCGCCGGCCGCTGCTCCTGGCAAGCCTCGTCGTGTTCACGGTCGGCAGCGTGTGTTGCGCGCTGAGCCCGACGATCGAGACCCTCATCGCCTCGCGCCTGATTCAGGCCTGCGGTGCCTGTGGCGGCGTGGTCTTGGGCCGCGCCATCGTCCGCGACAGCCGGACCGGCCCCGAGGCACCGCGGGCGATGGGCTACATGGCCTCCTCGATGGCCCTGGCGCCGGCTCTGTCGCCGCTGCTGGGCGGCCAGCTGCTAGCTTTCTTTGGATGGCGCAGCAATTTCTGGTTCACGGCCGCCTGCGGGATCGCCGTGCTGGTCCTGGTCTGGCGCATCGTCGGCGAAACCGCGCCCAAGGCCGCGCCGCGCACGACCGGCGTGGTGCGCGACTATCTCGACGGCTTCGCCGCCGTTCTGCGCGAGCGCCGCTTCATCGGCCTCATGACCGCGACCACCTGCGCCTCGGCCGGCTTCAATGTGTTCTTTTCGGGTGGTCCCATCCTCCTGATCCAGGTCATGGGCGTGGCCGTCGAAACCTTCGGCTGGTTCACCCTCGCCTGGGCCGGCAACTTCGTCCTCGGCAGCCTGGTTTCCAGCCGCCTGCAGGGCCGCGTGAGGAGCCTGATTCTCATTCCTGTCGGACAGGTCGTTCTGACCGTCGGCGCCCTGGCGATGATCGCGACCGCCGCCCTGGGCTATGTGACGCCGCTGGCCCTGATCGTGCCGCTGGCCCTGATGGGCTGGGGCAACGGCCTCAACATGCCCAACGCGATGGCGAACGCGCTGTCCGCGGTCCCGGCCAGCCGGGTCGGCGCGGCCTCGGCGCTGATGGGCTTCGTCCAGATGGTCACGGCGGCGGTCCTCACCCTGCTGGTCGGCTACGTGCCGCACGACACGCAAATGAACATCGGCATCGGCGTCGCGATCACCGGCGTCGTCGGACTGGTCGGCTGGTGGACGCTGGTCCGCCGGCCTCCCGCCCCCAGTGAGGGCGGTACCTCAGCCCGCAGCACCCGCACGTGAGGACGGCCATGCAGTTCATCAACGGCAAGGAAAGCCTCGTCGTCGACGCGATCGACGGGCTGTTGCGCAGCAGCGGCGGCGCCCATCTGGCGCGGCTCGACGGCTATCCCGACATCAAGGTCGTCCTGCGCACCGACCACAAGCCAAGTCGCGTGGCAATCGTCGCCGGCGGCGGGTCGGGCCATGAGCCGGCACACGCCTCGTTTGTCGGCAAGGGGCTGCTGACCGCCGCCGTCTGCGGCGAGGTCTTTGCCTCGCCGTCGGTCGACGCGGTGTTCGCCGCGATCATGGCGGTGACGGGCAAGGGCGGCTGCCTCGTCATCTTCAAGAACTACACCGGCGACCGACTGAACTTCGGCCTGGCCGTGGAACGCGCCCGCGCGCACGGCAAGCAGGTCGAGGTCGTCATCGTGAAGGACGACATCGCACTGCCGGACATTCCGCAGCCGCGGGGCATCGCCGGCGTCCTGTTCGTCGAGAAGGTGGCCGGGCACTATGCCGAACGCGGCGCATCCCTTAAGACCGTCGCCGCCATGGCCCGCCAGGCCGCGGACCAAGTGGTGTCGCTTGGGATTGCACTCTCCTCCTGCACGCTGCCCGGCATCGGCCGTGAAGACCGTGTTCCCGTCGGCAAGGCCGAGCTCGGCCTCGGCCTCCATGGCGAGCCAGGCGTCGACCTGGTGGAGTTCGAGGGCGCCCGCGCGACATCCTTGGTGCTGCTCGACCGTCTCTTCGCGGCGGCAAAGCCGGCGCGCTCCTATGCCCTTCTCGTCAACAATCTCGGTTCCACCACGGCGCTGGAGATGAACCTGCTCGCCAACGAGGTGCTGGCGAGCCGCCATGGGGCCAAGGTCAAACTGGTGCTCGGGCCGGCCACGCTGGTGTCCTCACTGGACATGCACGGCTTCTCCCTGAGCCTCCTGCCCCTGACACCTGACTTCGAGAAGGCGCTGCTGTCGCCAGCCAGCGCACTGGTCTGGCCGAAGCTCCGCACCCACGCGAAGCCGAAGCTCGTGAAGCTGCCGCGCGAGATCAAGACCAAGCCTGACCGGACCAGCCGAAATCCGGCGCTGAGCGCGCTCGTGAACCGTGCCAGCGACATCCTCATCGCGGCCGAGGATGCGCTCAACGCCCTCGATGCACGGGTGGGCGATGGAGACACCGGCTCGACCGTGGCGGGTGCCGCCCGGCACCTGCAGGCGGCCCTGCCCCTGATGCCGCTGGCGCGGCTCGACCGGTTCTTCGCGGCGACCAGCGAGGCACTCGCCCGCTCGATGGGCGGCTCGTCAGGCGTTCTCCTCGCCATATTCTTCTCCGCGGCCAGCCAGTCCGCATCGGAGGGTGCGAGCTGGCAGGATTCGCTGTCCGCCGGCCTCGCGAAGATGATGGCCTATGGCGGCGCCAGGCCGGGCGACCGCACGATGATCGACGCCATCGCGCCGGCTCTCGAGGCGCTGCCGCTGGGGCTGGATGAAGCCGCGAAAGCCGCGCGCGCCGGTGCCGACGCCACCGCCCGCATGCAGTCCGCCCGCGCCGGTCGATCGAGCTACGTCTCGTCATCGTACCTCGAGGGCATTCCGGATCCAGGTGCGGAAGCCGTCGCCCTCCTGCTGGAAGGTCTGGCCGCGAGTTGAGACGTTCGCAAGAGCGCAGTCGTTATCCACAGTGTGCGTCGAGTTGCGACGCCCGCGAACCGGGGCTTCCAGTATCTTTCTCACCCCTTCCCTGCGGCAGACCTTCGAACGAATGATGACAAACGTGCTGTCCCTCCGCCCTGGAGACCGGCTCCCCGACTTCGTGCTGCCGGGTCTCGACGGCAAGCTGCGCAAGTTCGTCTGGTCGTTTACCGGCGATCCGGTGGCGCTGCTCGCTCTGGCCGACCTCGCGGCGCTCGACGCCGCCCAGTTCGCGTCCCTCCGCGACGCCTGTGCCGCAGCCGCGACGAAGCTCGTCGTCATCGTGGGCAACCCGGTCGCCGCGGCCGAGCCTTTGTGGAAGAAGCTCGGCGCCGCGCCCGAGGAGCCGCTGCTGCTGTGCGACGCCAAGGGTCAGTTCCTCCCCGCGCTGCTGTCCCAGGCCGGGGCCGTCTCGTTCGGCCAGGGCATGGGGCTTCGGCAACGCGTGATCGCGCTCGATCCCAACCAGCGGGTCGCGACCACGTTCGACACACGGGCCCTGCTCGGCGCCGCGGAGACGATCGGCAGCATTGCCGACTCGGTTCGTGCCGACGGCGGCGCCGACCTGCGTTTGACCACGCCAATGGCGCCGGTGCTGGTCCTGCCGCGCGTCTTCGAGCCGGACTTCTGCACCCAGCTCATCCGACTGTGGGGCAAGGGCGACCACAAGGATTCGGGCGTCTCCAGCCGCTACGGCAATGTCGACATGGCGGCACTGAAGCGTACCGAGGACTATACGATCGTCGAGCCGATGATGTTGAAGGCGGTTTCGGACCGCCTCGCCTATCGCATCGGTCCCGAACTCACCAAGGTCTTCGCCTTCGATCGCGAGTTCACCTTCGATGCGCATGTCGTCCTGTCGTACAGCGCCGAGGGCCGGCATTTCTTCGCCGCGCATCGCGACAATGGGGCGCCCGCGACGGCGGACCGCGCCTTCGCCGTGTCTCTGAACCTCAATGACGATTTCGAGGGCGGTGAACTGGTCTTTCCGGAATATGCCGGCGTCCGCGTGAGCCCGCCTGCAGGAGCCGCCGCCGTCTTCTCCTGCTCCCTGCTGCACGCGGTCGGCCCGGTGACCCGGGGCCGCCGCTACGCGCTCACGACCTTCTTCCGCCAGAAGCGCTGAGCCGCTTCAAGCGGCAGGCGCGGGAATCCAGCTCTTCTTCTCACCGGCATAGTAGGCGCCGGGATTGCCGTGCACGGTCGTGCGCCACATCAGGCGCCCCTCGCGGTCGCCGTCGAACCAGGTGGCGGCATGGACGAGGCAGCGATTGTCCCAGATCAGCAGATCGCCCTCGGTCCATTCGTGAGCGTAGCAGAATCGCCGCTCGGTATAGTGCGCCATGATCTCGTCGAGCAACGCCGCACCGGCCCCGTGCGGTCCCGGTTCCAGGCCGACGAATGGCCCCTCGAACCAGTCCATCTGGCCCCATTCGCAGAGGTAGAGCGACTTCTCCCCCGTCACGGGGTGCGTGCGCACCACCGGCTGGGGCTGCGAGCGCTCGTGCGGTGCGAAGGCGCGCGGCGTGCGCCCGGCGAGCGCGGCTTCACGCGACCGGCCGGTACCCGGCTGGGCATGCAGCCCCACCAGGGTTTCGACCTTCGCCTTCAGGGCCGGCGGCAGGGCCTCGTAGGCAAGGATGCCGTTGGCGAACAGGGTCTGGCCGGTGTCCCGCTGCGCCGGGGTCACGGCATAGAACAGCGAAATGTCGGGCGGCGGCCGGCGGTAGCTCTGGTCGGTGTGCCACCCCATGCGATGGGGATACTGGGTCGGGATCAGGCCGTCAGCGGCCAGCGGCGGCTCGGGCCGCTTGGGTGGTGCCTTGGAGACCGGCGGCATGTTGGAGACCAGCAGGATCTCGGGTACCGAGACGTGCACCGAGTTCAGGTTCGTGAGCGTGTGGCGGTAATCCTCGACCTCCGGACCGAAGACACGGCTCAAGCGGATCAGCAGATCGGGATCGTCGGAGATCCCGTTCATGCCCTGGATCAGCAGCAGGCCCCTGGCGTCAGCCAGCGCCGACGGCAGCGCCGCTGGATCGCGCTCGGCCGCGGCGACGATCTGTGCGGCGTCGCCGTCGAGCCGGAGCGTGGCACCGAAGGATGCGCCGGGAAACGGCGCCTCGCGCGTGATGTTCATGCCGATCCTCATGCCAGTGTCATGCCAACGCTCAGGCGCGCTGACCCGCGTAGGGATCATTGACGCCGTCGAGTGGCCAGATCGGCCGCCGCAGCTTGGTGAAATTCAGCCGCGAGATGTCCGGCGAACAGATGCCGCCGGAATCCACGAGCACGACCTCGCGGGCGATCGGCGCATAGGCGGCCCGGAAGTGCTGCACGCTCTTCACCACCACCACGCTCTTGGCACGCGGGTCGATGCCCTGGCTCAGGAAGACCTGCAGGTCGATCGTCTGGATACGGTTCGAGATGGTCACCACGTCGATGCCGCCGATGCGCAACACGGCAGTCGGCCCCATAGCGGTCTCGACGCCGGCATTCATCGGCCCATCGTTCTTGAAAGAGCCGTCGGACAGCATCTTCACGAGCGCCCTGGCCTTCACCGGCGCCCCCATCGAGGGATCGGTATGGCCGCCCAGCTCGACGTCGATCTCCGCGCCGACACCGGCTTCGATGGCCTGCTGCACCGTGCCGGGATCGTAGATCGTGCCGAAGGCCACGTTCTCGACTTTGGCGTCGATCAGCGCCTGCAGCACCGGCGTCGTGTCGTTGTAGCCGCCGCCGCCCGGATTGTCGGTGCCGTCGGCCACGACCAGAGGGCCCTCCTTGCCGACGCCGGCCTTGGCGGCGGCGATGGCTTCGGGCACGGGACGGAAATTCGACGTGTTCTCCGTCCGGCGCTTCCAGATCTCGTCGAGCAGCGCGGCGGCCACTTCCTTCGCGCGGCCCTCGGCGCCCGGCTCATGGCTCACCGCGACCGAGGGGCCGGTATAGGGAATGTCGGCCCAGGTGAAGCCGGCCTGGATGCTGACCACGTTGATGCCCGGCTCCTTCTCGAAGGTATCGGCCTTGGCCAGCAGGTCGCGCATCAGGCCGGGCTGCGTCGTCTTGCCGGAATCCGCGCCCTGCAGCATCGCGGGCTGGACCAGCAGGCACTTCGGCTTCCTGCGCCCCTCCAGTGTCTCCTGAACGAGCGCCGCCGCCTGCACGGCACGGTCGTAGCCGTCGATGTGAGGATAGGTGCGATAACTCACCAGCGCATTGGCGTGCCGCGCCATCTTCACGGTCGCATTTGCGTGCAGATCGAGCGTGGCGACGACAGGGATCTCCGGCCCGACAATGGCGCGCAGCGCCTCGAGCAGCGCGCCTTCGGCATCGTCCTCGGTTTCCGTTACGGCCGCGCCGTGCAGCGAGAGACAGATCGCGTCGAGCTTGCCGGCGTTCTTCGCCGCGTTGAGGATCAGGTCGCGGATATGCTCCCAGGTCTCTTTCGTGAGCTTGCCGGAGGGCGTGGCATTGGCCGCCGCCGCCCAGACCGGCTCCCAGCCGTACTTCTTCACCGAGTCGATGTAGCCGCCGACTTCGTTTCGGGTACCGGTGAAGCGCGGCACCATCTCCTCGCCCTCGATCAGCCAGCGCTTGCGGTAGTCCTCAAGCGTCGTCTTCAGTTTGCTGAAGGTGTTGGTCTCGTGCATGAACTGCGCGATCAGGACCCGGTACGCCATCTCTCTACTCCTACGCTCGACGCTTACAGCTTGGCCGTCTTGAGCCACTCGGCCTGGCCCTCTTCGCCATCGACACCCATCGACTCGAGGAAGCGGCAGACCATCATGTAATAGCCGATGGTCAGTGTGAGTTCGACCAGCGCGCCCGGCGTCAGGAAGGCCTGCACCGCCTTCAGCGTCTTGTCCGAGGCGCGGACGTTGCGCACCACGTCGTCGGTGTAGCGCAGCACCGCCTTCTCATTGTCGGTGAAAGCCGGCGCCTCGATGGTGGCGTCGCGCAGGGCGGCGATCTTCTCCTCGCCGACGCCGACCTCGCGGCCGATGCGCTCGTGCTGGAAGACCTCGTAGGCGGTGCGGCTGAGGCGGCCGACGCGGATGATGGCGAGTTCGCGCAGCACCGGGTCGAGTTCGCAACGATACAGCAGGCCGTTGCCCATGCGCAGGAAGCCTTTGGCGCCCTGCTCGGAGTTGGCCAGCATCCGATAGATGTTGAGCATGGGGTTGAGCTTGCCGAGCAGCTCGGCATGCTTGCCCGTGGCGTTTTCGACTTCGTAGTACGGAATGCGCGGCATTGGGTCCCTCTCTTCAGGCTGCAAACCTGAAGGGAACCCTTTTCGCGGTCAACGTTGCTCCGTCGCGCCGCTTCAGATCCAGCCGCGACTGACCAGTGGATTGAGCCAGCGACCCCACGGTCCTGTCAGCACGATGGGATTCTCGACGACGATCAGGGCGATACAGGGCTCGCCCGGATCGGCGATCGGCTCGTGCCGCTGCGCGCCGGGCCCGACCGCGAAATCACCCACTCCGTAATTTCCGGTCTCGTCGGTGTACCCGCCTTGCAGAACGACCGTGTACTCGTATCCGGCGTGCCTGTGCTCGGGCAGGCCCCGCCCCGATTCCAGGCGCAGCAGCGAGACGCGATGGAAATCGCCCGGCAGATCGAGCCGGATCTCGTCGAACTTTCCCATCACTCGGCGCCAGTCCATGCCGGGGCGCAGATGCGGCACCAGGGGTGCCGGAGCCCAGTCGAAGCCCGGATGACGGCGGGAAGCCGCGATGGGTCGAGCCTCCACGGGCACGTCGTCGAGGCGCGCCAGAGCCCGTTCCAGCTCTGCCGCGTCTTTCTCGCCGCCGAACTCAGGCACCGGCTCGCGCTCGATCAACGCGCCGCCGACGGCGTTCAACCGGTCGACCGTGCGCTGCGACTGCGGGTCGAGCGCGACGTGCAGCGCCACGGCGAGGGCCGGCCCGTCCGGCAGGTTCCCCGCGGCATAATCCAGAAGAAGTTCGTCGGGCGCCGGATGGCGGCTCATGACTCGTCTCTCTCCAGTGCTTCCCGCAGGCGACCCAGCGCCAGGCGGATGCGCGACTTCACCGTGCCCAGGGGCAGCTTCAGCTCCTGGGCGATGACCGTGTGGGTCTTGTCCTCGAAGAATGCCTTCTCGATCACGACAAGCTGATCGGCCGACAGCCCCCCGAGCAATTCCTTCACCCTGCTATACGTCTGCCCCGCGAGAACGGATTTGTCGGCGTCGTCGTCTTCCGGTGCAAAAACCGTGAGCCAGTCGTCGGTATCGATCGCCGGCCGGTTGTTGCGCCGCAGATGGTCGATCCGCTTGTTGCGGGCGATGGTGTAGAGCCAGGTCGAGGCCGACGCCTTGGCCCGGTCGAAGCTGGCGGCCTTGCGCCACACCATGATGAGCGCTTCCTGCGCCACCTCCTGGGCGGCTTCCGGATCGGCGCCGCTGCGCATGATGAACGCCTTCACGCGCGGTGCAAAATGCTGGAACAGGCGCGCGAAAGCCGCGCGGTCCTGGCGGGTCGCGATGGCTTCGATCAGGTCGGCGGCCTCGTCGGCTGAAAGCATCGGCGGGAGCCTAGACCGGCCGCCCCTGCGCGCCCAGATCCCAGAACAGGCCGGTCATCAGCCGCAGCCCTTCCCGGGCCACCGGCGCCAGCAGGTGCTCGTCCGGCGCATGCTGCGAGCAGGCGGCGTAGGAATGCGGCACCCAGACGGTGGGCAGACCGAGAATGTCTGTGAACACCTCGTTGGGCAGCGAACCGCCCAGATTGGGCAGCATGTTCGGCTTCTGGCCCGCCGTCTTCTCGATCGAACCGGAGGCAAACTTCGCCCAGGGGTTCTCGGGGTCGAGGCGGGTCGCGTTCATGATCACGTCGCGCGCCTGCTCGATCTCGATCATCCCGAACCCATGCTTGTCCAGGTGCCGGCGGAGCGCCGGGATGATGTCGTGCGGATCCGTGCCGACGACGAAGCGCAGCTGGCAGTAGGCGACGGCGCTGGGCGGAATCGCATTGACCGGCCGGTCGGGGTTGCCGGTCTTGAAGGCCAGCACTTCGAAGCTGTTCCAGCCGAACACGCGCTCGACCGGCGTCAGCGACTTCTCGCCCCAATCCTCGTTGATCTCCGGGGCGCCCGCGCCGGCATCGACATGGGCATCGGCCAGCGCCGCCCGGATCGAGTTGGTCAGCGTCTTCGGCCGCCACTCCGGCACCTTTATCTGCCCGCGCTCGTCGGTGATGGTGGCCAGGGCATGGGCCATGATGATGCCCGGGTTGGCCAGCAGGCCGCCCCAGTTGCCGGAATGGTGGCCGCCCTCCCGCATGGTGAGCGAGAGGTTGAAATTCAGCGTGCCGCGCGTGCCACCGAAGATGGTCGGGCGACGATGATCGAGCCGCGGCCCGTCCGATGCGATCAGGGCGTCGGCCTTGAGAGCCTCCTTGTTGGCCTTGCAGAAGTCCGCGAGACCGGGGGAGCCGGTCTCCTCGCCGGTTTCGATCAGAATCGTCGAGTTGAAGCCCAGCGACCCACGCTCCTGCATGACCGAGGCCAGGGCGGCGATGTTGATCGTGTGCTGGCCCTTGTTGTCGGCCGTGCCGCGGCCGTACATCCTGTCGCCCTCGACGACGATCTTCCAGGGCGACAGGCCCGTGCGCCACTGTTCCTCCTGACCGCGGATCACGTCGCCATGCCCGTAGGTCAGCACGGTCGGCCGGGCGGGATCCTCGACGCGGCGGCCGATCAGGAACGGCCCGTACTCGCTGCGCGGGTTGGGCAGCACGGTGCATTCGTAGCCGAGCTTCGTGAGCGATTCGGTCATCTCGCCGGAGACGTACTCCTGCAGGGCGGGCATCGAGCCCTGCTCCTGGCTGGTCGTCGGAATGGCCACCCGCCGCTGCAGCTCATCGAGGAAGCCGCCCTCGTCGAAATATTTCTCTGCGCGGGCGATCGCGCCATCCCGTGTCCCGGTCATGCTTTCCCTTGCCTGTTTTCGCCGCCACGATAGCAAAATTACAGGGGGAAGAGCATGACCGCTTCAGGCCGCGTGGTTTTCAGCAAGATGGACGAAGTCGTGTTCGGGCGGCCGGCGGCGGAAGCGCTGCCGGATCTGGTCGACCGCCAGGGCGCCAGCCGCGTGTTCCTGATGGTGAGCGGCACCTTGAACCGCCAGACCGACGAGATCGAGAAGCTGCGCCGGACGCTCGGCCCCAACTGCATCGGGACCTTCGACAGGATGCCGGCGCATTCGCCGCGCAGCGCGGTGGTCGCCGCGGCCGAGCAGGCCCGCGCCGCGGGGGCGGACCTGATCGTCACGCTGGGCGGCGGCTCGATCACCGACGCGGCCAAGGCCGTCCAGCTCTGCCTGTCCAACGACGTCCGCACGGCCGAGGACATGGACCGCATCCGCGGCCAGGCGGATGTGGCGCCGCCGACGGTCCGCCAGATTTCGATCCCGACCACCCTCTCGGCCGGCGAATTCTCCGCCATCGCCGGCGTCACCAACGAGGCCACGAAGGTGAAGGAGATGTTCCGCCATCCCATGACCGTCCCGCAGGCCGTCATCCTCGACCCCGAGGTGACGCGCCATACGCCGATGTGGCTCCTGCTCTCGACCGGCATCCGCGCCGTCGATCACTGTGTCGAGGGCGTCTGCTCCCTGGAATCCACCGAATACAGCAACGCCTCGTCGCTGCACGGCCTGTCGCTGCTGGCGCGCGGGCTGGCCCGGGTAAAGGCCGATCCGTCGGACATGGCCGCCCGTCTCGACTGCCAGACCGGTGCCTGGCTCTCCATGACCGGCATCGCCGCTTCCGGGCCGGCCATCATCTCGTCAAGGACGGGAAGCGGCGGCACCTCGAAGTCCGGCACCGTATCGCCCTCCGCCATGCGGATCGCGTCCGCCAGCGCCGTTGCCGGATCGGGCGC
>CAZPOS010000080.1:0-19535 GCA_964588065.1 uncultured Reyranella sp.
ATGGGCAACGAACGCAGTGCCCGTGCCCATGCTTCGAGACGGCTGCTGCGCAGCCTCCTCAGCATGAGGATGGTGTTGATCACACCACCGGGCTTGCGCCGCCGTCGACGTTGATGGCGACGCCGGTGATGAAGGAGCCGGCATCGGAGCAGAGGAAGCAGGCCATGCGGGCGAATTCCTCGGCCTTGCCCATGCGGCCGAGCGGGATGCGGCCCTTGGCCATGCCGGCCAAGAACTCCTCGTAGGTCTTGCCTTCGCCGGCCGGTCCCTTGTGGCGGCGCGCCCACTGGTCGCTCTCGATCAGGCCCACCAGCATCGCGTTCACGAGGATATTGTCCTTGGCCAGCTCCTGGCTCATCGCCTTGGTGAGCGCGAGGCCCGCGGCGCGGCTGACGCTGGTCGGCGTCGAGTTGGCGGTCGGGGCCTTGGCGCCGATGTTGAGCACGTTGACGATTCGGCCCCACTTGCGCTCGCGCATGCCGGGGATCGCCGCGCGGCTGAGGCGGATGGCGGCGAACAGCTTGAGGTCGAGATCGCCCTGCCAGTCCTCGTCGGTCACGGTCTCGAACGACTTGGCGTGGCTGATGCCGGCATTGTTGACGACGATGTCGACCTTGCCGAACTCGGCCTCGATCTTCTTGAAGGTGTCGGCGATCGGCTGCGCCTGCGAGACATCGCAGGAATAGGCCTCGATCTTGATGTTGGCCTTACCCGCCGCCTTCTGGACCTCGGCCTTGGCCACGGCCAGCGCGTCCGGCTTGCGCGCCAGCAGCGCCACCGAGGCGCCCGACGCGGCGAACTCCTTGGCCATGGCGAGGCCGAGGCCGGTGCTCGCGCCGGTGATCACGGCCACGCGGCCATCCATACGTACGTCCATTCTGTCCTCCCGAAAGCTCGAAAATCGGGCGACACCATATCCATCGATCAGCGGGGCAGCGAGTCCGGCGCGTATTGCTGGGCGAACTCGGCGCTGGGCGGAATCGGCTTGATGACGTCGATGGCGATGCCGTTGGGATCCTCGGTGATGAAGTGCCGCTGGCCGAAAGGCTCGTCACGCAAAGGCAGGTGGATCTTGAGCCCTTCCGCCTGTGCCCTCGCATAGAGGGCGTCGACATCGTCGACCTCCAGATTGATCAGCACGCCCGAGGCCTTCCTGCGGAACGGCTCGGGGATCGTCTCGTGACGATAGTCGAGGATTGCGAGGTTCGCCTTGTCAGAGACTGTGCTCGCGAGATGGACGTACCAGTCGGCCTCGAAGGCGCGGCGGAATCCGAAATGCCTTTCCCAGAAGGCGGCGGTGCCGGCGACGTCGTCGGTGCAGAGCACGGTGTAGAACTCCCTGAGCTGCATTGCCCTCTCCTTCGTTGCGTTTTACATACAATCTGTATGTGACACAGGCGATTTAGATACAGGTTGTATGTATGTCAAGACCCCGGACCCAGGCGGAGCGGCTGGCCGTCACGCGCGCGACATTGATGCGCGAGGCGCGGCTGATCTTCGCCGCCTCCGGCTACGACGCCGCGGCGACCGAGGAGATCGTGCAGCGGGCCAAGGTGACGCGCGGCGCGCTCTACTATCACTTCAAGGACAAGCGCGCGGTGTTCGAGGCCATCGTCGAGGAGGTGGCGCGCGAGATCGCGGCAGCGATCGACAAGAGGGCCGAGCCCGTCGGGGATCCCCTGCAGGCGCTGATCGAGGGCACGCGTGCCTTCCTCGATGCCTGCCTCGATCCCGCCGTGCGCCGCATCTATCTGATCGATGCGCCCGCCGTGCTGGGCTGGCATCGCTGGCGCGAGATCGACGCGCCGCACGGCCTGCGCTCGCTGCGCGAGGGCGTTGCCGCTGTCCTCGCCGCACGGCCCGACCAGACCCTCAATGTCGAGCCCATCACCTTTCTGCTGTCCGGCGCCTTCAACGAAGCGGCCCTCTGGATCGCCGAAGCCAGGGACGAGAAAGCCGCCAGGCGCGAAATGGACCGCACCCTGGTGCAGCTCATGGAGCGGCTGTTTACGCCCCCTGCCGAACCTGCTCGACCGCCGCGAGCACGCGCTCGGGCGTAGCCGGCGCGTCGAGCCGCACGGCAACCTTCCCGTCGCCCACCGCGCCGATCGCGTCCTTGAGCGCGGTCCAGACGGCGGTCGCCAGCATCAGCGGCGGCTCGCCCACCGCCTTGGAGCGAAAGATCGTCGCCTCGCGCGAGGGCGCGTTGTCGAGAAGCTTCACGTTGAACACTGGCGGTACGTCGCGGCTCCCGGGGATCTTGTAGGTCGACGGCCCCGCCGTGCGCAGCCGGCCGCTCGCGTCCCACCACAGTTCCTCGCAGGTGAGCCATCCCTGCCCCTGCACGAACGCGCCTTCGATCTGGCCGAGGTCGATGGCGGGGTTGAGCGAGCGGCCGCAATCCTGGACGAGGTCGGCGCGCAGCACGCGGCTCTCGCCGGTCAAGGTGTCGATCGCCACTTCCGCCATGGCCGCGCCGAACGAGAAATAGAAGAATGGCCGTCCGTGCATCGCGACGGGATCCCAATGGATCTTCGGCGTCTTGTAGTAGCCCGTCGCGGAGAGCGAGACGCGGCCCAGCCAGCACAGCCGGGCGAGCTCGCCGAAAGTCAGCACCTGGTTGCTGCCGGGCTTCGCGATGCGCACGGTGCCGTCGGCGAATGCGATGTCGGCTTCGGCCACGCCGAAATGCTCGGCGGCATAGGCCACCATGCGGCTGCGGATCGTGTTCGCGGCGTCCCAGGCCGCCCAGCCGTTGAGGTCCGAGCCCGTCGAGGCCGCGGTCGGCGAAGTGTTGGGCACCTCGGCGGTCGAGGTGGCGGAGGGCCGGATGCGGTCGACGTCGACCTGGAAGACCTCGGCCACCACCTGGGCCACCTTGATGAACAGCCCCTGCCCCATCTCCGTGCCGCCATGGTTCAGGCGGATCGACCCGTCGGTATAGACATGCACGAGCGCGCCGGCCTGGTTCATGTGCGGCAGGTTGAAGGAGATGCCGAACTTCAATGGGAAGAGTCCCAGCCCGCGCTTCAGCACCGGGTTCGAGGCATTGAAGGCATCGATCTCGGCGCGCCGCCGCTCAAGTTCGCCGCCGGTCTTCACCTCGGCCCAGCACCGTTCGAGATGATTCTCGTCGACCGTCTGGCCGTAAGGCGTCTCGTCCCGGCCGTCGGCATAGAAGTTGAGCGCGCGCACCTCGACGGGATCGCGGCGGAGATGATGGGCAATGCGGTCGAGCGCATCCTCCATCACCACCACGCCCTGCGGCCCACCGAAGCCGCGGAACGCGGTGTTCGACTGCTTGTTGGTGCGGCAGGCATAGCCCACGGCGCGGAAATGCGGAATCCAGTAGGCATTGTCGGTATGGGTGAGCGCCCGCGTCACCACGCCGGGTGTCATGTCGAGACTCCAGCCGGCATCGGCCGCCAGCACGGCGTCGAGCGCCAGCACACGACCCTCGCCGTCGAAGCCCACCGTGTAGCGATAGTCGAAGCCATGGCGCTTGCCGGTCGTCAGCATGTCGACTTCGCGCGGCAGGCGAAGCTTCACCGGCCGCCCGGTATGGTTGGCCGCGACCGCCGCCGCCGCCGCGACCCAGGAGGCATTGCTCTCCTTGCCGCCGAAGCCGCCGCCCAGACGGCGCACCACCGCCGTCACGCGATTGAAGTCCCAGCCCAGCACCCGGGCGCAGACATGCTGGACCTCGGTCGGATGCTGGGTCGAGGAATGGACGGTGATGTCGCCGTCCTCACCGGGCAGCGCGAAGGCGATCTGGCTCTCCAGATAGAAATGCTCCTGCCCGCCGACGCTGAATTCGGCCGTAAGGCGATGCGGTGCCGCGGCCAGCGCCGCCTCCGGATCGCCGCGCAGGATCGTGGCCGGCGCCTGCACGTAGGATTCGCGGGCGAGCGCTGTCGCAATGTCGAGGACGGGCTCCTCCGCTTCGATCTCGACGATGACTTTTGCGGCGGCCGCCCGCGCGGCATCGAGGCTCTCGCCAATGACCATCGCCAGCGTCTGGCCCGCGAACTCGATCCGGTCGACCGCGAACAGCGGCTCGTTCTTGCCGATCGCCGCAATGTCGTTGCGGCCGGCAATGTCCTGCGGGCCCAGCACCGCCACGACGTCCGGCATGGCCTTCGCGGCGTCGGCGTCGAGCCGCACGAGCCTCCCGCAGGCGACCTTGCTCAGGACCAGGGCCGCGTGGAGCGTGTCCGGCGGTTCGGGCATGTCGTCGATATAGAGCGCCTGCCCGGTGACGTGCTTCAGCGCGCTGTCGTGGCGTCGCGCGACGTGGACCTTGCCGCTCACAGCGCCTCGACCTCCAGCACGCGACCCGGCTCGGCGAGACGCAGTTCCAGCCGCCGCAGCAGGTTGGCCGCGACCTGCCGGCGATAGGCGGCCGAACCGCGCCAGTCGTCGAGCGGCTTGAAGTCGCTCTCCACCGCGGCGATCGCCGCCGCAAACCCTTCTTTCAATAAGGCCGCCTCGGCCGCCCGCGCCCGGCGCGGTGTCGCGGCCATGCCGCCGAAGGCCAGCCGCGCATCCTCGATCCTGCCATTGCGGATGCGCACGCGATAGGCGCCGGCGACGGTCGAGATGTCCTGGTCGCGGCGCTTGCTCACCTTGTCGCAATGAAAGGTCTCGCCCTCCCACAGGCGCGGCATCGACAGGCTCTGGATGATCTCGTCGGGCGCCAATGCCGTCTTGCGATAGTCGAGGAAAAAGTCGTCGAGCAGGATCTCGCGCGCGCCCCGCTGCGAGACCAGCGTCAGGCTGGCTTCCAGCGCCAGCAGCACCGGCGGCATGTCGCCGATCGGCGAGGCCGTGCCGATATTGCCGCCAATCGTGCCCATGTTGCGGATCTGACGCGAGCCCAGCCGCGAAAGATAGGATCGCAGTGCCGGAAAGGCCGCGATCAGGGTCGGTGCAGCGGCTTCATAGGTGGCTGCGGCGCCAATCGTGATCTTCTCCGCAGCCGCAGAGATTGCCGCCAGCTCGGGCACGTGCGCGAGATGGATCACGGCCTTCGGCGGCCTGCGCTCGCGGCTCGCCAGCAGGCCGAGGTCAGTGCCGCCGGCCAGCAGCAACGCCTCGGGATGGGCGGCACGCAGGGCCAGCAGTTCGTCGAGGCTGCGCGGTGCGAAGAAGGCGCCATCGAAGGCGGTCGACGTCGTTCGCGGCGACAGGAGAGGCGCCGGAGGCGGCTCGACGGCGAGGCCGGCGATCCGGGTCATCGCCTCGACGATCGGCCGGTAGCCGGTGCAGCGGCAGAGATTGCCCGCCAGGGCTTCGTGGATCGCTTCGGGATCGGCCATGCCGCCGTTGCTCGCATGGGCCAGCGCCGACATGACGAAGCCCGGCGTGCAGAAGCCGCATTGCGTCGCATCGGCTTCGGCCATCGCGACCTGGACCGGGTGCGGCCCGCCGCCGGGGGCGCGCAGCCCCTCCACCGTACGCACCGACTGGCCGTCGAGCTGACCCAGCAGGACGATGCAGGCATTGACCGCGTCGCGCCGGCCCTCGCGCTCCAACACCACGGTGCAGGCGCCGCAATCGCCTTCGGCGCAGCCCTCCTTGGTGCCGCGCAGGCCGCGATGGTCGCGCAGCCAGTCGAGCAGGGTCGTCACCGGTGAAACGCCGACGATCTCCACTTGGCTGTCATTGAGGGTGAACTGAACGTTATCCGCCATGCGAACAGGATGCTGGGCGTTGAAGTGCAACGCAACCCGTGTTGCACTCGTCATGCCAACCCAAGAAAGAAAGTGCCCGGATGGACCCCTATCGATTCGGCTATTCCCCCATCGTCGAACGACCGAAACTCTCCTGGCCCAACAATGCCCGCGTCGCGGTCTGGGTCTGCCCTAACATCGAGCATTACGAATACCTCCCGGCCGAAGTGCGCGTGCGCAATCCGTGGCCGCGCATGCCGCACCCCGACGTGCTGGGCTATGGCGGCCGCGACTACGGCAACCGGGTCGGCCTGTGGCGCATGTTCGAGGTGCTGGACAAGCACAGCATCCGCTGCACCGTCTCGCTCTCGATGTCGGTGATCGAGATGTATCCCGAGATCCTCGAGGCCATGGAAGCGCGCCGCTGGGAGTATATGAGCCACGGCTACTTCAACACGCGCTATCACTGGGGCTATGCGCCGGAGGAAGAGCGCGAGGTCATCGAGCACAGCAAGGCCACACACCTGCGGCTCACCGGCCGCAAGCTGCGAGGATGGTTCTCGCCCGCCGTCTCCAACACGCTGAACACGCCCGACATCGTGAGGGAGGCCGGCCTCGACTACTTCTGCGACTTCTATCACGACGACCAGCCGACGCCGCTCGCCACGAAGCATGGCCCTCTGATCCACGTCCCCTACTCGATGGATCTCAACGACGCGATGATCTACCGCCAGCCGGTCGAGGCGGAGGAATTCGCCCAGATGATCATCGACCATTTCGACACGGTCTATCGCGAGGGCGGCGAGAACGGCCGCGTCATGTGCCTCGCGCTGCATCCCTACATGATGGGGGCACCGCACCGGCTGAAGCATCTCGACCGCGCGCTGTCCTACATCCGCAAGCACAAGGATGCCTGGGTCTGTACCGCCGAGGAGATCCTCGACTGGTATGTCGCCAACGGGCTGAAACCCTACCAGCAGCATCTCGGGAAGGAGGCGTGACATGAGCACCGTTCCCAAGAACCCGCCGCCGCTCCCCGCCGGGATGGACAATCCCTGGTACGACTACGCGCCCTATCCGAAGCGGCCCAAGCTCAACTGGCCGCGCAACGCCCGGGTGGCCTTCTACGTCGTGCTGCATCTCGAATACTACGAGCTGCTGCCGCCCGACGGAGTCGTGAAGGACAGCCGCTTCACCGGCGAGTTCGGCACCTACCATCCCGACTACCGCACCTGGACGCAGCGCGAATACGGCAACCGCACCGGCATCTTCCGCGTCCTCGACGTGCTCGACCGCTACCAGATTCGGGCCGGCGTTGCCGTCAATGCGATGGCGGCCGAGCGCTATCCGTTCCTGATGGAGCAGTTCCGCAAGCGCAACTACGAGATCATCGGGCACGGCGTGTCGGCCAATCGCATGATCAGCTCGAAGATGAGCGAGGCCGAGGAAAAGGCCGAGATCGCAACGTCCATGGCGGCGATCGAGAAGGCCACGGGCAGCGCCCCGAAAGGCTGGCTCGGCCAGGAGTATGGCGAGAGCCAGCGCACGCCGAGGCTGCTGGCCGAGGCCGGCCTGGACTATGTCCTCGACTGGCCCAACGACGACCAGCCCTACCCGATGCATGTCGGCGACGGCCGGAAATTCGTCTCGCTGCCCAACCAGCCGGAATGGGACGACGTGCAGCAGCTCTGGCTGCGGCGCATCAACACCACGCGCTATCCCGACATCGTGGGCGATGCCTTCGAGCTGCTGCACCACGAGGGCGGACAGGTGTTCAACCTGTCGATCCATCCCTGGCTGATGGGCATGGCGCATCGCATCAAATATCTCGACGAGGCGCTGCGCCGGGTCGAACGCTTCGGCAATGTCTGGCAGGCGACGCCCGGCGACGTGGCGAAGCACTACCGCGAAACGATGATGGGCTGACGAGTGACCACCTTCTGGCTCGATACGCTGGCGGAGTTCATCGCCGACTTCCGCCTCGCAACCCTGAAGCCCGCCACCGTCGAACAGACGCGCTACGTCATCCTCGACACGATCGGCGCGATCGTGGGGGGCGCGGCCGAGCCCGAGATGCACGCGCTCACCGCCCGGCTGACCGTCAGCCCGGTCGGCGAAGCCTCGGTGATGGGCACCGGCAAGACCGCCGTGTCGGCGGCCGCCGCCTTCCTGAACGGCACCGCCGGCACCTTCCTCGAAATGGACGAGGGCAACCGCTTCGCCAAGGGCCATCCCTCGATCCATGCGCTGCCCGCCGTCTGGGCCATGGCCGAGATCAAGGGCCTCTCCGGCAAGGCGGCGATGGAAGCGCTGGTCCTGGGTTACGAGGTCGGCGCGCGCATCGGCATCGCGGCCTCCCTGCGACCCGACATGCATCCGCACGGCACCTGGGGCACGGTGGCCGCCGCGGCCGCCGTCGCGAAGCTGCTGGGCTACGACGCGGCGCGGATCCGCGAGACGATCAACGTCGCCTCGTCGCTGACCCTCGCCTCCTCCAAGCGCACGATGCTTGAGGGTGGCACGGTACGGAACGCCTATGCCGGCATCTCGAACCGCATGGCGCTGATGGCGATCGATCTCGTCGAGACCGGTTTCATCGGCGAGCGCGACGGTCTGTCCAGCGTGTTCGGCAAGGTCGTCTCGGAGCGCTTCGACACGGCGCGGATGATCGACGGACTCGGACGCGACTGGCAGATCGACCAGAACTATTTCAAGCTCCATTCCTGCTGCCGCTACAATCACGGCGCGCTCGATGCGCTCGACCTTCTGCTCGCCCGGGAAGCCGTCGCCGCCGAGGCGGTGGAGCGCGTGGACGTCGCCAGCTATCTCTACGCCGCCGAGCTCGACGACCAGGCCCCGCGCAACACCCTGGGGGCCAAGTTCTCCGTGCCCTTCGCCGTGGCCACGCGGCTGGTGCGCGGCTCCTCCCGCGTCGAGAACTTCACCTGGGATGCGTTGCGCGACGAGCGGGTCCAGGCACTGGCGAAGCGCGTGTTCGTGGTCGAGGACAAGGCCATGACGGCGAAGCTGCCGCAGTTCAGGCCGGCGCGGGTCGATGTCCGCCTACGCGATGGCCGCACCCTCACCTCCGACGTCGAGGCCAATCGCGGCGACGACCAGGACCCCTACTCGCGCGACGAACTCACCGGCAAATACTTCTCGCTGACGGCACGGATGCTGCCGCACGACGTGGCCGACGATATCCGGCTGAAGATCCTGCAGCTGGATGGCATCGCCGACCTACGCACTGTCTTCGCACGCTGACTATGCGGCTTCGCCCGCGACCCAGCCCGACGACCAGGCCCACTGGAAATTGTAGCCGCCCAGCCAGCCGGTGACATCGACCGCCTCGCCGATTGCAAACAGGCCGGGGACCTTCTTCGCCTCCATCGTCTTCGATGAGAGCCCATCCGTGTCGATGCCGCCCAGCGTGACCTCGGCCTTGGCGTAACCCTCGGTGCCGGTCGGCACGAAGGTCCAGGCCTCGAGCCGGGTCGCAAGCGTCTCGAGATCGCGGTCGCGCTGGTTGGCCATGGTGCCCTCCGACGCGAGGCTCTGTGCCAGGCGTTGCGGCAGCACTTCCGTGAGGATCGTGCGCAGCTCGGCTTTGGGTCGCGTGCGCTTGCGCTCCTTCAGGAAAGACCCGGCGTCGAGGTCGGGCAGCAGGTCGACGACGATCTGCTGTCCCGGCTTCCAGTAGGACGAGACCTGCAGGATCGCCGGCCCAGACAGGCCGCGATGGGTGAACAGCAGCGCCTCGCGAAAGCGGGCGCGGCCGCAGCGCGCCTCGACCTCGAGCGATACGCCGCTGATCTCCGGTACGGGCAAGGTGAGCGGGACGAGCGCCGGCCGCGTCTCGGTGACACGCAGCTTGAAGTGGCGGGCCACCTCGTGCGCGAAGCCGGTTGCGCCCATCTTCGGGATCGACAAGCCGCCCGTCGCCAGCACGACAGAGGAGGCGGAAAAATCGCCATGGTCCGTCGTCACGGTGAAACGGTCCGACTTCTCGACGCGCGTCACCTTGTGGGCGACCCGCACGTCGACGCCGACCGCCGCACACTCTTCGAGAAGCATCTTCACGATCTGCCGGGCCGAGCCGTCGCAGAAGAGCTGGCCCAGCGTCTTCTCGTGCCAGGCGATGCGGTGCCTGTTCACCAGCGCGATGAAGTCGTGCTGCGTGTAGCGTGCCAGTGCGGACTTGCAGAAATGAGGGTTCGCCGAGAGGAACGCCTCGGGCCGTGCGTCGCGGTTGGTGAAGTTGCAGCGACCGCCGCCGGAGATCAGGATCTTCTTGCCGACCTTCTCGGCATGGTCGAGCACCAGCACCCGGCGGCCGCGCTGCCCCGCCCGCATGGCACACATCAGCCCTGCGGCGCCTCCGCCCAGGACGACGACGTCGAACATCTCCGGCTGGCTCACGCCAGCGCCTTGCCCATGATCCAGAGCGCCGCCGCAAGTCCCGCGATCGCGCCGGCGACCGAGCCGCCGACATAGAGCGCCGCCATCAGGTATTCGTGCCGCTCCCACAGCAGCACGGCGTCGAGCGAGAAAGCGGAGAAGGTCGTGAAGCCGCCCATGACGCCCGTCGCGAGAAACAGGCGAAGATGCCCCGCCGCGCCGACCCTTTCGGCGAACCAGCCGGTGATCAGGCCCATCACGATCGAGCCCAGGATGTTGATCACCAGCGTGTGCCACGGGAAGTGCGAGCCCAGCAGCCGCGCCACCCAGATGTTCATGCCGTGACGGGCCGCACCACCGATGCCCGCGCCGACGAAGACGACCAGGTAACCCATCATCGCCGCCCCCCTCCGAATTTCGTCTTCCAGTCGGGTACGGCGTTCGCGAAGGGCAGCGCGGTGGCCTCGTAGACGCCGCGCGCCACCGCCCGCGCCAGGCAATCGGCCGCGACGGTGCCGAGCTCCGTCAGCACCGGCGGGGCGCCGCCCCGGCCCGCGCGCCCCGTTGCCGCCGCGAACACGGTATCTCCGTCGTTCGGCGCATGCACCGGACGCAGCGACTTGGACAGGCCATCGTTGGCCATGATGGCGAGCCGCTTGCACTCCGCCTTGGTGAGCGTCGCATCCGTGGCAACCAGCGCGATGGTGGTGGCCGTGGCCGGCAGGGGCTGGCCCTTGAAACGCAGCTTCAGCGCATCCGCAGGCAGCGGCGCCGGCCAGCCCAGGCCACCGAACTCGTTGCCCTGCTCGTAGGCGCCGGCCCAGAAATGCGGGCCGCTGCCGATCGTGGCCGAACCCACTGCATTCACCGCGACGAGAGCGCCCACCGTGAAGCCCTGGCTGGTGCGGGCGCTGGTCGATCCCAGTCCACCCTTCAGGCCTGCGGTCGTGGCCCCGACGCCGGCGCCCGCCGTGCCGAGCGCAAAGTCGTGCGCCGCCACCAAAGCGGCGTCGCGGCCCAGGTCCCAGTAGGGCGGCTCGTGCTTCACCGGCTCGCGCATCCAGTCCTTCTCGCCACCATTGATCAGGTCGAACAGGATGGCCTGGACCGCCACGGGAATGGCGAGGCCTCCGAAGGTCCGGCCCTGACCGCGCTGGCAGAGCACCGCCGAGGCACCGCCGGCGGCATCGAGCCCGTAGACGGAGCCGCCCGAGAGCACGACGGCGTCGATCATCTCGCCGACCATCTCGGGCTCCAGCGACGTGCCCATGCGGTCGCCCGGTGCGCCGCCCAGCGTCGATATGCTGGCGACGGCGCCCTGCTCGAAGATCGCGACGGTCGCGCCGGTGGCGGCACGCATGTCCTGGGCGTTGCCGACCAGCACGCCCGGCACATCGGTGATCAGGTTTCTCATGTCAGGAACTCGCCGCCGTTCACGTGGATCGTCTGGCCGGTGATGAAGGTGCCTTCCGGCCCGACCAGCAGGCGTACCATGGCGGCGATCTCCTCGACCGTGCCGAAGCGCTTCAGCGGGATCGGGCGGTTCACCGCCGGACGCGCGCCGGCCGAGGCGCCGCGCGTCGTGTCGATGGCGCCGGGCGCCAGCGCGTTGCAGGTGATCCTGTGCGGCGCCAGCTCGACCGCCAGCGCTCGCATCAGCCCTTCGAGCCCCGACTTCGACGCCGAGACATGACAGCGGTTGGGTGTGCCGACATGGGTGGAGATGCCCGACAGTGCCACGAAGGCACCGCCGCCACGCGCCACCATCTGCGGGACGATCGCCTTGCCCAGCAGGAAGGCGCCGTCGAGCGCGACCGACATGATCTCGCGCCACTCCTCGAACGACATGTCGAGAAAGGAGGTCTGACGACGCAGGCCGGCGTTGCTGACGAGGATGTCGACGCCGCCGAACGTCGCCGCGGCTTCCTGCGCAAGGCGCGGCGGCACGGCCGGATCGGAAACGTCGCCCATCGCCGCCATCGCCCTGCCGCCTGCCGCCTCGATCTCGCCCACGACGGTATCGACCGCTGCCTTGTCCGACCGCCCGTTGACCACGATCGCCGCGCCATCGCGCGCCAGGGTCAGCGCGATCGTGCGACCGATGTTCTTGCCCGCGCCCGTCACCAGCGCGACCTTGCCTTGCAGGGGTAATGACATGCCTTCTCCGCCCAGGGTCCGGCGGGGACCCTAGCGGAGATCGATTGCGAACTTAAGCGTTGCCGTCAGCCGGCGACGATGTAGGCGCGCAGCGCCTCGGTCTCGTGATGCGCTTCCTCGAGACGCGCCTTCACGACGTCGCCGATCGAGACGAGGCCCAGCAGTTCGCCGTGCCGGACCACGGGCAGGTGACGGAAGCGGCCGCGCGTCATGAGCTGCATGACATGCTCGATCGGATCGTCGGGATCGCAAGTCACGACGTCCCGCGTCATGACCTGGCGCGCCTCGAGGCCGAGGGCAGCGGCGCCGTGCGTGGCGAAGGCATGCACGAGATCGCGCTCCGAGACGATGCCGGCGACCGAATCGTCGAAATCGAGGATCAGCACCGAACCGATGTGGCGCGTGCTGAGCTGCTGGGAAATCTGGCCGACCGACGTGCCCGGTGTGACCGTGTGAACGAGACCGCCCTTACGCGACAGGATATCGGAGACGAACATGAGTTCCTCCTTCCGTGGTGGATGGGTCTGCCGAACGCCAACGCTGTAGCGCGGAGGGAGGTAGCGGGCGATAAAGCCCCTCATGAACGATGCCCGATCTGCCCTCGTCCTCTTCTCCGGTGGCCAGGACTCCACCACGTGTCTGGCCTGGGCGCTAGAGCGATTTACGCATGTCGAGACGGTCGCTTTCGACTACCGGCAGCGCCATCGGATCGAGCTCGATCAGCGCCTCGTCGTGCTCGATCAGGTCCGGCAGCGCTTTCCGCACTGGGCGGAGCGGCTGGGCGAAGACCATTTCATCGACATGGGCGTGCTGGGGCAAATCAGTGACACGTCGCTGACCCGCGACGTCGCCTTCGCCATGGAAAAGGACGGGCTGCCCAACAGCTTCGTGCCTGGGCGCAATCTCCTGTTCTTCACCTTCGCCGCCGCGGTCGCCTGGCGACGCAACATCCGCAACCTGGTGGGCGGCATGTGCGAGACCGACTTCTCGGGCTATCCCGACTGTCGCGACAATACGATCAAGGCGCTGCAGGTCACGCTGAACCTCGGCATGGACCGCGCCTTCGTGCTGCACACGCCGCTGATGTGGCTCGACAAGGCGGAGACCTGGAGCCTGTCCGATCAACTCGGAGGATCGACACTGGTCGAGCTGATCCTCGAACACACCCACACCTGTTACGACAGTGCGCGGGGTGCGCGGCACGCGTGGGGATATGGATGCGGCGAGTGCCCCGCCTGCAGCTTGCGCAAACGGGGCTATGTCGCGTGGCGCGAGGGCAGGACCTCGCTGTAGCGGACTAGCGACCGCCGGCGAGCTGACGGGCACCGGTCAGGTTCTGCTGGACCTTCGGCAGCTGGCCTTGGGCATAGCGGCGCAGCGCACCGTTGCCGCCATCCTGCGAGTAGGCCCCATATTGGGCGTTGGCATCCATATGCGCGGCGAGCTGGGCGTTGGCGTATGCGGTGTCGAATTCGACGCCCTGCAGCACGTTCAGCCGCTGCAGCGTGGCGGTCCAGCCCGGCGCGTTGGCGGGATCGGGGGCGTACGAGACACCGGCTTCCTGACGCGCCTTGGCGAGATACTGGGCAGCCTCGGTCTGGTCGGCCACCATTCGGGCGGCGAAGCCGCGGACGTTCTCGTTGGTGGACCGGGCGAGCGCGAGCCGGCCGGAGGCGATCTCGAAGTCGTTGAACTCCTGGGCGAATCCAACGAAACGGGCATCGGGCAAGGCGTTGACGGCAAAGGCGGCGGTTGCCGGAAGCGCCGACAAAGCGGCGACGCCGAACAGAACCGAACGGCGGGCGATGGGCTGCATCAGATGTCTCCTGGATTGTGTGCGATCCAACGCAACCATTGCGCGCGGGTTCCTCGGGGTTCCGACGCCGCGACGGACCTGCTAGGAGCGCCGGCATGATTTCTCCGCGCCGCGCCAAACTCGTGGGCCTGGTCTATTTCCTGGGCTTCATCGCCTGCATCCCGCTCGCCAACTGGATGATCGGCAATGTCGGCGCCGTGTGCGTACCGCAGGGACCGTGCCTTGTGCCGGTCTGGCCCTGGGGCCCCGGCGACAAGCCCCTGTTGGCGCCCTCGGGCGTGCTGATGATCGGGCTGGCGCTGGTCCTGCGCGACCTGGTGCAGCGACGGCTGGGCCGTGGCGTCGCCGTCGGCGCGATCGTCGCCGGCGCCGCCCTCTCGGGAGCGGTCGCGCCGCCGCAGCTCCTGGTCGCCTCGGCGACGGCTTTCCTCCTGTCCGAACTGGCCGACTTCGCGGTCTATACCCCGCTGCAGTCGCGTGGGCTGGTTCTGGCGGTGCTGGCCAGCAGCGTCGTCGGCCTGATCGCCGACAGTGTCCTCTTTCTATGGCTGGCCTTCGGCAGCCTCGACTATCTGGCGGGCCAGATCCTCGGCAAGCTCTGGATGGTGCTGCTGGCCCTTCCCTTCATCCACTGGATCCGCAAGCGAGAATTGTCGACATGAGCCTTTCCCTGTTGCCGGTCGACGACCGGGTGTCCGTTTCCGGCCAGCTCGCCCCGAACGACATGAAGGAAATCGCCGCGGCGGGCTTCACCGCCGTCGTCAACAACCGGCCCGACGGCGAGGCCTTCTTCGGCCAGCCGAAAACCGCCGAGCTGCGCGCGGCCGCCGAAGCAGCGGGACTGCAATTCCTCGATCTGCCCTTCTCCGGTCCGCGGGCGACTCCCGACCAGGTCCGTGCCCTGGCCGACTTGCTCGCGTCGGGTGACGGCCGCGTCGTCGCCTTCTGCAAGAGTGGCATGCGATCGGCGCTGCTGTGGGGCGCCGCATCGCTCGCCAATGGCCGCTCGATCGAGGAGGTCCTGCAAGGCGCGCGTACGGCCGGCCAGGAACTGAGCGGTGTCGCAGAGCTCATGATGGGTCTCGCGCAGGCAGCGCGACGCTGAGCCGCCGACCGAAAGACTTGGCTTGCACCGGACGGGCCGCCGCTTCTTAATCGCGCGTCCTGAAGAATCCCTGGGGGAGTATCCATGTTGAAGTCGATTCTGGCCGTGTCCGAAGGCGGTCCCGATGCCGCGATGTCCTTCCGGCTGGCCGCCCGGGTCGCGTCCGTTTTCGACGCTACCGTGGATGCGCTGCACCTGCCGGTCGGCCCGGCCGGCGGCGCAGTGGGCGGCCTCGCCATGAGCGGCGAGGCGATGCCGCTGATCATGAACCTCGACGACGAGCGCCTCGAAGAGCGGGCCAAGGAATCGGACCGCGCCTACAAGGAAATCCTCGGCGCCAATGCCGGCTCGACCTACACCGCCGCGGAGACCGCCACGCTCGACACGCTGGTCGCGATGGGCCGCTGCTCGGACCTGCTGGTGCTGGGCCGCCCCGGTTCCGACCCCGAGAACGTCGCACCCGCGACCGTCGAGGCCGCCATCCACGAATGCGCCCGTCCCGTCATGATCGCGCCGCCGAACGCCGGCACCGGCGGGTTCGGCTCGATCATCGTGGCGTGGAACGGCAGCTTCCAGGCGGCCCGCGCCGTCGAATACGCCCTGCCGTTCCTGGCGAAGGCCAACACCGTGACGCTGCTGGTCGTCGGCTCGAAGGCCGACGATGTCGGCGCCTCCTACCTCGCGCGCAATCTCGGCCGCCACGGCATCAACGCCACCATCGATGCCATCGACCCGGGCGCCGTGTCGGGTCGCGCCCGGGGCCGTGCCCTGCTCGACTACACGCACGGCAAGGGCTCCGACCTGCTGGTCATGGGTGCTTATGGCCGCGGACAGGTCATGAGCTTCCTCGGCCTCGGCGGCGCCACCGGCAAGGTGATCTCGTCCTGCCGAGTCCCGCTGCTGATGGCGCACTAGGCCGAGCAAAGCTCGGCCAGCAAGACAAGGGCACTTCTCCTTTGCGGGCGTCGCAAAGGAGAATTAAGTCGCGACAAGCCTCAGGGACAGGCGCCGGCGCCCTGGGTCACGACCTGCGGGTCACTGCAGGCCGTGCAGGCATTGCCGTAGGTCTTTCGCGTGCCGTCGCGCAGCTGGCCGCAGGCCGGGCGATAATCCTTGGTGCACATCTGCGGCCGCGGGTCGGCGCAGGGCCCGCCGGCCACCGGCAGCGACTCCGGCGCCAGCTCGGCGCGGGTCAGGCGGAACAGGAACGGCTGCGGCCGGTAGTCGCTCAACGTGCCGAACATGAATATCTTCGATCCCACCGCGGGCAAGGGACTGAGGGGCCGCATCATCGTCACGTCGAGCTCGACGACGTTGCCCGCCTGGGCCTCGTCGGTGATCGCGCCCTCGATGCGCTCGGGCGTGGCGCTGACGACCTTGAGCGGCAGCTTCAGCCGCTGGCCGCCCTGCTGCCTGTCGCCGATCGCTTTCCAGACCGCCTCGGCCGCGCGCTTGTTGGCCGGGCTGACGTCGCGATGGCTCAGCACCAGCACCCATTGTGCGGGCGTCAGCTTGGCCGGTTCGTTGTCTTCCAGGATCTCCAGCGCGCGCTCCGGCGGCGTCATGGCGCGCGGGATCGACTTCTTGAAGTTGGCGGGCGGGGCCGTCTCGTTGGCAACGCGCGTCACGATGCCGTCCCAGCCTTCCTCGCTGCCGCGATAGACGCTGTAGCGCGAGCGCACGTAGCGATCGATGTCCTGCGCGGCCGAATCGTTCTTCGCAGCCCTCGCGATGGCTATCGAACGGGCGCCGTACCAGAAGCCCAGCGCATCGACCGGCGAGCCCTCGAGCTGGGCCACAGCATACTGATAGACGTCCTGCAGGTTGGTCGGATCGGCAGCGACGGCCAGACGGTAATGGTCGCGCGCCTTGTCGTAGTCCTTGGCCTGCAGTGCCGCGAAGCCGAGCACCCCGTTGAAGACGCCGGCCATCTGCTCCTTCACCTGAGCGAAGCCGGCATCGTCGAGCAACGCGGGCTTCTGCCACTTGGGCATCACGGCGAGGCCGCGCTCCGACGCCGCGACCGCAGCCGCCAGCGCGGAGGTGTCGCCGCCCGCCGCCTTGAGCCGCCCGACATAGGCACGGTTGGCCAGGGCGCGCACATTGTCCGGATCCACCTGCAGCAGGCGCGCGACCAGCACGTCCGCCTTGGCCGGCTGGTTGGCAGCCTGCCACGCCGAGATCGCCTGCTCGTGAGCCTCGAGCCGCAGGACGCTGCCCGGGTACCAGGCGATGAAAACCTCCATCGCCTGCGCCCGCCGCGCCGGATCCTTGGTGTTCAGCGCCGCCATGTAGCTGTCGTACTCGGCCGGATTGGCGAATGAGCTGCGCTGCGCGGGACTCCCGGCAGAAGGAGCGGGAGTCTGCGACGGCGTCTGGGCGGCAGCATTGAAGGACGCGACGGCGCATGCCGCCGCGAAAACGATAGCCAACCACCGCCATGCCGCCATTCCCGACTCCTCCTCGATCGTGCGCCGTGTTGCAAGACTCATCTCGACCTGAATTGCCGTGACGATTTGGGCGAATTAAGGCACTGTTCCCGCGATACATTTGAGCGGGGACTTCAGGATGAACGACCGACGTTCGACGGCTTCGATGCTCGTCGCTGCGGTGCTTTGGGCTGCCTGCAGCGTGGCACCGGCAGGGGCCCAGCAGCCGGGCGCCCCGCCCCCCGCCGTGCTCGTCCAGGCGGCCGAGATGAAGCCGATCGCCGACCAGGCCGAGTTCATCGGTCGCGCCGCCGCCGTCGACAAGGTCGAGCTTCGCGCCCGGGTGAAGGGCTTCCTGGGCCCTCGCAAATTTGCAGACGGCGATCAGGTCAAGAAGGACCAGGTGGTCTTCACGATCGAACCCGAGACCTACCAGGCAGCGGTTGACCAGAAGAAGGCCCAGCTCGACGCCGCGCGCGCGGCGCTGGCCAATGCCGAGACCCAGCTGAAGCGTGCCGCCGAGCTGCTGCGCACCAACACCGGCACCCAGGTCACCTACGACCAGCGGCTCGCCGAGCAGCTGCAGGCCAAGGCCCAGGTCGAGGATGCCAGCGCCCAGCTGCGCGACGCCGAGCTCCAGCTCTCCTATACCGACATCAAGTCGCCGATCGACGGGCGCATCGGCCGCGCCGCCTTCTCGCCGGGCAATCTCGTCAGCCCCGAATCGGGCGTGCTGGCCACCGTGGTCAGCGAAAATCCGATCCGCGTGCTCTTCCCCGTCACCCAGCGCGAGCTGCTCGACGCGCGGCGCGACCAGGCCGCCGATCCGAACGGCATCGTGGTGCGCATCCGGCTGGCCGACGGTTCGATCTACAAGGAAAAGGGCAAGATCGACTTCATCGACAACACGGTCGACGCCAAGACCGACGGCCAGATCGTGCGCGCCACCTTCCCCAATCCTGAAGGCCTGCTGACCGACGGCCAGACGCTGCGGGTCATCATCGAGGGCGAGCAGGTGCCGACCTCGGTCGCGGTGCCGCAGGCGGCCATCGCCCAGGACCAGACCGGTGCCTACCTGTTCGTCGTCAACGACAAGAACGTGGTCGAGCAGAAGCGCGTCCGCACCGGCGTGTCGCGCGACGGCATGGTCGCCATCACCTCGGGCCTCAAGGAAGGCGAGCGAGTGATCGTCCAGGGCCAGCAGCGCGTGCGACCGGGCATGACGGTCAATCCCAGCGTGGCGCCCCCCTCTGCCTCGACGCAGAAGCAGTAAGCCATGACGATCTCGTCGCTGTTCATCCGCCGGCCGCGGCTGGCGTTCGTCATCTCTACCGTCATCACCATCGCCGGCCTGATCGCCATGACGGCGATGCCGGTGGCGCAGTTCCCCGACATCGTGCCGCCGCAGGTCCGCGTCACCGCGACCTATCCCGGCGCGTCGGCGCAGGCGGTCGAGGAAAGCGTGGCGCAGGTCATCGAGGCGCAGGTCAACGGCGTCGAGCGCATGATCTACATGAAGTCGACATCGGGCGGCGACGGCAGCTACCAGCTCACCGTCAGCTTCGAAGTCGGCTCCGACCCCGATCTCAATACCGTCAACGTCACCAACCGGGTCAACCAGGCCCTGGCCCTGCTGCCGCCCGAGGTGCAGAGGCTGGGCGTCACCACCAAGAAACAATCCTCGGCGCTGCTGCAGGTCGTGGCCGTCTATTCGCCCAATGGCTCGCGCGACGCGCTCTTCCTGTCGAACTTCACGACCATCACCCTGCTCGACACGCTGCGGCGCGTGCCGGGCGTCGGCGACGCCACCCTGTTCGGCGCGCTCGACTACTCGATGCGCATCTGGCTCAACCTCGAGCGCATGGCGAGCCTCGTTCTCCAGCATGTAGACGCGGTCGGACGAGGCGATGGCGAGCGTGATCGCCGACGTGGCCAAACGCGACGTCGCTTGGGTAGGA
>CAZPOS010000080.1:19545-20214 GCA_964588065.1 uncultured Reyranella sp.
CCTCGAGCGCATGGCGAGCCTCGACATCACCCCCAACGAGGTGGTGCAGGCGGTGCAGGCGCAGAACGTCCAGGCCGCGGTCGGCCTCGTGGGGGCGGCGCCGCTGCTGGACGATGTCAGCTTCCAGCTCAACATCACGACCCAGGGCCGCCTCGTCACAGTCGAGGAGTTCGAGAACATCGTGGTGCGCGCCAAGTCCGACGGCGCGATGGTCCGGGTCAAGGACATCGCGCGGGTCGAACTGGGCGCCAAGACCAGCGACCAGGTGGGCCGCTACAACGGCCAGGCCGCGGCCGGCATCCAGATCTACCAGCTGCCCGGCGCCAACGCGCTGGCCACCGCACAGGGCGTCCGCAACGCGATCAAGGCGCTGGAGCCCCGCTTTCCCGAGGATGTCGCGTACAACGTGATGTACGACACGACGGTCTTCGTGAAGGCCACGATCGAAAGCGTGATCCACACGCTGATCGAAGCCTTCGTGCTCGTGGCGATCGTCGTCTTCATCTTCCTCGGCAACCTGCGGGCCACCCTGATCCCGATCATCGCGGTGCCGGTGGCGCTGATCGGCACCTTCGCCGTCATGCTGGCGCTGGGCTATTCGGCCAACACGATCTCGCTGCTGGCGCTGGTGCTGGCGATCGGCATCGTGGTCGACGATGCCATCGTGGT
>CAZPOS010000081.1:0-19980 GCA_964588065.1 uncultured Reyranella sp.
CCTTCCCCATCGCACGCATCCCTGCTCCATCGCCCCCCAAACTGGGCCAGCATGCCCAGGTCAAATGTCCGTTCCCCACGGCCCGCTTCAGGGCGTCAAGGTCGTCTCCTGCTCCACCGCGCAGGCGGGCACCGTGCCCTGGATGCTGATGGCCGACCTCGGCGCCGACGTGATCAAGATCGAATCGCCCCAGGGCGGCGACCCCTCGCGCCGCATGACGGTGCTGCCCGGCATGGGCAGCACCTTCTTCGAGACCAACAATCGCGGCGTGAAGAGCGTGACCCTGAACCTCAAGAGCGAGGAAGGTCGCGCGATCCTGCGCAAGCTGGTCGCGGAGGCCGATATCTTCGGCCAGAACTTTCGTCCCGGTGCTGCCGAGAAGAACGGCTTCGGCTGGGAGGAACTGCGCACGGTCAATCCGAAGCTCGTCTATGTCTCGATCTCGGGCTACGGGCCCGACGGTCCGCACGCCCACCTGCCCGGCACGGATTCGATGGCACAGGCGCTGGGCGGCATTGCCGAGGCCTACTCCACCGCCGGCCAGAAGATGAAGACCGGGGTGGTGTCGGTCGCCGACGAGACCTGCGCCATCCTGGCGTTCGGGGGCGCGCTGGCGGCGCTGACGCACGCCCGCGCGACGGGCGTCGGGCAGAAGGTCGATCTCTCGCTGTTGGGCGGACAGATCCGGCTGATGGGTTGGACGCTGCAGACGGCGATGTGGCGCGACCGCAATCCGGTCACCGGGCAGGCCCGCGTCACCGGCACGCGCGAGCGTCCGGGCATCAGCGCCAGCTTCGACGATCGCGACGGCAAGCCGCTGGTGTTCCAGATCACCGGACCGGAAGACTGGAAGGATGCCATGACATCGCTGGGCTTCTACGAGCACCTCGACAAGGCGGGGTTCGCCGATCTCGGCGTCATCATCGACAACGATGCCAAGCGCATCGAGCTTCTCGCCACGCTCGACTCCCTGTTCGCGACCGGGACGCGCGAGGACTGGGTCGGCAGGCTGCGTGGTGCCGACATCGTCTCGGCCCCGATCAACACGCTCCTCGAAGCCTCCAACGATCCCGACGTCGTGGCCAACGGCTACGTCACCGAGGTCGAGTATCCCAAACTCGGGAAGAAGCTGAAGGTGCACGGCACGCCCTGGAAGTTCTCCGAGACACCGGCCCGTCCCGGCATCGCGCCGGAACTGGGCGAACACAACGACGCGGTGTTGGCAGAGCTGGGCTACGGGCCGGCCGAGCTGGCCGACCTGCGCGCGCGCAAGATCATCTGAACGAGAGGAGGCACACGATGTCCCGTCCGCCGCTGCCGCCGTTCACGGAGCAGACCGCGACCGCGAAGGTTCGCCTGGCCGAAGACGCCTGGAACGGCCGTGATCCGGCCAAGGTCGCTCTGGCCTACACGCCCGACAGCCAGTGGCGCAACCGCGCGGAATTCCTCCACGGCCGCGACGCGATAGAAGCCTTCCTCAGGCGCAAGTGGGCGCGCGAGCTCGACTATCGCCTGATCAAGGAACTCTGGACCTTCGCGGGAAATCGCATCGCCGTGCGCTTCGCCTACGAGTTCCATGACGACAGCGGCACCTGGTTCCGTGCCTATGGCAACGAGAACTGGGAGTTCGATGTCGATGGGTTGATGCGGCGCCGCATCGCCAGCATCAACGAGCATCCGATCGCCGACGCCGACCGTAGGTTCCATTGGCCGCTGGGTCGCCGGCCCGACGATCACCCGGGGCTCAGTGCGCTCGGATTCTGACTCCTGCAGATGTTGCGACCGCGAACAGCACTCCGGCCGCAATCGCATGACTCCTGAAGTGCATCGCTGCAGGTCACCCCGGCGCTTTTCTCACGATGACGCCGCGTGCGTGTTCCTCTAGGCTTCGCTCAACGCAGGGTAAAAGCCCGCGACCGATAAGCGCCTGGAGGAAACAGCATGGTTCGTTCGATCACGCGTCGTCGTGCGTTGCAGGGCGTTGCCCTGGGCGGCCTCGCGGCCCCGATGCTCAATACCGTGACGGCGTATGCGCAGAGCGGCGCCTTCAACTGGCAGCGGTTCAAGGGTCAGACGGTCGAGGTCTTGATGGAGACCGGCCCGCGCGCCGATCTCATGAAGAAGTACCAGAAGGAGTTTCTCGACCAGACCGGCATCAAGCTCGGCATCGAGGTCATTCCCGAGCAGCAGGCCCGCCAGAAGGTGGCGATCGAGCTGAACTCCGGCAAGCCGAGCTTCGATCTCTTCAACTTCGCCTTCCATGTGCAGAAGCGCCAGTTCGAGAAGGCCGGCTGGCTGCTCGAGATCACGGACTGGCTGAAGGATCCGCAGATGATGCCGGCGGAGTACGAGCTGGGCGACGTCTCCAAGCTCGGCATGAGTTTCGCGACCACGTCGGACGGCAAGGTCAATGCGCTGCCGATCCTCTGCGACTACTTCATGGTCTACTACAACAAGGAGCTCTTCGCGAAGAAGGGCGTGGCCTTCCCCAAGACGCTCGACGAGATGATGGTGGCCGCCGCCGCGCTCAACGACCCGTCGGCCGGCGTCTCCGGCTTCGTCGGCCGCGGTGTGCGCAACGCCAACGTCGTGCTGTGGACCCAGCTCCTGTCGGGCTGGGGACAGGAGACGGTGACCGGCAAGCCGTTGCGGCTGATCACCGACACGCCCGACGCCATCGCGTCGGCGGAATACTACAAGAAGCTGCTCTCCTCCTATGGTCCGGCGGGCATCGCAGGCTTCAACTGGAACGAGGCGCAGGGCCTGTTCATGCAGGGCAAGGCCGCGATGTGGATCGACGCCACGGGTTTCGCCGCGCCCGTCGAGGACAAGACCAAGAGTCGCGTCGTCGGCAAGGTGGGCTACGGCCTGCCGCCCAGCGGGCCCAAGGGCCACGGCTCGGTGACCTTCGGCACCGGCATGGCGATTCCGAAGAACGCCGCCCGCAAGGAAGCCGCCTACTACACGATGCTGTGGATGACCGGGCCGAAGATGGCCGGCCGCATGCTGCAGGTCGGCGGCGGCATTCCGTTCCGGACGGCGCCGCTGAAGGACCCGGCCGTCCTGTCGTCGCTCACCGTGCCGCGCGAGTGGGCCGACTGCGCCGCCGGCTGCGCCCCCATCAGCATGCCGGGCCTGCCGGTGATCGTGCCGGTGACCGAGTTCCGCGACGTCATCGGTACCGCGCTCACCAACCTGCTGGGCGGCGCCGATGCGGCGACCGAGATGAAGCGCGCCACCGCCGAATTCAAGCCGGTCCTCGACAAGAGCGAGGCGAGTTAGCCGGAAGCACCCAAGGCGGGCGTAGCGTATGGCGGGCGCAGACGTGACGATACCGGCGGGTACGCGGGCGGCGGGAGAACGCCGCCTGCGTCCCTACCTGCTGTTCATATGGCCGGCGCTGATCGTCAGCTCCGCGGTGATCGTCTTCCCGTGGATCTTCACGATCTGGATGAGCCTCCACGACTGGCACATCGGCAGCAAGCAGGTCTTCGTCGGCCTCGACAACTACGTGGCGCTGGCCAGCAACCGGCGCTTCCTCGAATCGATCGGGCATACGATCTACTTCACCATCCTGGCGGTCGCCCTGCCGATGGTGCTGGGAACGGTCTCCGCCCTGGTGTTCCACAAGAAGTTCCGCGGGCGCGGTTTCTTCCGCACCCTGTTCATCATGCCGATGATGGCGACGCCGGTGGCGGTGTCGCTGATCTGGACCATGATGTTCCATCCCCAGCTCGGCGTGCTGAACTATTTCCTCAGCCTGGTGGGCCTGCCGCCGTCGGAATGGGTCTATTCGCCCAACACGGTGATCCCGAGCCTGATCCTGGTCGAGATCTGGCTGTGGACGCCGTTCGTCATGATCATCGTGCTGGGTGGCCTCGCGTCGCTGCCAACGGAGCCCTACGAGGCGGCGCTGATCGACGGCGCCAGCCAGTGGCAGATGTTCTGGAAGATCACCTATCCGCTGGTCCTGCCGTTCCTGGTCGTCGCGCTGATCATGCGGACCATCGACGCGCTGAAGGTCTTCGAGACGATCTGGGTGATCTCCAACGGCGGGCCGGGCACCTCCTCGGAGGTGTTGAACGTCTACCTCTATGCGCAGGCCTTCGCCTACAACCAGGTCGGTACCGCGTCCGCCGTCGTGGTGGTGTTCTTCGCCATCATCGTGGCGCTCTCGCTGGTGCTGCTGTGGGCGCGCCAGAAGGCCAAGTGGAACTGACCATGGCGCTTTCCGTCCGCGCGAAGCGCAAGGTGCGCAGGGCCGTCGACAAGGCGGCGCTCGCGGTCTCGGTGGCGGTGCTGCTGGCGCCCTGCCTGTTCGTGTTCTTCTGGATGCTGTCCTTGTCGCTGAAGTACGACATCGACAACACCGCCTGGCCTCCGGTCTTCTGGCCGGAGGAGCCGACGCTCGAGAACTTCGCCAAGGTGTTCGAGGAAAGCCCGATGTTCCTCTATTTCTGGAACTCGGTGCAGGTGACCGGCTCGGCGACGCTGGTCGCGCTGCTGCTGGGCGTGCCGGCGGGCTACGGGATCGCCAAGGCGCGGGCCCACAAGATGGCGGCCGTGCTGCTGCTCAGCCGCATGACACCGGGCCTGTCCTATCTGATTCCGCTCTTCACCCTGTTCCAGCTGGTGGGCCTGGTGGGCACGGTCTGGCCGATCGCGCTCACCCACATGGTGATCACGCTGCCCATCGTGGTCTGGATCATGATCGGCTTCTTCGAGACCCAGCCGCACGAGCTGGAGGAGGCGGCCCGCATCGACGGCGCCACCCTGTGGCAGGCCTTTCGCTACGTCGCGCTGCCGCTCGCGCGGCCCGGCATCGTGGTCGGCGCGATCCTCGCCTTCATCTCCTCGTGGAACAACTTCATCTTCGGCGCGGTCTTCGCCGGCCGCACCACGCGCACCATGCCGGTCGCGGTCTACAACATGCTGACCTTCGAGAGCTTCGCCTGGGGACCGCTGGCGGCCGCCGCCCTCATCGTGATGCTGCCGGTCATCGTGCTCACGATCATCATCCAGAAGGAGATCGTGCAGGGCCTGTCGGCCGGCGGCGTGAAGTAGCGCCCCCGGCCAAAGGCGCCTTCCTTAAGGGAGGATCGCCTCGCCCTCGATCTCGACCTTGGCATGGGGGTCGATCAGGGCGGAGACCTGGACCAGCGTCATCGCCGGGAAGTGTCGGCCGAGCGTGGCGCCCCAGGCGGCGCCGACCGCCGCGCCGGCGGCATTGAACTCGGCGATGTCGGTGACGTAGGCGCGCAACGCCACGAGATGCTCCGGCTGGCCGCCCGCGGCCTTCAGCACCGTCACCAGGTTGGAGAGCGCGATGCGCCATTGCGTGCCGGCATCGGCGTCGGCGGGAATGTGCGTCTGCGCCGGTTCGCGGCCGATCTGGCCGGCGATCCGCACGCTGCGCGTGCCCGTGGCGACCACGGCATGCGAGAAGCCGCGGGGACGGGGCCAGCCTTCGGGCAGGATCGGCGTATAGGCGATGTCGGACATGTCTCGTGTCTCCTCCGGTTCGGTTGGAGCCACTCTATCCGCCGCCCCGGCTAGCGTCCCACCTTCTTGAAGGCGCTGCTGGTGGCGCCCTCGCCGGCGGCCTTGGAATAGCCCTGCCACGTCGTGACCAGACCGTTCGGCGCCTGCGCGATCGCGAACAGCGGCTGGCCGGGACTGTAGAGCTTCACGCCGTACTTGTTCTCGACCTTGCCGCTGCCGAAGCTCACGAAGGAGACGAGCAGCCGGTCGCCGTCGGGCATGGCCTTGCAGCGGATCGTCTCGTCGGTCTGGAAACCCTTTGCCGCCAGACGGCATCCATCCGGACCGTTGACCGTAAGTGTATGCGTGACGAAGTTCTGCGTGCCGCCGGCGCCCGGTCCCAGCGCCTGCTCGTAGACATAGGTGCCGTCCCAGGGCTGCGCCGCGAGCGCAGCCGACGACGATCCGAGGGCAAGGGCGAGGCCGGCGATCAGACGCTTCACTTGGTCCTCCTTGTGCAGGCTCGCATAACGGGACCTTCGATGCACCGGTTGCGGGAGACGGCGGGTGACCTCATCGTGACCGCATGGCAGATTCGAAGTTCGACCGTTACCTGCGCGCCGACGCGGCGATCCATGCGCTGGGTCTCGTCCTCGGTGTCGTGGGAGCCATCGCCATCCTGGCCGTCGCCGCCCGCGCGTCGCAGCCGGGGCAGGTCTTCCCGATCCTCGTCTATGTCGCGGGGCTGCTGGCGATGCTGTCCTGCTCGGCGGCCTACAATCTGCGGCTCGCCAGCCCGCGGCGCGAATGGCTGCGACGGCTCGACCATGCCGCGATCTTCGTGATGATCGCCGGCACCTATACCCCGCTCACCCTGCTGAAGCTGCGCGAGCCGTGGTCGAGCGGGCTCACCGCGGTGATGTGGAGCGCGGCCGCGCTGGGCATTGCCGCGAAGTTCCTGCAGCCGCGGCGCATCGAACAGATCTCGGTGCTGCTCTATCTGCTGATGGGCTGGATCGGCCTGTTCGCGATCGACGAGCTGCTGGCTTCGGTGGAGCGCGAAACCCTGATCCTGCTTCTCGCAGGCGGCGTGGTCTATTCGCTGGGCACGATCTTCCATCTGTCGAGCCGGATGCCCTACCAGCAGGCGCTGTGGCATGCCTCGGTGCTGGTGGCGGCTTCTATCCACTATGCGGCGATCCTGTCGCTGTTGACGTCGTGAAGCGACACCGGTTTACGTGGCTACCATGTCATCGCGTCTGCTGTTCCGCCTGACCGCCGTCGCCGTGCTCGTTGCGGGCGTCGTCATGGCCGTGGCCGGCGCATCGATGAGCGTGTGGGCCTGGAACACGGCGGAGACGCACATCGCCTTCCGTTTCGGCCTGCCGCTCGCCACGGCGTGGCTCGCCTTCACGCTCGTGCGGCTGGTGCGCGTGCTGCCCGAGGCGTGGCGCGGCGAGGACCCGGCGCGCGATCCGCTGGCGGCGCTCGAGAGCGCGCCCAAGCAGGACGTCGATCACGCCTTGAAGACGAAGTCGCCCGACGCGCTCTCGGTCCGCCAGATCGCCCTGCCGAGGGAGCCCGAACTGCGGCGGCGCCCGCGCGTCGCGCAAAGGGTCGAGCTGCGCGGTGGGCGCATCCTGTATCGCGTGCAGCCCGTGCGGCGCCCGCCGGTGGCACGACGCGCCATCGCCGCGGCCGCGGTCGTCGTCGCGTCGGTCAGTCTCTTTTTCCTGCTGGGGCCGATCGACCTCGAAGATGTGAGCTGGATCGCCTCGCTATTTCGAGCGCTCGAGGAGTTCCCGGGCCTGTTTCAGCGTGTCGACGCAGTTGGCCTCCTGGCCACGCTCGGCTTCGGCGCGCGCCGCGACCAGCAGAGCCTGTAGCGCCGTCCGGTCGGCGGCACCTTCTTTCCGCGCCTCGTCGCGCGCCGCCTGCGGCGAGGGCGGCGGGCTCGGCTTCTGGGTGACGTCGGGCATCGTTGGCATGCGACTGTTGGCGCTGGCGGGCGGGGTGACGACCGAGCGGTCCGAGGTCGCCGGCGGCGCGATCACGCCGCCCGACCGGCCCAGCTCGCGCGAAGTGACGCTCGGCGCCTTGTCGGGCGAGGCGGTGGGCGGGTCGGTCGGGATGTTCTGAGCCTGGGCCAGCCCCCGCACCTGGTCGAGGCAGCCCTCGGCGGCGGCGAGGCCCGGCCAGAACGCCAGGGCGGCGGCAATGAGACGGATCTTCATACCCTGTGGAACGGCGCTTTCGACCGTCGGGTTGCCCTTGAACTGCAGGCAAAGACCCCTAACATACAGACTGCAAAACGGCCGGGACCAAACCCGGCTCAACAGGGATGTTCGAATGACCAAGTTTCGTTGGCTCGCGGTCCTCGCGGCTCTGATCATCGCGGTGCCCTCGCTGGCTCCGTCGCCCGCCGATGCGCGGGCGGGGGGAGGCGGCAGCCGCGGCAGCAAGTCCGGCCAGGCGCCGGCCCCGACCCAGACCGCGCCGACTTCCAAGCCGGTCGAGCGCAGCACCACGCCGCAGCAGCAGAGCCCCTCGGCCAACCCGGCCGGCGCGGCGGCCGCCGGCGCGGCCAAGCCCGGCTTCATGCAGCGCAACCCGTTCCTGACGGGCCTGATGGGGGGCATGCTGGGCGCCGGCCTGATCGGCATGCTGATGGGCGGCGGCTTCGGCGCCGGCCTCGGCAGCATGGCCGGCATGCTGGGCTTCCTGCTCCAGCTCGCCCTGATCGGCGGCATCGCCTATCTCGCCGTGCGCTGGTGGAAGTCGCGCAACGGCGCCCCGCAGGCGGCCTTTGCCGGCGCGGCTGCGGGTGCCGGTGGCCCGATGGGCGGCAACCCGATGACGCCGAACCAGGCGCCCAATTCGATGGCCCGGAGCGGCCTGATGGGCGGCATGCTGGGGGGTGCCGGTGCGGGCGCCGCGTCGGCCTCCGCCGCCACGCAGCCGCTCGAGATCGTCGCCGCCGACTACGACGCCTTCGAATCGCTGCTGATCAACGTGCAGTCGGCCTACAGCGCCGGCGACCTCGCCAAGCTGCGCACGCTCGCGACGCCGGAGATGCTGGGCTACTTCACCCAGGACCTGTCGGCCAATGCGAGCCGCGGCGTCGAGAACAAGGTCACGGACGTGAAGCTCGAGCAGGGCGATCTGTCCGAAGCCTGGAGCGAGGGCGGCGTCGACTACGCCACCGTCGCCATGCGCTTCAGCATGATCGACGTGATGCGCAACGTCGCCGACGGTCGCATCGTCGAAGGCAACGAGCAGGTCCGCACCGAGGCCACGGAGATCTGGACCTTCCTGCGCGGCCGTGGCGGCAACTGGATCCTCTCGGCCATCCAGCACGCCTGATCGGCACTGCGATCTTTTGGAATACGGAATCGGCCGGCCCCAAGCCGGCCGATTTTTTATGCGGCCCGTTCCTTGCTCGGCTAGCGTGTCGCCGGGGTAGGGAGGAACGATCGACATGACCAGCCTGACACGCAGGGCCGCCCTCGCGGGCGCGGCCCTCCTGCCGCTCGCCGGCGCCGCGCCGTCGCGCGCGCAAGCGAGGTTTCCCGACAGGCCGATCCGGCTGATCATCCCGTGGGCCGCCGGCGGCCCGGCCGATGCCGGCTTCCGTATCCTGGCCGAATCGGCGGCGAAGAAGCTCGGCCAGCCGGTCATCGTCGACAACAAGGGCGGCGCCGCCGGCGTGCTGGGCGCGCTGGCGCTGCAGGACGCCAAGCCCGACGGCTACACGATCAGCCAGATGCACATGAGCGTGCTGCGCCAGCCGATGCTGAACGCCTCGCTGAAATACGATCCGATCCAGGACCTGACCTACATCCTGCAGATCACTGGCTTCGTCATGGGCATCGTCGTGCGGCCCGACGCGCCGTGGAAGACGCTGCCCGAGCTCTTGGCCTATGCCAAGGCCAATCCCGGCAAGCTGAACTGGGGCACGCTCGGCGCCGGCTCGACGCAGCATCTCGCGATGGAGAGCCTTGGCCTGAAGCAGGGCCTCACCTGGACGCACGCGCCCTATCGCGGCACCGCCGACACGCTGCGCGCGCTGATGGGCGGCGAGATCGACTTCGCCTCGGAGTCCTCGGGCTGGGCGCCCCTGGTGATGGCCGGCAAGCTGCGCCTGCTCGCGGTCTTCACCGAGAGCCGCGCCAGGCGCTTCCCCGAGGTGCCCACGGTGAAGGAGCTCGGCCTCGAGATCGCCGTCGACAGTCCGGGCGGCCTGATCGGCCCGAAGGGCATGGACCCCGCCGTGGTGAAGATCCTGGCCGACGCCTTCCGCGAGGCCGCGGGCGAGCCCAAGCACCTCGAGTTCTTGGACAACATGGACCAGCCCCTGTTGCTGCTCGACGGGCCGGCCTATCGGGACAAGATGGCCAGGACGATGGAGCAGGAGCGGGAGCTTTTGAAGAAGCTCAATCTGTTGGCGACTTAGCTGGGGGCGCGCCACTCCAGTGGCGCGTCTTTGTGTGTGCAAGAGAAGATCGCGCCACTGGAGTGGCGCGCCCCCAGCATCAAGAGCGCAACAGCGCCCCAAACCCTTCGACCGGCGTCCGGATGCCCGTCATCCGCAGGCAGTGCCACAGGCTCGCCTGGTTCGCCGAAATCACCGGGCGCCCGAGGTCGCGTTCGAGCGTCTCGATGATGCCGACGCAGCGAAAACCCGTGCCGCCGATCAGCACGCCGTCGGCCTCCGGCGGACAGGCCTTGCGGATCTGGGCGTAGAGCGGCTCGATCTCCTGCTCGAAGCCCATGCCCTGCGGATAGAGATCCTGCGGCGGCACGTCCCGCCACTTGCGGCCGGGATCGAGCCGCAGATGCCCCACCGGCGCCAGCCCGTGATCGCCGTAATAGCGCAGCGCCGCGCCCACCGTGTCGTCGGGAAACCACGGCGGCACCACGAGGAACGGCCGCTTCACGCCCGAATGCCGCAACGCCGCCAAGGTGTCGAGCCCGTTGGTCGTGACCCGGGCCTCGTCGCCCGCGATGCCCGATCGCACCACCGACGACAGCGCCTCGACCGTGGCCTCGTCCCAGCCCTTGCCGCCCACCACGCTGCTCGACGTGTGGGCAAAGACGACGGCCTGCAGCTTCATCGCCGAGAACTGCTTCGCGCCGCGCGCCAGATCGTCGGCGAGATCGACGCCGCTCTTGTCGGCGTGCCACTTGGCCCACGGCGTCGACGCCGTCACCCGCGCCGCATGCACCGACACGCCGGGCGGCGCCATCGCCCACCACTCGGCCTCCGGCACCGCCTCGTTGCCCACGATGAACAGCCCGATGCGGGCCCGCCAGCCCCAGTTGTCGTGGTGAGTCATGATCAGAACCCGTAAAGAACCTTCGGATTGTCGACGAGGATCTTCCGGCGCACGCCTTCGTCCGGCACGCAGCGGAAGAACAGGCCGAGCAGGTCCTCCTCCTGCGGGATCGCATCGGCGGCGTGCCCGACATGCGGCCAGTCGCTGCCCCAGACCAGCCGGTCGGGATTGGCGGCGACCAGCGCCTCCATGAACGGCGCGGTGTCGTCGTAGGCGGCGCCCGGCCCGGCGCCCTGGCGGGTGTTGCGATCGGCGCCCGAGAGCTTGCACCAGTAGCGGCCGCTCTTCAGCCGCTCGCAGAACCAGCGGAAGCCGGCATAGTCGACGCCCTTGTCGGCCATGGTGCGGCCCATATGGTCGATCACGAAATCGAACGGCATCTTCTCCAGCGTCGGCGCCAGCTCCATCAGGTCGCCGGTCTCGACCCAGAGCTGCACGTGCCAGCCGCGCGCCCCGAGGCGCGGCGCCAGCGCCAGAAGGTCGTCGAGGCTCATGCCGCCCGAGGAGACCGGCTTGCCGTCCTGGCGCAGCAGGTTGATGCGTACGCCCCGGAAGCCCGCCTCGCTCAGCTCGTCGAGCCGGCGCTCGCTCACCTCGGGCTTCAGGAGCGCCACGCCGCGCAGCCGGTCGCGATGGCGCTGCAGCGCGTCGAGCGTCACCTCGTTGTCGCCGCCGGCCGCCAGCGCATGGACGATCACCCCGCGCGCGATGCCCATCCGGTCCCACAGCGCCAGCAACGCCTCGACCGGCGTCGCCTGCAGCGGCGAGAACTTGCCGCCGGAGACGGCGGGGAAGCGGTCGTAGGGACCGTAGACATGGACGTGGCAGTCGGCGCTGCCGGCGGGGAGGGGAAAGCGTGCGAAGGAGGGGCTTGGGGTCATGCGGCCACTCTAGTGACTTTCCGGACAGGGGAGAATCAACCGGTTCCGCAGATGCCGCCTCCACGCCGGGAGGCGGAATGGACTAAACGCAATCGCCTCAAGCCCTTACCCGATCCACCCCCTTGCCCTCATCCTTCACTCACCCCCCTCATCCTGAGGAGCGCCGCGACGCGGCGCGTCTCGAAGGATCGGCAACAGGCGAGGTGCCCGTTGCCCATCCTTCGAGACGGCCCTTCGGGCCTCCTCAGGATGAGGGGGGAGGGGGAAAAACGCGATTCGAGGCTCATCCCGGGCCACCGAGCCAACGGGTAGTGGCAGCGCCGATGGCCTCCGCATCATCTGGTGCCGCGTTTGGCAAAAAAGGGTGCGACACCCGTTTCGAATGTTTCGTTTATTTCGACTATTTCGATTATTCCACCTCCCGAGCCCCACCCACCCGCGAAACCACGAAAGGAACACAGGCCCGCAACCCGCGTTGTCGTCTAGGTTTTTCGCCCCCGATCCGTCCTCCCGAGCCCGGAGTCAGCCCCTCCCATGAAGCCCACCGCCCTCCTCGCCGGCCTCGCCGCCACCGTTGCCGCTTCCTTGGCCGCCGCCGGCTGCTCCCAGTTCGACCAGGCCTTCGCGCCGCCGCCGCCCAGCGCGCTGTCGCAGCCGATCCCGGCCTCGGAGGTCGAATGGTCGAAGAGGAGCGGCGCCAACACGGTGAGCGGCATGGCGACCATGAAGGCCGGCGACACGACCCACACCTGCGCCGGCCAGGCCGCCAACCTCATCCCGGACAGCGCCTATGCCCGCGCCCGCATGACGGCGATCTTCGGCAACGACACGCGCGGCACCCGCGCCGCCAGCCTGGCGCCGGTGAAGTTCGACCGCGACGACCCGCTCTACGTCTCGACCCTGCGCCGCACCACTTGCGACGCCTCCGGCAGCTTCTCCTTCCCGCGCGTCCCCGACGGCGTCTGGTACGTCACGACCGCCGTGAAGTGGGACGGCCCGGGCGACCGCGCCGCGGGCGGCTCGATGATGAAGCGGGTGGACGTGCGCGGCGGGAAGCTGGTGAAGGTGACGTTGCCGTAAGCCGCAAGGAACCCGATGGCTAAAACCCGCTCTTAAGAGCGCTATAATCATCACCTGAACTAGGCCCGTAGCCTCGGCCGGTAGGTGGTTGACCAAGAAGGCTTGTGGCGCGCACAGGCACGTATAAAGTGCGGCGCAGACAGACCGGCCACTGCCGCGTGCTCCTAACCGTCGAAAAGATGCGTCTAATGGCTGAAACTCAAATTGAATGGACCGACGCGACCTGGAACCCCGTAGCCGGCTGTTCGGTTATCACGTCCGGTTGCAGCAATTGCTATGCAATGGCGATGGCCCGGCGGCTCGAAGCTATGGGCGTATCAAAATACAATGGGCTCACACGACAAAGCGGAGGTAGACCTGTTTGGAGAGGCATCGTCCGCGAGGATCGGTCCTCTCTAAACATTCCTCGGGGGTGGAAAAAACCAAGGAAGATCTTTGTAAATTCCATGAGCGATCTTTTCCACGACAAGGTTAGCGACCAGTTCATCTTGGAAGTCTGGCGTGTAATGGAAGATACGCCGCATCATAAGTACCAGATTCTCACTAAAAGACCTGAACGTATGGCGTATGTGGTCGCCGATCTTGTCAGGAATATTCTGCCGAACGTTTGGTTGGGCACCAGTGTAGAGAGCAAGGACGTAGTCGGTCGGATTGGGCATCTCAAAAAGGTGCCGGCCAAGATTCGCTTCATCTCCTTTGAGCCATTAATTGCCCCTGTGGGGCATGTCGATCTCACAGACATCCATTGGGCCATTGTCGGAGGTGAAAGCGGGAGAGGTGCGCGACCTATACGGGAAGAATGGATTGACGAGATTTATGCCGGTTGCGCTCGGTACAAAACTGCGTTCTTCTTCAAACAATGGGGGGCGTGGGGCAAGGACAACAAGAAGCGCTCAAAGAAGGCAAACGGCCGTATTTATCGTGGCCGGACCTGGAGTGAGATGCCGATCGGTCCTTAATGAACGACCCGCCTGGGCCGATGTAGAGGCGTTAGATGGCGGTCAAACCTTATGCATGGACTGAAGGCGCACCTCTCGACGATCATACCCGTCGTAAACACAAGATTCTCCGAGAGTACTTTTTTAAGTACATTGCGGTCCGCTGTCAGATACCCCAACAGCGCAAATTTCGTCTCGCTGTCGTCGACGGCTTTTCAGGGGCCGGTCGCTATGCGTGCGGTAGTGCTGGTTCGCCTATTATTTTTCTGGAAGAGCTTTGGCGATCGCTCGATGCGGTGAATCTTGCGCGGCTAAATCAAGGATTGGGACGTGTCGAGATAGAATGTCTCCTGATTCTCAACGACGCTTCGCCCGATGCTGTAGCGCTCTTACAGAACCATTGCGCGCCAGTAGTCGCTGAAATCAAAGCGAGCTGCCCCCAGCTTCATCTGTCTGTTGAATACATGACGGGAGATTTCGAGAAATCCTACCCAAAGATCAAGGCATTAATTGCTGCCGGTCGTTTCCGAAATGTCCTCTTCAATCTCGATCAGTGTGGGTATTCTAAAGTTGAGCATGCCACACTGATAGAGATAATGCGGTCTACAGCTGCCGTTGAAGTTTTCTACACCTTTGCCATCGAAAGTTTGCTGGCCTTTTTAAGCCGCACCAATAAGCGGCTAATGGCCGGGCAGCTCAAGCATCTTGGGATAGACGGTACGAATCTGTCTGCTGTTGAGATGGCCATGAGCAACGCCGAGTGGCTAGGAGCAGCAGAGAAGCTTGTGTTCGAAACACACAAGGTGTGTGCGCCATACGCAAGTCCATTCTCCATTCAGAATCCCGAAGGATGGCGGTACTGGCTCATTCATTTTGCTAACAAGGTTCGCGCTCGTCAGGTTTATAACAATGTTCTCCATGACAACAGCACTAGCCAGGCTCATTTCGGTCGAGCAGGTCTCGACATGCTATCCTACGACCCATCTCACGACGGATCTCTCTATCTCTTTGATGTGAGCGGTCGAGCAGCGGCTAGAGATCAGCTGCATGACGACATTCCGCGACTACTTATGGAGCTCGGTGACGCAATCAGCGTGGGGGAGTTCTATGAGAATGTCTACAATATGACGCCATCGCATATGGATGATGTTCACGCGGCAATGATCGGGAATCCCGATCTAGAGGTCATCACGCCAAGCGGGGGTACGCGCCGCGCCGCTAGTATGATTTCGTCCGATGACGTGCTGCGGCTCAAGCCTCAACGCTCACTATTCCCGATGTTCTCGTTACCATTAAGGAAGAAATGATGGGGCATCGGCCGGAGTCTGTTGGGCAATATCCGGGACGGCTCGATTGCGAATGGTGGTGACGCTGTCTAGTTGTATGGTGCGATTGCGGACAGTGTAACGTGGTGTTAACTGCGCTGCGTCGGTGAGGGTCTGGTCTCTCACGCAAGACTGCGAGGGATGGCAAAGATGGCGAAGATCCGTAGTCAATCGAAGGTGGCGAGGCTTTAGCTCAGCTTGGTCGCTAGCTGTTCCAATTAACGACGTTAAAATCTGCATAGAGCTTCGCCGCATACGCAGGGTCAACGTGGTGAGCGAAGGCTATTAGTCCGCTTAGATGACGACGCATGCCAATAGTCGAAGCAAACGCGCGGTTCGCGCGATGTGCTGCTACCCCGATTTTCGGATTGGTGAGCGCAAAAAGATGCGTCTCAATGTTGTTTCGGAACGCTTTGGTTAATCGTGGGGTCTCTCTATCAACTAATACGCCCAAAAGGATCTTTCGAGCCCCTGGAGGTGTTATCGAAGTCTTCTGGCGGTTCGCCTTCAATCCAAAGTTAATCAATTCTCGCTCCGCGAGTTTTGCCAGCTCCATTGCTTGCCCGCGCGTTGTCGCATTGATTGTAGAAAAAGCGAGATCGTCTGCGTACCTAGTGTATGTCCATTCTCGGATTTGAGCTAATTTGGTAAGTTCTTTGTCAAGTTCATGTACAGCTAGGTTGGCTAACATTGGGCTCGTTGGAGCACCTTGAGGTAAATGTCCTTCCGGCAAATGCCTGTAAGGCGCGCCTAACGCGTCCGCACCATTGGATGAAGCGGGTATTGAATGAACTCTGGTGCATAGCCTTGCCATCTCGAACGACAGAAGGGAGGTATACCCTAGCCCAACGAAAATACGGTAGATTCTATGCTCTTCGATCGATTCAAAGAAATGCCGTACGTCCATTTTGATAAGCCACTTGCAACCGGCATGACGGTTTGCAGCTCCAACTAAATCTCGGCGAAGCGTGAATGCATAGCTTGCTTCGTGAGTTGGTAGTACATTTAGGATATTCTGCGCAATCCAGCGTTGTGTTCGCATCAAGACTGGGGTTGGAATACAAATGGTGCGATAGCGGCGTGGAGCCGAAGAGCCTCTTCCGGGTCTGGCGCGCTTCTTCACGCGAAAAACACGATAAGCATCGTCAGAGCGGTCTACGAACTTGCGCAACGTCGTTGCGGAGACGTCGACCAGTTGCCCCAAATGCTGCAGAGAAAAAATGACAGGCAAATCTGGATTTGATTGCTTAATCCTTCGGGCGATTCTTACAGCAGCATCTATGACTTCAGGCGAGCGACCTGCTTGCCTCGCGCCTTCTATGAATTGTTGAGAACTCCACGGGTGTAGCATCTACCTTCTGCGCGGTTCGGTCCGCGATGCTGAGCCCTCAAGCGAGCCCACGAGCGATGTCCCTTGGGACTGAGGGGTCAGCATCAGGGACCTATAATCATCAGCTCCGACTACGGCGACCAGAAGCCCAGCCGCCCACGACAACAGGTTAAGACCTGTCATCTAGGCCGCCCCGAGGAGCGGCGAGTACTAGATGGCTCCCGAGGAGTTCTCAATTGTTGAGGATAGTACGGTTTTTCTACCGTGGGAATAGTCGGTCTAGACCGCTCCGAGCGTAGTCCTGATGCGACTGTTTCTTGGCCTTTGTCCGTGAGTCGGCCGTTTTGATCCAGCAATCCGCTCGATATTGACTTGGTGTGTATTGAGATTACCTCGGGGATTGTCAGACCTGTCACCTCGGCGATGGCGGTCTCGGCACCTGGCCGCCAGCGACCACGTATGGTGCTGAGAACAAGTACCGTTTCAGCTTCGGAAGTGGCAAGATCTTCTGACAATTTAACGCCAGCGGATTCAGCGCCAAACTGTATCCTTTCCTCAACTGTGGGTAAACCGAAGGCAATGCGAAGTTCCTCTGGCGCTGGGCCGGTATAAAGCGCTCGCCAACCATCGAGGCTCCTGTGAACGATCAACGGCGTGTTGTTGGGAATGCGATAGCTAAAAGCAATAAGTGCTGCGCTGCCTTGAAATCCCTCCCGACCTGCTCCTGGCGCAGTTTCCGGGCCATAGTTTGCAAGAAGGCCCTTCCACTTGGCGCGCAGGCCGTCGTCAGCCGCTGTATGAACGGTGGGCGCAATATGTTTCACTAGTACTTCGGGCGCAGACCGGTGATTGCTCACAGCTTTAATGCCGGAAGCAGTGCCGGCCGCCGCTACAACCTTAAAGGTTACCCATTTTCTTGAAACCCAAGCGCGAACTGTCGGCACTGCCCAGAATTTGTTGAGCATTGAACTGACCCGAGTACCTGAACCGATAAAGTCGGTTACGATAGTGAGAGCACCTATGTACTTTGGTCTGCGCTTTCTCTTGCGATTGGCTGGCGGAACCTTCTTTTGTCTTGTTTTGCCGCGAATATGATCGGGTCCCGGCTGATTGACATAAACCCGGGGCGAAGCGGCGACCGCTTGTGATATTAAGAAGGCAATCATGCCCTCGCTTCCAATGCGCGTGCCGCCGCGAATCGGCTTTACCGCGGCTGGTCCCTTAAAGCCGACTGCGCGCCGCCGCTTCACACCTTGTGGATCCAGTGTGATTTGAACATCGAATGCAAGCGCCTCGTCGAACTCTCGTTCTGCGTACAAGCCTATGCGTCTTCGTCTATCAGCTCGTGCATCGGCTGCGTTGACCAATAAGGATCGTATTGCTGTGGAAACTTGCTCTTCGTTGAGCAAGAGCATCATATCTAGGAGCGCTGCAGCTGCGTGCTGATCAGCTTGTTTGAACTGATCCAACCATGCTTGTCCGGTAATGGTTTCCGAGAGCGAAGGGCGGCGAGACATGCACCACTCAAAAAATAGTTCGTATCGGGTTCAGCTAGATGGCCACCTTCGTTTCCGACCGATGATAGCAAGTGGAGAGGAGGCCACCACCAGTTGCGCAGGTAAAGGGCTCATTTTTTTTGACAGCATGACGCTTCGCTCGATAGTTGTGAGCGGAGCGCGTTGAGAGGATGGTCTCAAATCGTCCTTGACGAAGGGACCCGTAGCTTTGTCCATTTGGCCTCACCCACCAGCGATCCTCTCGCGCCTGATCCGGCCGAGAGCGTGCTACAGTACCTACCCATGCTGCATCGCTCTCGCCGCACTTGGAGTTGGACCGGCGCCGCTGACGCTCACCGCCGGCTGTTCGGCAAGCGTCTGGCCCGCGAGTAGACGGGTGGCGCGACAACCGGTTCTACGTCTCTAAAAAGAGGCGTGTAGAAGGGCCATCAATGCGCATTTCCATCATTCTTTTTCTTAGCCTTTGCAGAAGGCGCGGGGGTTTTCGGCTGGGTTTGGGTTTTCAGAGACTTTTTGGGAGCCAGATTCTTCAAGCGTGATTGAAGGGATTTTATATTCTGCTCGCGAATCTTAAGAAGCTCGATCAGGGAATCTTCTAGGAGCTCCATTGCGTCGAGGACGCTTTCACTCTGAACATTGGCGCCGTGCGCCCCGAGATTGCCTACTGTGCGCAGTGCATGTAGCGATTCCTTGTCGCCGAGATTCATTTTCCCAAGAAGTTCGATGCGGTTGTGAAGATCCAGCCGTATAGACCCACCCTTCTTTCCTACAGATTCTATTGGAATCTTGAGGTGGTCGAGAAGCCTTTCGATCGCCGATCTTAAAGCTCCAGCGCAGGCACTCGCATCTACCCAGTAGAGTTTAAATGCTCTCTCAATCGCACGAGCAACAGTCTCCGGTACCGCTTTGGGAATTGGAAATATCGGTGGTGCTGGATATACAGCATGAATCTGCACGTGCTCTTCTATAGTACTGCCAAAGTCGTCATCGTCTTCGTAATAGCTTTCGTAATAGGTGGTGCGTCCCGTAATCGAGACGTAGTCACCGCAAGCGGCATGGCCACATTTTGCGATTACCGAGACGCGTGCAAAATCCCAATCAAATTCCCAATCCGGATCCTTTTTAGATTTCACTACATGATCAGGCACGAGTTTTGTGGTGTGTTTTGTTTCAATCTTAAGTTTGTGCTTGCCGCAGTGTGGGCACGCCCAGTTCGGTAGCTCGTCTAGGTGAAAACTGCTTGCCCACAGAGATCTATCGATAGTCATAAGACATTCTCCAATTGTGGTTGCAATATTCGGTGAGGGGTTCCGAAAAGCAACCAAAGATTGTGGATTGGGGTTGAGAACTGGCGATATTCATTGCGAGCTCAACCTGACTCAACCTAGGCAACTGCGCTCCTCTCACCCACCCGTGATCCCCCGCGCCTGATCCATCCGCCCGCGTGCTACAGTACCACCCCCATGCCGCCTCTCTCGCGCCGCACCTGGAGCTGGACCTTCGATCTGCCGCCGTCCGTGCTGTGGCCGGTGCTGGCCGACACCAACCGCTTCAACGAGGCGATGGGCCTGCCGCCCTATGCGCTGGAGGAGACGCCGCAGCCCAACGGCACGGTGCTGCGCCGCGGCCGCGGCACGGCGGCGGGGTTCACGCTCGACTGGGAGGAGAAGCCCTACGAGTGGGTGCTGGGCCGTCATTTCAACGTTTCGCGGGTCTTCTCGAAGGGCCCGTTCCGCCGCTTCGGGCCGGTGTTCGATCTCGAGCCCGACGGCAAGGGCGGCTCGGTGGTGCGCTACGCGCTCGAATGGGAGCCGCTCAGCCTGGTGGGCCGCCTGTTCGGCAAGCGGCTGGCCGGGCAGGCCGGCGCCGCCGTGGGAAAGCGCATCCTGGAAGCCGTGTCCTTCCTCAAGGGCCAGCGCGAGACGCCGTTCGAGCTGCCGCATCCGGCGCTGCTGTTCGTCGACACCATCTCCTCGGTCGGCTCGATTCGTTACGAGCACGATGCCTGGGGCGTCGACGTCACGGTGTGCGGCTCGCAGAAGGGCCTGATGATGCCGCCGGGCCTGTCCTTCAATGCGATTTCCGACAAGGC
>CAZPOS010000082.1:0-12213 GCA_964588065.1 uncultured Reyranella sp.
CGTCGAGCGCCGCTGTGTCCCCTTCGGATGCGCGTGCCAGAAGCTCGGGTTCGAACTTGCCGATCTTCTCGATGTGATAGCCCAGCGCCTGGCCGACGCGTACGGCTTCGCCGCCGAGCTTGATCGAGAAGCGGCGCACCGCATCGTTGCGGTCGCAGTCGACGCCGGTCATGCCGGTGGCGGCCGAGACGCCGTTCTTCATGCCGTTCTGGCAGAGCTTGGACCAGCGCTCGCCCCACAGGTTGGTCGTGGTCTTGGCGCTGTCGATCATGCCGACCATCTCACGCAGCTCCTCGACCCGCTTGGTGATGCGGCCATGGACCTCGCCGACGCGGAAGACCGTGTGCTTGTCGCCGCCCTTGGAGACGGTCCGGCGGATCTTGCCGGCCTCGTACATGTCGACCGAGATCAGCGAGGCGACCATGCCGACGGTCTTGCCCCAGCCGACAACGCCCGCGATGCGCTCCTCGTTCAGGCAGTTCTGCAGCGATACCACATAGCCGTCCGGCGCGAGGTACTGCTTGATCAGCGCGGTCGCCCATTCGGTGTCGTAGGACTTCATCGACACGAAGGCGATGTCGATCGGCTTCTGGCGCGACAGGTCCTGCATCTCGGTGAGATGCATGGTCTTGGCCTTGGTGACGGTGAACTTCTCTTCCGGCGTCACGCCGTCCAGTTCCAGCCCGTGCTTGCGGATGGTTTCGATGTTCTCCGGCCAGAAGTCGATCAGCGTGACGTCGAGGCCTGCCTGCGCGAGGTACCCGCCGACATAGCCGCCCAGCGCGCCGGTGCCGACGACTGCAATTCTCTTGCTCATGCTGATCTCCCTTGAATCTGTTCGTTAAGGCGCGACGCGCGGCTCGTTCCGCGCGCGCTCCAGATAGCGTTCGCCGTCCTCGGCCAGCAACAGCCGCTCGGCGATCAATTGCGTGACGACCGCCTGCACCTTGCCGACATAGTCGGGGCCGCTCCGGTAGCGTTCGGCAATCGACGGACGGGGGTCCTTCGACGCCTCGCGGGTGGCCCGGTCGATCGGCAGTGCCAGGCAGCTTCCGTCGCGGTCGGCGATCTCGCCGGCCGGGTAAGGCGGTCTGTACTCGTTCCAGCCGGTATAGGTCGCGAGCGGCACGGCAATGTCGGGCAGGCGGATGCCGGCCATCTCGTTGCCGTCCGCGTCGACCCGGCTCACGAGCGTGCGGTAGTTCCTGTCCGGCGGGACGGGCTTCACCCAGTCGCCGGGCGGCGCCACGACGTTGGTGGTCCGCACGATGGCGGCACCGGGAATGGCGGGGAAACCGGTCTTGTCCGGTTCGACCAGCGTCCCGTCGCCCAGGGTCGGCACGCGGCTGGGCGGCGGCTCGGTACCCGACACGAGCCAGGCGTCGAGCGCGACGAGCAGCGCGCGGACCGCCGGCATCGGATTGTGCGGGTTGCGCGGATTGACGTTCGGGCCGGGATCGGTAGTCGCCCCGGCGCGCCCGCCATGCTGAGTGCCTGCGATCATGTAGACGCGCGAGTTCTGCGGCAGCGCGACATCCCGGGTGCCAAGCGGGTCCGTGTGCAGGAGAGAGGCACCCTTCTGCCAGTATTCGGTCGAGGTGTTGGTCTCGATCAGCAGCGGATCGCTGCCGTCGCCTCGGAACAACGAGCCGCTCCGGCCCGTCAGCGGATCGCTGAGCATCGCCGTCGAGAACGGGAACTCGTTCTCTGGGAAGTCGTGGTCCTCGTGCTGGGTGTTCGTACGGGCCGGCTGCGCGAACGGCATGTTGAAGAAGACGCGGCCGACGCCCGCGATGTGGCTCAGGATCCCGTCGAATACGCGACGTTCCTGTTCGTCGCGGTTGAAGCCTTCGGCGATGTGGTTGCGCAGATACCGCCCGGCCTGGGAGAAGCCGATGGCCAGCGCATGCGTCACTGGCCGGCCCGTCGCCTTCACGGCGTCCGGTGAATGGCGCAGCCAGCTCACGACGTCGCGCGTCGCGGCAAAACCCAGACCCTGGACCTTGGGATTCTTCGCCTCGTAATGGAATTCGTAGAGGAAGCCCGGCTTCGGCTTCGTGCCGTCGCGCAGCTTGATCGAGCGCGGGTCGACGAAGGACCACTGGTTCAGCGGCAGCTCGCGCGGTTCGTCGTCGGCGCGTTCGCGCACGGTGAGACGGGCGCGGGGTTGTTCGAGCGTCGCGGCCTCATGCGACAGCCTGAACGCTTCCAGCGCGCCGAGACGCGTGCCGGACACCCACTCCTCGCGAATCGTCTGCACGATCGGCCGCCCGTTGTTGGTCGCGACGGGTGCCGTCAGGACGAGGCCCATGTTGGCGCGCGGCGCATCGGGATCCCAGCCCGACCAGACGATCGTGTAACCCAGCCGCAGCGGGAAGGCGTTGCCGAGATCGGCCAGGGTCTTCGGGTCGTTCACGCCCTGCGGACCGTCGGCAATGTTGCCGAACAGCATCTTGCGGCCGCGATTGTTGACCTCGTAGAGGATCCGTCCATTGCCGCGCGCCGGGTCCTTGGGACGCAGGATGAAGACGCCGGTCGCGTACTCGACCCGGCCCGCGGCATTGCGCGGCGCCTTTTCGATCAGCGCGATGCCCCTGTTGGCCGGTGACGAGGGATCGACTTCGCCGCGAGCGACCGCGATGACGCGCTCATAGGCCCCGACCGCGCCGAACGTGGCACCGTCGGCCAGCGTCTCGACCGTCTCGATCTCAAGCGAGAGAAGCACTAGGCCCTGGCTTCCGCCTGGACCTCTTCGGCCGGGAAGTTCAGCTCCACGCCGACGCCGTCGGGATCGTAGAGGAAGATCTGTGCGGCTCCGGTGCGCGGCACGATCTGCTCACGAAACTTCACGTTCTTCGACTGCAGGCGCTTGCGTACACCGGCGAGATCGCTGGCAGCGAAGGCGATGTGATCGAAGCGGCCGGTGTCCTCGAATTTCTTCTCGGTGCCGCGCACGACGATGCCCTCGCGTGGCGTGCGCTCGCCCAACAGGTGCACCGTGGCCACACCGCCGGAATAGAGCCAGTAGCCGGGGAAGCCGAGCGGGGGGCGGTCGCCGTTCTCGAGACCGAGGACGTCGCAATAGAAGTTCTTGGTGGCCTCGAGATCGGACGGCTCGATCGTGTAGTGCTGAAGGGGGCCAAGCGGCATGGTCGGTCTCCAGATCGGTCAGACGAAGGTGAGATCGGCGTCGGCGCCCATCATCCAGGCGCCCACGGTCTCGAAATGGGAAAGACGGCCCTGCAGCTGCTGGGTCACGGTGTGGATGTCGCGGAAGCGGCGTTCCAGCGGATGGTTCTCGAAGATCGCGGTCGCGCCCGCCGCGTTGTAGGCGAAGTCGACGGCGTCCTTGGCCTTGTGGATGGCATTGGTCGCCGCCATGCGGATCGTGATGCGCTGCTCGACCGTAATGGTGTTGCCGGACGAGAGGTCCTTCCAGATCGCAGCCATCGACTGCAGCACGAAGGCGCGCGCCGCGCGGAGATTGACCTCGGCCTGGGCCAGGTTGGACTGCACTACGGCATTGTCGCGCAGCGGGCTCTTGAGGCCGCGCGGGACTTTGTTGCGCGCGACGTCGAGGAAGCAGTCGAGCGCGCCGCGGGCAATGCCGCAGGCCACGCCGGCGAAGCCCACCTGGTAGCAGGTGCCGGCACCCATCCTGTAGAGCGGGCCGGCCTCGCGGCATTCCCGTTCGAAGTCGCGGGTGATCGAATGGTCGGCCCGCACGAAGAAATCGTCGAGCGCGAACTGGTCGCTCGCCGTCCCGCGCAGGCCAACCGTGTTCCAGATATCGGTCCACTGAACGTCCCCGGTGCGCACCAGCATGGTGCGTTCCTGCTGCCGGCCGTTCTCGTCGAGCCGCGGCGAGCCGTCGGCCTTGAAGATCGGGCAATGGGCACCGAGCCAGGTGGCGTGCCGGCCCCCGGAGGCGAAGGCCCACACGCCGGTCACGCGGTAGCCGCCTTCACACTCGACGGCTTTGACTTTCGGGCCGGGGCCCCAGGCCAGCACCGCGCGCGGATCGTCGCCGAAGATCGCACGCGCGACCGGCAGGTCGAGATAGGCGGCCGACATGGCGCAGCCGCCGGCCTGGCTCAGGCACCAGGCGGTCGAGGCGTCGCCGCGCGCGATCGTCTCGATCACGTGGAAGAAGGTCACGGGATCGGTCTCGATCCCGCCCGAAGATCGCGGCAGCAGGAGGCGGAACAGCCGCGCCTCGTGGAGCTTGTCGAGCAGCGCCGGCGGCAGCCGGCGCGTCTCCTCGATCTGGTTGGAGGCGGCCTCGACGGCCGGCCGCAGGGCTTCGGCCCGGGAGATCACGGTGGGGTCGCCGGCGAGATCGGCGGCGGACGGCATCAGCGTATCCACGATCATCCTCTTCGCAAAAGCGTGAGCATCAGGCGGGCGCCAGCTCGCGGTCGATCTGGGCGATCGACTTGCCCTTGGTTTCCAGCCCAAAGAAATAATAGACCACGCCGGCCATCAGGAACCAGCAGCCGAGATAGAGGAAGGCGGTGGGGATCTGCGGCAGCGGCACGTCGGGCTTCAGATAATTGCTCGACCCGACGATCAGTGCGAGGCCGAGCGGCCCGATGATCTTGCCGATGCCGCCGAAGCCGTAGGCCGAGCCCATGCCGGTGGTCCGCAGATGCGAGGGCCAGACTTCGGCCGCATAGGGTCCGACGATGGCGAAGCCCCCATCGGCGAAGAAGAACGCCAGCGCCAGCAGCAGCCACAGGGCCGACAGGCCCACGATCGTGGCGTCGTAATTGTATCCGGCGACGATGATGAGCGCGCCGGCGCCCAGGCCGATCAGCCCGCCGCCCGCCCGCCGTCCGATCCTGTCCGACAGGTAGGAGAAGGACAGGCGGCCGAGGAAGCCCATGACCGTGAGCAGGATCATCATCTTGGCCGCTTCCTGCGGCGTCACCTTCAGCAGCAGCACGAACAGCGACGGGGCCCACAAGGTGACGCCGTACACGCCGGTCTGGGCACCGGCATTGCCGAGCCACGAGACCAGCAGGCTGCGCGGATACTTGAAGAGCTCGAACCAGTTCGCCCTGGGCGGTTGGGAGATCGGCGCCTTTGGCAGGGGCAGCTCTTCGGGTTTCATCTGCAGTGCCCAGGCCAGAGACTTGCGGGCCTCGTCATAGCGGCCCTGACGCACCAGCCAGACGGGCGATTCCGGCACCCACAGACGCACGATGAGGACGAGCAGCGACGGCAGCACGCCGATCGCGAACAGAAGCCGCCACTGGTCCGCGCCCATGAAGGTGCCCAGCACCGCGCCGAGGCCGACGCCGAGCGGGATCACGCAGGTGACGAGGCCGCCGACCCAGCCGCGCTTGCGCGCCGGCACGAACTCCTGGACCAGCGGGAGGTCGACGCAGTAGAGGCCGCCCACGCCGAAGCCCACGAAGAAGCGCATGATGGTGATGTAGATCCAGCCATTCTCCGGCGTGAAGTAGAGCAGGCCGGTGGCGATCGAGAAGTTCAGCACCGTGCCGATGAACACCTTGCGACGGCCGATGCGGTCGGCGAGCCAGCCCCAGATGTAGGCGCCGAGAATGGCGCCGATACCCGAGGACAGGAGCACGATGGCCGACTGGCCGAAGGTGAGCTTCCAGGGCCCGATCAGGAAAGCGAGCACGAAGCCGATGAGAAAGTAGTCGAAGAATTCGAGCGCATCGCCGATCACCGCCGCGGCGATGATCTTCTTCTGGTTGCCGGTCAGTCTGGTCTGCCGGTCGAGAACATCGAACATGGCATTTCCCCCGTGCGCTTTTTTTGGGGGGCGCCTGCCGCGCACTCTTCAGTGCGTCCCTGCCGGAACGCTACGCCCCGAGCGGACCAACCGGCAAGCGGCCGCCCTTGTCCTGTTTGCCCGTCGAAATGCATCGCTGCATGGCAGCCCCCTCCTTTGCTAAAGAAAGGGGACAGAGGGGGAGATCGTCATGAACTGGACCGACCGCCGGACACGTTTTCGGGCGCTGCTCGCGGGCGAGCGCTGCTTCCATCCGGGGTCGGTTTTCGATCCGATCTCCGCGCGCATCGCCGAGGATCTCGGCTTCGAGATCGGCATGTTCGCGGGCTCCGTCGCCTCCATGACCGTGCTGGGTGCGCCCGACCTCATCGTGTTGACCTTGAGCGAGTTTGCGGGCCAGGCCTATCGCATCAATCGGGCGGGCAACCTGCCGCTCATGGTCGATGCCGACCATGGCTACGGCAACGCGCTGAACGCTCGCCGCACCGTCGAGGAACTCGAGACCGCGGGCGTCTGCGGCCTCAGCCTCGAGGATACCGATCTCCCGACGCCGTACGGCACCACCGCGCCCCGCCTGATCTCGATCGACGAGGGCGTCGCCAAGATGAAGGCCGCCCTCGGCGGTCGACAGGATCCGGCGCTCTGCATCGCCGGCCGCACCAGCGCGATCACCATCACCGGCCTCGAGGATGCGATCGCGCGCGGCAAGGCCTATGAGGCGGCCGGTGTCGATGCCCTGTTCTTCGTCGGCGTCCGCACCCGGGCCGAGCTCGACGCGATCTCGCAAGCGACCACCCTGCCGATCATTCTGGGGGGCGTGTCGGGAGATCTCACCGACCTCGCCTATCTCGGAGCGCGGCGCGTTCGCATCGCCCTGCAGGGCCACCAGCCCTTCGCCGCGTCCGTGAAGGCCGTCTACGACACGCTGAAGGCGCTGCGCGACGGCACCCAGCCTTCGAAGCTGCAGGGCGTGGCCAGCCCCGAACTGATGAAGAAGGTCACGCGCGACGCCGACTATGTGCGCTGGACCAGGGAGTTTCTGGGCTGAGCGACGCTCAGCCCGTCGGCACCAGCGTCACGGCGACGCCGTAGGAGTGGGAATCGCCGCCGAGGATGACGCCGCGCAAAGGGCTCACGTCGGAGAAGTCGCGACCCCAGGCGACGGCAACGTGATCCTCGTGTGCAACGAGGTCGTTGGTCGGGTCGAGATGGACCCAACCCGCCTTCTCGCCGCACCATACGGCGACCCAAGCGTGGCTGGCGTCGGCCCCGCGCAAGGCGAGCTCGTCCCGCGAGTGGACGGTGCGGATGTAGCCGGACACGTAACCCGCCGCGAGACCGTGGGCACGCAACGCCGCGATCTGCACGTGGGCGAAGTCCTGGCAGACGCCGGCCTTGCCGGCGAAGACGTCGGCAAGCGGCGTCGAGATGTCGGTGGCGCCGGGATGATACTCGAAGTCGGCCTTGATGCGTGACGTCAGCTCGCGCGCCGCCTCGAGAATCGGGCGCCCCGGCGTGAATGACTGTGCGCCATAGGCCCGCAACGCCTCGACGCTCGGCACCAGCGGCGACTCGTGGGTGAACTCGCTGGCCTCGACGGGGGTGGGGAATCCGTTCCCGAGCAGCGCGGTCCTGATGTCTTCCCAGGCCGGCGTGGAGCCGGCCGGCGGCGGATCGGGAAACCGCACGTCGACCTCGGCCCGCACCTCGATGTCGAAGCGCGTGTGCGGCTTCTCGATGCGATAAATGTCGATGAGATTGCCGAAATGATCGACATGCTGCGCCGCGAGCGCCGGTGCCGGGTTGGTGTCGATGCTGATCGCGGTGACGGTCTGCCCTGGGAAATTGCGGGCGCGCAGGTGGGCGATGTGATGCGCGGAGTCGACCGTGCTGGCGTATGTGTAGGTCGTCCGGTGCGAGAGCAGGTAGTGCATGCTCAGTCTCCGCCCGAGGAGCCGACGGCCTGGGCCGCCGGAACGTGCGAGAAATAAGCACGTGTGATCGCCTCGGAGAGTTTGTCGAGCTGCTGCTCGGTATCCGATGCGACGTCTCGCAACATGGCGAGCGCCAGCCCTTCGTGCCGCCACGCCTGCTCGTCGCCGTTGAACTGGCGGACGACGGCCTCAAGGTCCGCTTCCAGCGAGTCGGGCAGCGCCGCCACCCGGACACCCGACGCGCGTGCCAGATAGTCGAGATGGCCCTTGATGGTGCGCAGCTGGAACACCAGACCGCGCGGATTGGCGTCGTCCAGGATGACGAGGTCGAGCACCGGGGCCGGCTGCAGCTGGCCGAGATAGCGCGTGCGGTAGGTGATGGTGCTGTCGCACAGTTCGAGCGAGAGGCGCATCGCGGCGTACCAGTCGATCGGAGATTGGGCGAAGGGGCCGAGCGCGGCGGTCAGGACGTGCAAGCCGCGCTCGATGCGGCGGCCCAGATCCAGGAAGCGCCAGCCCGTCCCGCGCGTCATGTTCTCCTGTGCCAGACCCGAGAGGGTGGCGACGAAACGCACGATCTCGTCCAGCGCGGCGAGAAGCCGATCGAGATTGCCGCGCGCCGCCAGCAGACGCTTGCGGACCTCGACCATCTCCGGGCCGGCCGCCGTCGTCATGTCGACGGAGAAACGGTCGCGCATCGTGGCGGTGAGCCGTTGGATGCCGTCGAGCACGGTGGCGAGGCCGCGATCGTCGGCTGCGACGCCCGCCAGCCCCTGCTGGAACAATGCGCTCTCAGGCGGCGCCAGCGCCGAGGAGTGATCCATCAGGTTGGTCGAGTCGAGAAGCCGGCCGAGCAGCCTCAGTTCGACGGCATCGCGCGGCCCCACGGCGCCCTGCGCGACGCGGGCCGCCGTGGTGCGCAGGAGGCGCGCGTCGTTGTCGAGGCGTTCGATGTAGCGGCCGAGCCAGAAGAGGTTGTCGGCGACCCGGCTCTGCAGGTCGGCGGTGCCGCGCTCGACGGCGAGCTGGTGAAAGCGCCGGGTGGTCGGCAGCTGCACGTCGGCCGCGTCCTCGGCCAGCACCCAGACGTCCTTCAACGTCCCGTGCAGCCGGTTGAGCGAGCGCAGGGCGGTGTCGCCATCGGGCTCGCGGGCGAGGCCGCCCGGCAGCACGTGATAGGTGTCGTGGTCGGCGACGACGAAGGCGCGCAGCACGACGGCGGATGGTACGAGCGACTGCCCGTCCCACTTCGGCGTGAGCGACGGCGTCATGGGATACTGGGCGACGAACTGGCCGGGCTGGGCGCGGATGCGGTCGACCAGCGCCGCGCGCTCGGCAGGTTCCAGCATGCCCACGACGATGGGCTCGCGGTCCTGGCCGAGGCAGGGCCGCACGATCATGAGGTCGAGATTGGCCAGGGCAAAGCTCAGCGCCGCCGGCTCGCCCAGCCACCAGACGTCGAGCGACGGCATCCGCAGCTTCTCGCCCAGCAGATGTTCGCTCAGCCGCTCCAGGAACGGCATCAGGGCTGGAGTCTCCACGACCCCGGATCCCAGCGCGTTGGCGAGCGAGATGTTGCCGCTGCGCGTGGCTTCGACGAGACCGGTGACGCCCAGTGCGGAATCGGCGCGCATTTCCAGCGGATCGGTAAAGGCGCTGTCGAGGCGTCGCAGCAGCACGTGCACCGGCCGCAGGCCGGCCAGAGTCTTGATCGAGACCTGGCCGTCGCGCGCCACCAGATCGCCGCCCTCTACGAGGGGGACGCCGAGAACGCGCGACAGGTAGACGTGCTCGAAATAGGTCGCCGACAGGGAGCCCGGCGTCAGGACCGCCATATTGGGCTGCGAGACGGCGGCCGGCGCCATCGAGCGCAGCGACTCGTGCCAGCGGTCGATGAACGGCCGCAGGTGGCGCACGGGAATGGAGCGGAATGCCTCCGGCAGGCTGCGGGCCAGCACGCGCCGCATTTCGAGCGCATAACCCACGCCCGCGGGAAGCTCGGCATGGTCGGCCAGCACATGCCAGCGACCGTTGCTCAGTCGCACCAGATCGACCGCGTAGTTGCCGAGAAACCGCCGGGGCGCGGCGCCGTCGGTGACCCGGGCGGGGCGCAGGAAATGCCGGTTGGCGTGGACCAGCATCGGCGGCAGCAGCTTCTGCTTGAGCAGAGTCTGCGCGCCGTAGACATCCGCCAGCACCCGGTCGAGCAGTCGGGCGCGCTGGATGAGGCCTGCCTCGATGCCCGCCCATTCGTCGGGCGTGATGACCATCGGCAGCGGATCGAAGGTCCAACGGGCGGCACCGCGGTCGTCGAGTAGATTGACCGTGGCGCCCGATTCCTCGAGCTGCCGGCGTGCACTCTCGACCCGCTCGCCGAGCCCGTTGGGCAGCGAGCGGATGACGCTCAGGATGCCTTGCCAGTGATAGCGGATCGACTTCTGGCCGGTGACCAGTTCGTCGTACGCGCTCGCCGGCGAGGAAGAGAGGCCGCGCAACGACTCCATGGGCCCGGAAACAGAAGTGGAAACGAACGGTTGGACTGCCCCGTGAGGCGGGCGAACTATAGGCCTGCGGCCCGCCGCAGGTCGAGGGTCAGCGGATGCTCGGGATTGTCGAGCGTCCGCGGTTCCGGTGTGGAACCACCTGTATGTCCGATGGCGAAGAAGCGGGCCCGGCGGCGCGCTTCGGCCTCGTTGGCGTTGACCGGCATGCGGTCGTAGTTGCGGCCGCCCGGATGGGCGACGTGATAGGTGCAGCCGCCGATCGATCGGCCGCTCCACGTATCGTGGATGTCGAAGGTGAGGGGCGCATGCACGCCGATCGTCGGGTGCAGGGAGTTTGCTGCCTGCCAGGCGCGATAACGCACGCCCGCGACGTATTCACCTGCCGTACCGGTAGCGCGCAGCGGCAGCTTCCAGCCATTGCAGGCGATGACATGACGCTGATCGTTCAGCCCGGCGACCTTGACCTGCAGCCTTTCGACGGTCGAATCGACGTAGCGCACCGTGCCACCGCCGCCCGGTTCCTCGCCCAGCACGTGCCACGGTTCGAGGGCGTGGCGCAGCTCGAGCTCGAGTCCGCGCTGCGCTACTTCGCCCAGCTTCGGGAAGCGGAACTCGAAATGAGGCGCAAACCACTCCGGTGAGAATTCGTAACCTGCCTCGCCGAGGTCGGAGAGCACGTCGTTGAAGTCCTGCCAGACGAAATGCGGCAGCATGAAATCGTCGTGCAGGCGCGTGCCCCAGCGGCTGAGCGGCTTCTCGTAAGGACGGTCCCAGAACTTGGCGACCAGACCACGCAGCAGTGCCTGCTGGGCGACGCTCATGCGCCAGTGCGGCGGCATCTCGAAGGCGCGCAGCTCCAGCAGGCCGCGGCGACCGGCGGCCGAATCGGGGGTGAAGAGCTTGTCGATGCAGAACTCGGTGCGATGCGCGTTGCCGGTGGCATCGACCAGAAGATTGCGGAACACGCGATCGACCAGCCAGGGCGGCGTCTGCCGGCCGGGCGCGACCTGGCGGAAGGCGATCTCGAGCTCATGCAGCGCATCGTTGCGCGCCTCGTCGACCCGCGGATGCTGGCTGGTCGGGCCGATGAACAGGCCGGAGAAGAGATACGAGAGCGACGGATGGTTGAGCCAGTAGCCCAGCAGGCTCTTCAGCAGGTCGGGTCGGCGCAGGATCGGCGAATCGGCGGCAGAGGGGCCGCCCAGCACGACGTGGTTGCCACCACCGGTGCCGGTGTGGCGGCCGTCGATCATGAACTTCTGGGCGCCGAGCCGGGTCGTGCGCGCCTCGTCGTAGACGATCTCCGTGCGGTCGACGATCTCGCTCCAGGTCGCCGAGGGATGAATGTTGACCTCGATCACGCCGGGATCGGGCGTGACGCTGAAGTGCAGGACCCGCGAATCGCCGGGCGGCGTGTAGCCCTCGATGAAGATCGGCTGGCCCTGCTCCTCGGCGGTGTCCTCGAGCGCCGTCACCAGGTCGAGATAATCCTCCATGCGCTCGGTCGGCGGCATGAAGACGTGGAGGTGTCCGTCGCGCGGCTCGAAGGCCATCGCGGTGCGGACGATGCCGGCCGCGGAAGCGCCGACCGCGGGCCCGAGGCCCGTGTTCGGCGCCAGTGCTCGACGCCACGCCTCGCGGCGGGCTTCGGCGTCGCCGCCCGTATCGCCGGCGAAGGCTGGCTCCTGGCGCCGCAGCACCGGCGCTCGCCGGAAGGCGTCGAGCGGCGGCAGGTCGGGATGCGGCGCCATCGGGTCGGGCTGCACGATGATGTCGGTGTCGCCGGGTGCGGCCCAGGGCAGCGAATCGAGCGGCAGGCGGTAGCCGATCGGCGAATCGCCGGGGATCAGGTAGCACTTCTCCGAGCGCAGGAACCACGGGCCGCTCTTCCAGCGCGGCGCATGGCTATGGCCGTTGCCGCGGCCATTGAAGTCGCGCATCACGGGCAGCACGTAACCGACCGAGCTTTCCAGCCCCTTCTCGAAGACCCGCGCCAGCCTCTCGCGCTCCA
>CAZPOS010000082.1:12223-19481 GCA_964588065.1 uncultured Reyranella sp.
CACCCGTGACCGTCAGTCGCGACGCCTCGTAGGTCATGCCGGCGTCGAGCCGCAGCGTTGGCGACAGCGCGCGGCCGCCGTTGACGAAGAATTCGGCGCGCCTTTCCTTCACCTTCGCCTCGTCGACCACGACGTTGCTGGGCAGGCGCCGTTCCCGCCACAGGTAGTACCAGGTGTCCTCGTAGGCCGGGAAAAGATAGTCGGGGTCGAGCTGGAGCCGTTGCGCGAAGGCGAGCGCGAAGCGGTGCGCGGCCTCGACGGTCGCGCCGACCGGTTTGGACTCGAGCGCATAGAGCTGCGGATTGCGCCAGATCGGCTCCCCGTCCTTGCGCCAGTAGCATCCGAGTGCCCAGCGCGGCAGCTGCTCGCCGGGATACCACTTGCCCTGGCCGAAATGCAGCAGCGGCCCGGTCGCGAAGCGGTTCGCGAGCTTGCGGAACAGCACGCCCGCCAGACGCCGCTTCTCCGGGCCCAGCGCCAGCGTGTTCCATTCCGGCCCGTCCATGTCGTCGACCGACACGAAGGTCGGCTCGCCGCCCATGGTGAGGCGCACATCGTGGCGGCCGATGTCGCGCTCGATCGCCTCGCCGACCTTGAGCAAGGTGGCCCACTGTTCCTCGGTGTAGGGCTTGGTGGTGCGCGGCGTCTCGCGCACGCGCGTCACCGTCATCGCATGCTCGAACTCCACCTCGGCCTTCTCGAGCGCCCCCTCGATCGGGGCCGCGCTCGACGGTTCGGGCGTGCAGGCGAGCGGGATATGGCCTTCGCCGGTCAGCAGGCCGGAGGTCGGATCGAGGCCGATCCAGCCGGCGCCCGGCAGATAGACCTCGCACCAGGCGTGGAGGTCTGTGAAATCATGGGTCGGCCCTTCCGGACCTTCCAGCGGCTTTTCGTCGGCCACCAGTTGGATGAGATAGCCCGAGGCGAAGCGCGCGGCGAAGCCCAGGTGGCGCAGGATCATGACCAGCAGCCAGCCGGTGTCGCGGCACGATCCCTTGGCGCGGGCGAGCGTCTCCTCGCAGCTCTGCACGCCCGGCTCCAGGCGGACGATGTAGCCGATCTCGCGTTGCAGGCGCGCGTTCAGGCCGACGATGAAATCGACGGTGCGCTGTTCCTTGCGGTCGATCGTGGCGAGCCAGGCCGACAATCGCGGCCCCAGCGGTTCCAGCTTGCGAAACGGCGCGATCTCCTCGGCCAGCGACGGGTCGTAGGCGAAGGGCCAGGTTTCGGCCGCTGGCTCCAGGAAGAAGTCGAAGGGATTGATGACCGACATGTCGGCCACCAGGTCGACCGTGACCTCGAACAGGTCGGTCTTCTCGGGAAAGACCAGCCGGGCGAGGTGATTCCCCTGCGGATCCTGCTGCCAGTTGATGAAATGCTGGGCCGGCGTGACCTTCAGCGAATAGGAAAGGACGGGGGTCCGGCTATGAGGGGCCGGGCGCAGACGCACGATCTGCGGCCCCAGTTCGATGGCTCGGTCGTACCGATAGGTCGTCCGATGATGCAGCGCGACGTGGATGCTCATGACGGCCTGCTGTTTCGCTCCGAGACAGACTAAGCAAGTGACATGCCACTAAGCAAGGAACTGACGCTATGCTTCTGTCATGATCCTTTTTTGACCGGGCGCTCCTCATGACCAACCACTTCGATCTCACGGGCAAGGTTGCCCTCGTAACCGGCGGCAGCCGGGGCCTGGGCTACCAGATGGTCAAGGCGTTCGCCGACCACGGGGCCGACGTCTTCATCACCAGCCGCAAGCTCGAAACCTGCGACAAGGTCGCGGCCGAAGTGCGGGGCATGGGCCGCAAGGCGGCAACCTATGCCTGTAACGTCGCCAACTGGCACGAGCTCGACGGTTTGGTGGAGGCCGCCTACGCGGCTTTCGGCAAGATCGACATCCTGGTGAACAATGCCGGCTCCTCGCCGCTCGCCCCCTCGTCGCTGGAGACCTCGGAGCAGCTCTTCGACCGCATCGTGTCGCTGAACTTCAAGGCGCCGTTCCGCCTGATGTCGCTGGTCGGCAGCCGCATGGCGGCGGGCGAGGGTGGTTCAATCATCAACGTCTCCAGTGCCGGTGCCCTGCGCCCGCGGCCACAGATCGCGCCCTATGCCGGCGCCAAGGCCGCGCTCAATGCGCTCACAGAGGCCTTTGCCTTCGAATACGGCCCGAAGGTGAGGGTGAATACCATCTCGCCGGGCCGTTTCCTGACCGACGTCTCCAAGGCCTGGCCGGAGGAGCACAAGGCCAATCCGACGGCGGCGCTCAGGCGCAGCGGCCAGCCGGAGGAGATCGTGACGGCCGCGCTCTATCTCGCATCGAGCGCATCGAGTTTCACCACCGGATCGCTGGTCCGGGTCGATGGAGGAATCGCATGAAGATGAAAGCCGGCGTTCTCACGGTCTGCGGTGCGCCCCGCCCCTTCGCGACGTCGAAGCCCATCCATGTGGTCGAGGTCGATCTCGACCCGCCGGGCGAGGGCGAAGTGCTGGTCAAGGTGGGCGGCGGCGGCCTCTGCCATTCCGACCTGTCGCTGATCAACGGCGACCGGCCGCGCCCCGTGCCGATCGTGCTGGGCCATGAGGGCTCGGGCGAGATCGTCGAGGTCGGCGCCGGCGTGCACGACGTGAAGGTCGGCGACCATGTCTGCTTCACCTTCAACGTGAGCTGCGGCCGCTGCCGGCGCTGCCTCGAAGGCCGGCCCTATATCTGCGAGCGCTCGATCAGCCCGCGCGCCGCGGGGCAGCTCCTCTCCGGCCATCATCGCCTGCACCTGGACGGCAAGCCGGTGAACCATCACTCGGGCGTCTCCTGCTACGCCGAATATGCCGTGGTCGATCGCGGCTCGATCGTGGTGATCGACCGCAGCCTGCCGCTCGACGTGGCCGCGCTGTTCGGCTGCGCCGTCGTCACCGGCGTCGGCGCCGTGGTGAATACCGGCAAAATCGAGCCCGGCAGCTCGGTGGCCGTCGTCGGGCTGGGCGGTGTGGGCCTGAGCGGCCTCATGGGCGCCGTGCTCGCGGGTGCCGGCCGCATCGTGGCCATCGATCTCTCCGACGAGAAGCTCGGGCTCGCCCGCCAGCTCGGCGCGACGGACACCGTCAATGCCAAGGACGTGGATCACGTGCAGCAGGTGCGCGATCTGACCAACGGCGGCGTCGACTATGCCTTCGATCTCGCCGGCACCATCAAGGCGATGGAGACGGCCTATCTCGTCACGCGCTGGGGCGGCACGACGGTGACCGCGGGCCTCTCGCCGATCGCCGCCGACTTCTCGTTCAAGCAGAGCGGGCTCGTCAGCGAAGAGAAGACGATCAAGGGCTCCTACATGGGAAGCTGCGTGCCGGTGCGCGACATCCCCCGCTTCATCGCGCTCTACCAGCAGGGCAAGCTGCCGGTCGACCGCATGGTCAGCCAGCGCATCGGCTTCGACGAGCTGAACGAGGGCTTCGACCGCCTGCAGGACGTCGCAACGGTGCGGCAGGTGCTGGTGCCGCACGGGTAGGACCTACTGCAAGCGCCTCTCGGGCGTTACACGGCGATTCATCGCGTGCATTGTGGGGACCCCTGCCTTTTCATTCAGGCTGGGTCCGGTGAAAAAGACTGCTTCGGTCCGACCGCTTTCACGACGATCGATGGCGCAGCGATACAAATTTGAATGGTGGAACATCAAGCTGACGTCTACCAAGCCTCGTCGGCAGACCAGTGACCACGAATTGGGAGGGCGCTAGCGCCGTGCGGACAAGCCTGCTGATTGGGGGCAGCCGACCGACGTGCTATCAGCGAAGCTATGGCTGAGTTCGTTCCCCCGCCATCTGACACGCTCGACGCTCTGTGCAGGCGCTGGAAAATTCACAAGCTGACCTTGTTCGGCTCGCAGGCGCGTGGGGATGCCCGGCCGGACAGCGATGTCGATCTGCTGATCGAGTACGCCCCCGATGCCGATTGGAGCTTGTTCGATGTTGCGCGCCTGCATCGAGAGCTGGCCGAACTGTTCGGCCGACCGGTCGACCTCGTGCAGGAACGTAACGTCACCAACCCTTACAGGCTCGCCACGATCAGGCGCCACCGGCGACCGCTTTATGCCGCCTGAGATCGAAGACCGAGCATCGCTCTTCGACATGCTGGTTTTCGCGCGCGAGGCGATGACGTTCGTCCGCGGTCGAAAGCGCGTGGACCTTGACCTGGATAGGGGCTTCCTGCGCGCGCTCGAACGCGTTCTCGAGCTGATTGGCGAAGCCGCTCGCCGCATATCCTTGGCGACGCGAGAAGCTTATCCGGCGATTCCATGGAAGGACATCATCGGTATGCGCAACATCATCGCTCACGAATACGGCGAGGTCGACCTCGACGAAATCTGGAAGACCATGCAGCAAGACGTGCCCGCCTCGTGGCAACCTTGGAAGAGCTGGTCTCCGCTCTGCCGAATCCGGAATGATCTGAACTCAATGTGCCGATGACCGTCACGATCGCCATCGAAACGCCGTTGCAGGACGAGGTCCGCGCGCTGGTCGCGGAGTTGAATGCCGCGCTGCTGGAACTGACGCCGCCCGAACACTGCCACCATCTGACGGTCGAGCAGATGGCCGACGAAGACACCACCGTCTTCGTCGCGCGTGAGGACGGCGCGGCGGTGGCTTGCGGGGCGCTGAAGCGGCATGCCGGCGGCGTCGGCGAGGTCAAGCGCATGTATACGCGCCCCAGTCATCGCGGCCGACGGATCGGCGAGCAGATCGTGGCGCGCATCGAGGCGATGGCGCGTACCGAGGGATTGAATCGCCTCGTGCTGGAGACGGGCGACCGGCATCCTGCCGCGTGGAAGGTGTACGAGCGCTCCGGCTTCGTGCGCTGCGGCCCGGTGCTCGACTATCCCGACGTCGCTTGGTCGGTGTTCTACGACAAGACGCTCGCGCCTTGACCTAATCGGCGGCGGCGTAGAGGCGGTCGAGGTCGCCGTCGTCGTAGGCGTACTCGGTCGAGCAGAACTCGCACTTCACCGAGACGCGGCCGGTCTTGTCGCGCAGGTCGGCGAGTTCGTCGCGCCGGATCGAGCGCAGCACGTTGTCGATACGCTCCCGGCTGCAGCGGCAACGCGCTTCGAAGGCGCGCCGATCGAACACCCTGGGGCCTTCCTGATGGAACAGACGATGGAGCAGGGTGGTGCCGGGCAGCGCCGGGTCGAGCATTTCCTTCTCGGTGGCGGAGGCCATCAGGATGACCGCCTTGCGCCAGTCGTCCTCGCGCTGCTCGACATCGACGTCGACGCGGCCGGCGTCGAACTCGGGCATCTGCTGCACCATGAGGGAGGCCGCGTGCCAGCGGTGTCCGCCCTCGGTGTCGTCGCGGCGCGCCGTGATCTTGATGCCGGTCGGCAGCTGCTCCGACTGCCGGAAATAGGTGTGGGCGCAATCCGCGAGGGTCGCGCCTTCGAGCGGCACCACGCCCTGGTAGCGTTCGGTGTGCTGGCCCTGGTCGACGGTGAAGGTGAGCCGCCCCTGTCCGAACAGCTTCGGAATGTAGCCGTCCGGGGCGTCCTCGTTGCCGGTGCCCAGCGCGATGGCGAGCTTCCAGGAGTCGAACTGCGCATAGCCGCGCAGGGCGCCGTCGCTTGTCAGGTCGGTGACGAGCAACTTGATCGGCCCGTCGCCGCTGATCTGCAGCGTGAAGATGCCGTCGTACTTCAGCGAGGTGGCGAGCGTGGCGCACAGCACCATCGATTCGGCGAGCGGCCGCGCCACGGCCAGCGGATAGCCGTGACGTTCGATCACCTCGTCGAGGACCGGGCCCAGCCGCACCAGCCGTCCGCGTACGCCGAGCGCGTCCAGCTGAAAAGGCAGGACGCGATCCCAGTCATCGGACCTCACGCTCCCGCCCCCATCATATGGGGGAGGGCCGGGGAGGGGGAAAGCAACGCTATGAGAAGTGGTACAGAAACGATCATGCCGGGGCTCGCCCCCACCCTAACCCTCCCCCGTGTGACGGGGGAGGGAATTTCTGGTCAAGACAGGCACCAGGCCAGGATGCTCTTCTGGGCGTGCAGGCGGTTCTCGGCCTCGTCGAACACGACCGACTGCGGACCGTCGATCACTTCGGCGGTCACTTCCTCGCCGCGATGCGCCGGCAGGCAGTGCATGAAAATCGCGTCCTTCTTGGCCTGCTTCATCAGGCGCTCGTCGACCTGATAGGCGCGCAGCAGATTGTGCCGTCGCGCGGCGCTCGGGCTGTCGGGATCCTCGTCGCCCATCGACACCCAGGTGTCGGTGACGACGCAGTCCGCGTTCTTCACCATCGACTCGGGGTCGTGGCCGATCGAGATGCGGCCCTTGGACTTCTCGGCCCACTGCACCACGTCGGCCGGCGGCTTCAGCTCCGGCGGGCAGGCGATGCGCAGCTCGAAGTCGAACTGGACCGCGGCATGGATCCACGACGTCGCCATGTTGTTGCCGTCGCCGGACCAGACCACCGACTTGCCTTCGATCGAGCCGCGATGCTCCTCGTAGGTCATCACGTCGGCCATCAGCTGGCAGGGATGGGTCTTGTCGGTCAGCCCGTTGATCACCGGAACGGTCGCGTACTTCGCCATCTCGAGGAGTTTCTCCTCGACGGTGGTGCGCATCATGATGATGTCGACGTAGCGGCTGAGCACCCGCGCCGTGTCGGCGATGGTCTCGCCGCGGCCGAGCTGGGTATCGGTGCGGCCCAGCATGATGGTCTGGCCGCCCAGTTCGCGCATGCCGACCTCGAACGACACGCGGGTGCGTGTCGAGGGCTTCTCGAAGATCATGGCGAGCGTCTTGCCGGCCAACGGCTGGTCGTGCCCGCCATTGGCCCGCGCCTTCTTCATCGCCTTGCCGCGATCCAGGATCTGGCGAAGCGTCTTGGGATCGACCTGGTCGAGGTCGAGGAAGTGCTTGGGGCTCACCATCGGCCTACTCGGCCGCCTTCGGCGCCGCCTCGAACGCTTCCGCAGCCTGCTCCAGGATCGCCAGCCCCTCGTCCAGGGCCGCCTTGTCGGCGATCAGGGCGGGGAAGATGCGAATCACGTTCTCGCCGGCCGGCGGAACGAGCAGTCCCAGCGACTGCAGCTTGTTCACCATGTCTCCCACCGGGATGGACGCTGCGCACTGCAGGCCCTGGAGGAAGCCCATGCCGCGCTGCTCGACGAACACCGTCGGGTGTCGGCGGCAGAGCTCCTCGAGCTTGCCCTTCAGGTACTCGCCCTTTTCCCGCACGTCGTCGATGAAACCGGGCGCCAGGAGG
>CAZPOS010000082.1:19496-19899 GCA_964588065.1 uncultured Reyranella sp.
CACGGCCTGTCCCGCGGCCATGGCCAGCGGATTGCCGCCATAGGTCGAGCCGTGCGTGCCGGGGACCATGCCGACCGCCGCCTTCTCGGTCGCCATGAAGGCGCCGATCGGGAAGCCGCCGCCCATGCCTTTGGCGATCGCCGCGACGTCGGGCTTCACGCCCGACCAATCGTAGCCCCACAGCTTGCCGGTCCGGCCGAAACCCGTGTGGATCTCGTCGTAGAACAGCAGCAGGCCGAACTCGTCGCAGATGGCGCGCAGGTCCTTCAGGAACTGCGGGGTCGTGGCGCGGATGCCGCCTTCGCCCTGGATCGGCTCGACCAGGATGCCCGCGGTCTCGTCGTCGACCATGTCGCGCACGACGTTGGTATTGTTCAGCGGCGCGTGGCGGTAGCCGGGCGCC
>CAZPOS010000083.1:0-19827 GCA_964588065.1 uncultured Reyranella sp.
GGCATCCCTTCATCCACATCCCGGCCGGCTTCATGTACACGCTGGTCGATCCCAGGGTGAACTGGCTCTACAAATCCGAGCCCAGCGAATGGACCGGCGGCCGCGCCATCGCCGCGCCGCGGGGCAAGACACTGGGCGGGTCGAGCTCGATCAACGGCCACATCTACAATCGCGGGCAGCGGCTCGATTTCGACGGCTGGGCGCAGCGCGGCAACCGCGGCTGGGGCTATTCCGACGTGCTTCCCTATTTCCGCCGCAGCGAGCGGCGGATGGCAGGCGACGCCGACGCGACCTTCCGCGGCAGCGACGGCAACCTGCCGATTACCGATCTCGAATGGCGAGATCCCCTGTGCGAGGCCTTCATCGAGGGCGCGGTGGAACAGGGCATTCCGCGCAACCCCGACTATAACGGCACGACCCAGGCGGGCGTGAGTTACGTCCAGCGCATCATCCAGAACGGCCGCCGGGTCAGCGCCGCGCGCGGCTACCTGCATCCCGCCATGTCGCGGCCCAACCTCACGGTGCGCACCCACGCGCAGGCGACGTCGATCGTGCTCGAGGGCAAGCGCGCCGTGGGCGTGCGCTACCGCAAGGGCGGCCGCACCGGCACGCCGATGGAGGTGCGCGCCAGGCGGGAAGTGATCCTGAGCGGCGGCACGGTGAACTCGCCGCAACTCCTGCAGCTCTCGGGCATCGGCCCCGCCCCGCTGCTGAATTCGCTCGGCATCGAGGTGAAGCACGAACTGGCGGGGGTGGGCGAGAATCTGCGTGACCATTATGCGCCGCGCTTCGTCGCGCGTGTGAAGAACGCCACCAGCATCAACGAGCGCTCAAAGGGACTGCGCCTGGCCGGCGAGGTCCTCAAGTACGTCACCACGCGCAAGGGTCTGCTGACTCTCAATCCGACGCTTATCTACGTCTTCTGGAAGTCCGACGAGAGCATCGAGAATTACGACCTGCAGCTCACCTTCACGCCCGCGAGCTACAAGGAGGGCGTGCAGTCCACCCTCGACGACTTCCCCGGGATGACCATCGCCTCGTGGCAGCAGCGGCCCGATTCGATCGGCTATGTCCGTGCCCGCTCCGCCGATCCGTTCGAGCATCCGGTCATCCAGCCGAACTACCTCGGCGCGGAGAGCGACCGGCGCGTGCTGCTGGCCGGCATGAAGCTGGCGCGGCGCCTGCTGGGTTCGAAGGCGCTCAGCAAATACTACGACCGCGAGGAGTTCCCCGGCGCCGAGAAGCAGTCGGACGCCGACCTGATGCAGGCCGCCAAGGAACGCGGCACGACGACCTTCCATCTGATGGGTTCGTGCCGCATGGCACCCGACACCGATCCGACGGCCGTCGTCGACGATCAGCTGCGCGTGCGCGGGATCGAGGGGCTGCGCGTGGTCGATGCCTCGATCATGCCGACCATGCCGTCCGCGAACCTCAACGCCTCGGTCCTGATGATCGCGGAGAAGGCATCCGACATGATCCGCGGCAAGCCCGCGCTCGACGCCGTGATGTTGAAGGACTGATGGCCGACGAGGCGGCCATCGAGACCCTCTCGGCGCTGGTACCCGCGACCCTGCGGGCGCTGCACGCCATCGAGTTCGCCAGCCGGCACCTCTCGCCACACACCCTGCCTCAGATCGTCGAGGCCCTGGCCGGCCGCAACGACGATCTCGCGCCGGCCCTTGCCGCGTCGCGCGCCCGCGACTGGCCGGGGCGGCTGGCGCCGGTGCGCGACCACCTCGAACGCGCGGCGGTGTTCGCCGGCGAAGCGATCGAGGGCCTGCGCGCCGCACCGGAAGCGCCGCAACCGATCGTCGCCGCCTACCGCAGCCTGCGCGGCTATCCGCGGGCCTGCGAGGCGCTCTATCCGCTGTCGCCGTTCCTCCGGCCCGTCGGGAACTTCTTCCTCGAAGAAGCGGCGCGCGGCGGTGCGGATCTGCAGGCGCGCCTCGCGGCTGCAGATCCGACGCGGGAGGGCGTGGGCTTCATGCATGTCGGCGGGCCGTCCGGCACGCGCGGCGCCTTCTCGCTCTATGTGCCCGAGTACTACGACCCGGCGCGGCGCTGGCCGCTGGTCGTGGCGCTCCACGGCGGCAGCGGCAATGGCGGCGCGTTCCTGTGGAGCTGGGTGCGCGAGGCGCGCACGCGCGGCTTCATCGTTCTGGCGCCCACGGCTTCGGGCAGTACCTGGTCGCTGATGGAACCGGAGGTCGACGGACCGCTGATCGACCGCATGGTCGCCGGCGTCGCCCATGACTGGAGCATCGATCCCGCCCGCCAGCTGCTGACCGGTATGAGCGACGGCGGCACCTTCACCTATGTGATCGGCCTCGCCGGCGAATGTCGGTTCACCCACCTCGCCCCGGTCGCCGCGAGCTTCCATCCCATGCTGATGACCGCCGCCGATCCCGATCGCGTGCGCGGCCTGCCCGTCCACATCGTGCACGGCACCCAGGACTGGATGTTTCCGCCCGAGATGGCGCAAGGGGCACAGCGGGCTCTCTCGCAAGCCGGTGCCGCCGTCACCTATCGCGAGGTCGCGGATCTCTCTCACACCTATCCGCGCGACGAGAATGCGCGGATCCTAGACTGGTTTCTGCCGGCGCGCCGTTAGGAGGCCCGTCCCTCGTCCAGACCGACCGGCGACGGGACGCCGGTCGTCACGGGCGGCGGCGGCACCTTGCCGGCGAGCCTCAGCGTCCGCTCCAGCAGCAGTTCGTAGAGCGGCCGGCTGCCCAGCGCCTGCGCAACGGAGTTTGCCGTGACGCAGGTCACGATCAGCGGCAGGATCAGCGCATAGCCGCCGGTCAGCTCGGCGGCCAGCACAACCCCGACCAGGGGGGCGCGGATCGACGCCGAAAACAGGCCGCCCATCGCGGCGATGACGAAGGCGGCGCCCGTCAAGGGTGGCAGCGGCACGGCCATCTCGAGCAGCGCGGCCGCAATCAGCCCCACCGTGGTGGCCAGCGTCAGCAGCGGAGCGAAGATGCCGCCAGGGACGCCCACGGGATAGCTCACCATGACGCCGACGAACCGCAGCAGGCAGAGCAGCACCAAGATCTGCAGGGGCAGGTCGGCGGTGACCAGGCCGGGAATCAGCAGCTCGCCGCCGCCCACGGCCTGCGGCAGCACGATGGCGAGGGCGCCGATGCACGCCCCGACCACGAGCGCCGGCACGAACGGCGCACGCCGGAAGGTGGTCGCCACCCAGTCGAGCAGGAAAAGCAGCGTGCGGTTGAACACGAGGCCCATGCCGCCCAGCAGGATCCCGAGCAACAGGAACGCCGGCAGCAGCGACAGCGGCATCTCGGCACTGTCGAGCCTGAGCTGGGGCGCGGTTCCTCCGACCAGCTCCATGCCGATGGCGCTGGTCGTCGAGGCGATGATCACCGCGGTGTAGGAGCGCAGCGTGTAGCGGAACTGCTTGCGGGTCTCCTCGATCACGAACAGGATCGCGGCGAGCGGTGCGTTGAAGGCGGCGGCAAGGCCGGCCGCGGCGCCCGCCGCCAGCAGGCCGCGCAGTTCCGCTTCCGAGAGTCTCATGCGCTCCGAGACGGCCTGGGCGATCGAGGCGCCCATGTGAATGGTGGGCCCTTCGCGCCCGGCGACAAGACCGGATGACAGCGCCAGGACGCCGCCCACGAATTTCACCGGCAGCACCCGGCGCCAGCGCACGTCGCGCAGTCCCTCCATCGCGCCTTCGATCTCCTGGACGCCGCTGCCGGCCGCTTCCGGCGCGAAGCGACGCGTGAGCAGGAAGGACGCAAGCAGCGCAAGGGCGGCAATTCCGGCCGCCGCAAGGATGGTCGTCGCCCCCGCCCCGAGGCGGTCGATCAGCCACGACGGCCAGCGGACCAGAATGTCGACGATGAGATGAAAAGCCGCGCCCACGACGCCGGTCGCCAAGCCACACAGTCCCGCCAGAAAGAACAATGCGCCGTCGGAGATCGATTTCTCTACCGGTCGATCTCCTGAAGTCACGCGCCACCTCCGATGATGAGGGCCAATAATGACGAGCGCGACCAGCCTGTCAAAGCGTCAGCGTGTGAAGACGACATCACTGATGTCGCTGCGCACTTCCCAGTGATGCCGCTCCAGTTCCGGATCGATGTGTTCCTCGGCCGGGAGGCCGAGGCAGAGATAGGCGACGAGGTTCCACCCGGCCGGGACATCGAGCGCCCGCGTCACCTTCTTCGGATCGAGGATCGAAACCCAGCCCATGCCGATTCCGTCGGCGCGCGCGGCCAGCCACAGGGTCTGGATCGCGGCGACCACCGAGTAGTGCAGTGTCTCCGGCATGGTCTGTTGGCCGAGCCCGCTGCCGGTGTGGGTGCCATCGTCGGAGAAGACCGCGAGATGGACCGGTGCTTCCTTGAGGCCCGCCAGCTTCAGGCCGGCATAGATCGCATGTTTCTCGCCGGAGTATCCGGCCAGCGCCTCCTCGTTGGCCTGGGTGAAGCTCTCGACGACGGCGCGGCGGCGTTCCGGCGATTCGACATGCACGAACCGCCACGGCTGGCTGAGCCCGACCGAGGGCGCGTGGCTTGCCACTTCGAGCAGCGTGTCGATACGCTCGCGCGGGATAGGATCGGTGCGAAACCGGCGCACGTCGCGCCGCCACAGGACCAGTTCGCGAAACTCGGCCCGGAAGGCCGCGTCGAATTGCGGATGTGTCGCCATCAACTCCACCGATCGGTTTGACCAAACTCGCACGAACGCGCCCCGTTCCGATGTCTTGGGGTGCCTCCGCGTTTCAGATAGGGTTCGGGCGGGCGCCTGTCGACGCGCTTCCTCGCAGCGGGGCCTGCTGCTGCGTGTGCTTCCTGCCATCCGTTCGGAGATTCGATGCGAGCGCGCGCGCTCATGATCCAGGGCACGGGCTCCGACGTCGGCAAGTCGCTGCTGGTCGCGGGCTTCGCCCGCGTCTTCGCGCGGCGTGGCCTGAGGGTCCGCCCGTTCAAGCCGCAGAACATGTCGAACAATGCCGCGGTGACGTCCGATGGCGGCGAGATCGGTCGCGCCCAGGCGCTGCAGGCACGGGCAGCGCGGGTGCCTGTCAGTGTCCACATGAACCCGGTGCTGCTGAAGCCCCAGAGCGACATCGGTGCCCAACTCGTGGTGCAGGGCCGAATGGTCGGCAATACCTGGGCGCGCGACTATCAGGGCATCAAGGCCGGCCTGCTGGCGTCGGTGCTCGACAGTTTCGGCCGTCTCGGCGCCGACGCCGATCTCGTGCTGGTCGAAGGCGCCGGGTCGGCGTCCGAGGTCAATCTGCGCGCCCATGACATCGCGAACATGGGCTTTGCACGCGCTGCGGACGTGCCGGTCGTTCTGGTGGGAGACATCGACCGAGGCGGAGTCATCGCGAGCCTGGTCGGCACCAAGGCCGTGATCGATCCCGACGACGCCGCAATGATCGCGGGCTTCATCGTCAACCGCTTCCGCGGCGATCCGAGTCTGTTCGCCGACGGCATGACGCTGATCGCGGAGCGGACCGGCTGGCCGGCGCTCGGCCTCGTACCCTACTTCCCGCAGGCCGTTCGGCTGCCTGCGGAAGATGCGCTCAGCCTGCCAGCGTCCACCGCGCCGGGCGGCGCCGTCAAGATCGTCGTTCTGGCCTATCCGCACCTCGCCAACTTCGACGATCTCGATCCGCTGCGTCAGGAGCCGGGCGTCGACGTCATGTTCGTCCGGCCGGGCCAGCCGATTCCGGGCGATGCGGCGCTGGTCGTCCTGCCCGGCTCGAAGGCCACCATCGCCGACCTCGCCGTCCTCCGCACGGCCGGCTGGGACATCGACCTCAAGGCGCATCTGCGGCGCGGCGGCCATGTGCTGGGCCTCTGCGGTGGCTACCAGATGCTGGGACGGCGCATTTCCGATCCCGAAGGGATCGAGGGACCGCCTGGCAGCGTCGAAGGACTTTGCCTGCTTGACGCGGAAACCGTCCTGGGCGGCGACAAGGTCCTTGTCGAGGTCTCCGGGAAGATCATAGCGGAGGGCGTGCCGTTCAAGGGCTACGAGATGCATGTCGGCCGCACCGCCACGACCGCCCGCCCGCTGCTCGAACTCGAGGGCGGCGCCACGGACGGCACGATCGATGCGACCGGCCGGATCGCCGGCTGCTACATCCACGGTCTGCTGGCGGACGATCGCCAGCGGCGTTACTGGCTGCAGCGGATCGGTGCCGCGAATTCAGGCCTCGACTATGAGGCCGACATAGACCAAACGCTCGACCGCCTCGCGGATCATCTCGAAGCGCATGTCGACTGCGCGCGGCTCATCGAGATCGCCCGCGTGCCCCGAATCGGTGCTACGAAATGAGCGAACTCTCCTGGAGGACCCCGTGACCCATCCTTCGCGCCGGACCTTCATTGCCGGCGGCGCGGCTCTCGCCGCCAGTGCCGCCTGCGACGCGCCCGCCCGGGCGGAAACCGCGCGCATCACCGGCGGCACCGAATCGGCCTTCCCGTCCGTCGACGCGCCGGGCTCGAACGACGGCGGCTACAACATCCTCTTCATCCTGACGGACCAGGAACACTACATGGGCCCGGGCTGGCCCATACCGTTGCCGGGACATGAGCGGCTGCGCGCGACGGGGACCTATTTCGAGAACCATCAGATCGCCGCCGACATGTGCTCGGCCTCGCGCGCGGTGATCTATACCGGCCTGCACATGCCGCATAACGGCATCTTCGACAATGCCGGCGTGCCCTACATGAAGAGCCTGGATCCGTCTTTGCCGACCATCGGCAAGATCCTGCGCAAGATGGGCTACTACACCGCCTACAAGGGCAAGTGGCATCTGAACGGCGCGATGGCGATGGAGAACCACGCCGACGACATCAAGGCGCTGTTCGAGACCATGATGGATCGCGACTACGGCTTCTACGACTATACCGGCGTAGGCGATTTCATCGAAGGCGCGCAGGGCGGCTACGAGTACGACCAGATCACGGCGGCGCAGGCCATCCAGTGGCTGAAGGCCAAGGGCCGGCCGATGACCGACCGCAAGCAACCCTGGTATCTCGCGGTCAATCTGGTGAACCCGCATGACGTGATGTGGGTGAACACCGACAGGCGTGGCGAGAAGCCGGTGCAGGCGGTCGAGGCCAAACTCAAGATCGACTTTCCGCCGGACGATTCCTTCTATCGGCAGGAATGGAACGAGATCCCGCTGCAGAAGACCTGGCAGCAATCGCTCGACACGCCCGACCGCGTGCCGGCACATCGCATCTACAAGGGCGCCAATGCCATCCTGACCGGGCTGATCCCGCAGGAGGAATGGCGCATGCGGCTGCGGCAGAACTACTACTTCAACGCCATCCGCGACGCCGACCAGCAGGTCGTGCAGGTGCTGGAGCAGCTCGACCGGCTGGGACTCACCGACAAGACCATCGTGATCTTCACCTCGGATCACGGCGAGCTGCTGGCCAGTCATGGCGGCCTGCAGGGCAAGGGCACGACCACCTACCGCCAGCAGAACCACGTGCCGATGCTGGTGGTCCATCCGGAGATCAAGGGCGGACAGCGCTGCCTCGAACTCACCTCGCATCTCGACTTCGTGCCGACCATCGTCGCTCTGACGGGCAAGTCGACGGCACCGGTCGCCGACACGATGACACGGATGAGGGGGCAGGACTTCTCGCCGCTGCTGCGCCAGCCGGTGAATCCCGGCTTCACGCAGAAGCGCGGCGGCACGCTGTTCTGCTACAGCCAGCTGATGGTGCACGATGCCAATTTCACGCGCACCCTCTACGAGACGCTGCAGGACAAATCGATCGCGCGCTCGGAGCAGTTCAGGAAGATCGAATCGTTCCCGATCGACTGGACGCTGCGGGTCTGCATCCGCTCGATCGTCGACGAGCGCTACAAGTTCAGCCGCTACTTCCCGTTCCACGGCTTCAACACGCCGGCGACGCTGGAAGAGCTTCGGGCCAAGAACGATCTCGAACTCTACGACCTCGTGAACGATCCCGACGAGATCGTGAACCTGGCCCACGACTTCGAGCGCAATCGCGACCTGATCGCGACGATGAACGGCAAGCTGAACGCACTGATCGCCCGCGAGATCGGTACCGACGACGGGCGTTTCATGCATCTCGACCGCTGGATCGACTGGAAGGATGCGCGGCCGACGGCGGTCAATCTCTGAAGCGAAGGATCCTCAGGTGCCGCAGAACGTCCGGTACACGCGCTGGTCTTCGGGCGGCGGCTCGGCATAGGCGGCGAATTCCGGTCGCTCCTCGAACGGCTTCGCCAGCACCGCCAGCAGCTCTTCGAACGGAGCGTAGTCCTCGCGTTCGGCCGCGGCGACCAGGGCCAGTTCCACCCGGTGATTGCGCGGAATGTAGAGCGGGTTGGCGGCCTGCATGGCCGCGCGCCGGCTCTGCCCGTCCTGCGCCTCGCGGGACAGGCGGTCGCGCCAGCGCGGCAGCCAGGCGTCGAGCGATTGCCGCTTCTCACCGAACAGGTCGCGCACTGCGGCGTCGGCGGCGGGATCGGCGGCGGCTTCTCCCAGGCGGCGGAAGGTGAGCGTAAAGTCGGCCTGCCCGTCGGTCATGGCGTTGAGCAGGTCCTGGGCGAGCGCGGCATCGCCCTCCTCCTCGGTGAACAGGCCGAGCTTGCGGCGCAGCCCGCCGATCAACGCGTCGACATAGTGCTGGCGGAAGGTCCCCAGCACCTCGTTGGCGATCGCCAGCGCCTTGTCGCTGTCCTCGGCCAGGAGCGGCAGAAGGGTCTCGCCGAACCGCGCCAGGTTCCAGTGGGCGATGCTCGGCTGATGCGCATAGGCATAGCGGCCCTGCTGATCGATCGAGCTGAACACCGTCTCGGGGTTGTAGGCGTCCATGAAAGCGCAGGGACCGTAGTCGATGGTCTCGCCTGCGATCGAGCAATTGTCGGTGTTCATCACGCCATGGATGAAGCCGACCAGAAGCCACTTTGCCACCAGCGCGGCCTGCCGCGCGATCACCGCTTCGAACAACGCCCGATAAGGCTCGGCGGCGGCGCGAGCCTCCGGGTAATGCCGCGCGATCACATGGTCGGCCAGCAGGCGCAGCGCCTCGGCGTCGCCGCGCGCGGCGAAGAACTGGAAGGTGCCGACGCGCACATGGCTCGACGCGACGCGCGTCAGCACCGCGCCCGGCAGCTCGCCGTCGCGCCAGATCGGCTCGCCCGTGGTGACGGCGGCCAGCGAGCGCGTCGTCGGAATGCCCAGCGCCGCCATGGCCTCGCTCACGATGTATTCGCGCAGGACCGGTCCCACGGCGGCGCGGCCATCGCCGCTGCGCGAGAAGGGTGTGGGGCCCGACCCTTTGAGCTGGATGTCGCGCCGACGACCGTCGCGGTCCACGACTTCGCCCAGCAGGATGGCACGCCCGTCGCCCAGCTGCGGCACGAAGTTACCGAACTGGTGGCCGGCATAGGCGAGCGCGATCGGCTCCGAGCCCGGCACCACGCGATTACCCGCCAGCATTTCCACGCCCTCGGCCGAGGTCAGCGCCTGCGGATCGAGACCGAGCTGCAGGGCCAGAGCCTCGTTCAGCTTCACCAGCCGCGGCGCCGCGACCGGCGTCGGGTGGAGCCGGGCATAGAACCGCTCCGGCAGCCTCGCATAGCTGTTGTCGAACGGCAGACCCGGCAAGGCGTCCATGTTCTTCCTACTCGTCGTAGCGGGCGGTGGTGATGCCGCTCATGCGGTCGTAGTGGAGCGAGATGTTCTTCAGCGTACAAAGATTGAGGTAACCCCAGACAGCCGGGGGGCCGCCGTCGGCGAAGGTCACCTTGAGGTCGCCCATGCACCAGTCGGTCGGGGCCCGGTAGGACACTTCGCGGGCCTCGCCGGGACGGATGATCGGCGGACGCAGGAAGTTCGGACCCCACATGTTGAGCTGCGTCGGCGAGACCGAGAGCTGGGCGATCGGATACTCCATCGAATTCTTCAGCCGGAACATGGTTTCCTGGGCGGCGGCCTGCCCGGCGAAAAGGACCAGGGCGGCGACGGCCAGACAGCGCAACTTGGACAAAAGAACCTCACAGCGATCGATGGGTTGCGGGCGACTCTGTCGCAGATCGCCGAACCGCGCTAGAGGGGATGCATGACGCTGCTGATCAGCCATCCGTCGTTCCTGGAGCACGATACCGGCGACTATCATCCGGAGCGGGCCGACCGGCTGCGCGCGGTGACCGCGGCCCTGGCGGACGAGGAATTCGAAGGGCTCACCCGTCTGATCGCCCCCGCCGCCACGATCGAGCAGCTGACGCGCGTCCATCCCCGGGCCTATGTCGACGCCATCCTGGGCATCCGACCGCCCGAGGGCCAACTGGTCCACGTCGATGCCGATACGGTGATGAGCGCCGGCAGCGCCAATGCCGCCCTCCATGCCGCCGGCGCGGTCGTGGCCGCGGTCGACGGCGTGCTGGGCGGACAGGCGCGCACCGCCTTCGCGGCCGTGCGGCCGCCCGGCCATCACGCCACGCCCGACGTGCCGGGCGGCTTCTGCCTGTTCAGCAACGCCGCGATCGGCGCCCTGCATGCGCGCGCCGCCCACGGAGTTCGCCGCATCGCCCTGATCGACTTCGACGTGCATCACGGCCAGGGCACGCAGGCCGTGGTCGAGACCGACCCCGGCCTGTTCTATGCCTCGTCGCACCAGTACCCGCTCTATCCCGGCACCGGTTCGGCGCGCGAGCGCGGCATCGACGGCAACGTCGCGAACGTCCCCCTGCCCGCCGGAAGCGGCAGCGCGGCCTTCCGGGCCGCCTGGGCCGACCGGCTGCTGCCGGCGCTCGACACGTTCGCGCCCGAGCTCGTCATCGTCTCGGCGGGCTTCGATGCCCATCGCCGCGATCCGCTGGCGCAGCTCGACGTCGAGACCGAGGACTTCGTCTGGCTGACGGAAGAACTTCTGGGCATCGCCGCCCGCCACGGCCGCGGGCGCCTCGTGTCGGTGCTCGAAGGCGGCTACGACCTCGCCGCTCTCGCCGAATCCGTCGCCACGCATGTGCGGACATTGATGCGCGCCTGAAAACGTCTTGCGCGTGTAACGATGCCGGGCGAATTTCGCGGCGCGTGAAAAATAACAGCTTCTGCGTCCTTCTCGGCACCCTGCTCTGGGTGGCTGCCGCCGCTCTCGCCGGCCCGACGCTGGCGGCAGGCGGCGCCCATGTCGTCGACGATTCCGAAGTCGAAACGCCCGGCACGTGCCACTTTGAACTGTGGGTCGCCGACTTCGTGCCCGGCGACGGCTACGCCAACGTCGCACCGGCCTGCACCACGCTCAAGATGCCCTGGCTCGAGATCGGCGCCGCCTATGCCCATTACTGGGATCAGACCATCGCAGGACCCCTGATCGGGCCGCAGCTCAAGATCAACTTCCAGCCGGCCTCGAAGGGCGTCGGCTTCGGGCTGGGTCTGACTGCCGCGGTCAATGCGAGGACAGGGGACCTCGGTCTGGCAAGCCTGATCGGGCTCGTGACGGTCCCCGTGACGGAAAAGTTCAGGATCAACGTCAATGGCGGATGGAGCTATCTCGACAGCGACAATCCCACCGCCTTCTTCTGGGGCGGACAGGTGGAGGTCGATGTCGGCTGGGACGTGACGCTGATGATGGAAGCGTTCGGCCGCCAGCCCGGCGTGATCGGCAACCAGATGGGCCTTCGCTACACGCCGGCCGCTCATCCGCGGTTCGACTTCGATCTCCTGGTCGGCACGACATACGATGTGTCGAACACCAAGTTCTTCACGCTGGGTGTAACCGTCCGGTTCTGATCGTCGCAGGGCGGAACCGTCACCCGCGTGATAACGAGCGGCCGATGACGATCCGGCGAGCCCCCCATACGATGCAAACAGGCCGCTCGATCACGACCCGGCTGGCGGCGCTCGCGATCCTGCTGCTCGCGTCGTCAGGCGTTCGGGCGGACGAGCCCGGCGCGGCACGCTCGGGCTTCTATGGGGGCGGCCATGTCGGCTACCTCTTCGGCAACGCCACCGCCACCTTCGCCAACCCGGTCCCCGGTGCGACCGCGGGCGGCACCACCGACTACGGCACCATCTTTGGCGGCGTGCAGGCCGGCTACGAATACTACTTTCCGTCCCGCCTGATGCTGGGTCTCGAACTCGACATGTCCTTTCCCGGCGCGCAGGACCTGGGGCAGGTGATGTCCTATCGCGCGACGTCGACGGCCACGGCCAACCAGCAGCTGGAATATCTCGCCAGCCTGCGCGGCCGTGTCGGTTATGCACTGGACCGGTGGACGCCTTTCGTGACCGGCGGCATCGCCTGGGCGAGCGTTCGCAACGAGCGCATCGACCTCACGACCGGCAATGACGACGCCACGCCCGGAAACGTGCGAGCCGGCTACGTGCTGGGCGCCGGTGTCGACTATCGATTGGATTCGAGGTGGTCGGCGCGCGCGGAATATCTCTACACCAGCCTCCCCCTGAACGGCTTCACCTTCGCGTTGCCGTCCCGCTACGATTCGCTCTACGACCTGCATCGGGTCAGGCTGGGCCTGAACTACAAGTTCGGCGCGCCCGACGAGGAGGCGGAGGACAAGCCCGACCGCGGCCCGGGTTCGTGGGAGATCCACGGGCAGACGACGTTCATCTTCCAGGGCTATCCGCCGATCGCCGCGGCCTATTCAGGTGCCAACAGCCTGCCGCCGGACGGGCAGAGCCGGCAGACCTGGACGGCGTCGGCCTTCATCGGCGTGCGGCTCTGGCAGGGCGGCGAACTCTACTACAACCCCGAGCTCCTGCAGGGTTTCGGCGTCGCCAACACCACGGGTGCCGGCGGCTATCCGAACGGCGAGGCGCAGAAGTCGAACTTCCCCTATCCGCGCTACAACACGTCGCGCCTGTTCCTGCGTCAGGAGATCGGACTGGGCGGCGAGCGCGAGAAGGTCGAGAGCGAGTACGGCCAGCTCTCGGGCGAGCGCGACGTGTCGCGGGTCACGCTGCAGATCGGCAAGTATTCGGTGAAGGACATTTTCGACGGCAACAGCTACGCCGAGGATCCCCGCGTCGACTTCCTCAACTGGTCGATCTGGGCGTCCGGCGCCTTCGACTACCCCGCCGACCGGCTCGGCCTGACCTGGGGCTTCACCGCCGAGCTCAACCGGCCAAACTGGGCCGTGCGCGCGGGCTACTTCCTGGTGGGCAACGAGCCGAACGCCAATACGTTCGACACGGCCCTGTTCGTCCGCGGCGGCTATGTGGGCGAACTTGAACTGCGCTACCGGCCGTTCGACCGGCCCGGTGCCGTGCGCCTCGGGACCTGGATGAACAACGCCTTCTCCGGGTCCTATGACGAGGCCGTCGCGCTTGCGGCGCTCACGCCCGGCCTGACGGCCGACGACACGATCGCGCAGACGCGTCGCGGCCGCACCAAGTACGGTCTCTACCTGAACCTCGAGCAGGAGATCACCGACTCGATCGGCCTGTTCGGCCGCTTCAGCTGGAATAATGGCGCGTCGGAGATCATGGCTTTTACCGATATCGACACCAGCATCTCGCTGGGCGCCTCGATCAAGGGAACGGGCTGGGGCCGGCCCGACGACCGGATCGGGATCGCCGGCGCCCTCAACAGCCTCTCGGCCAGCCACAGCAACTATCTCGCCGCCGGCGGGCTCGGCGTCCTGGTCGGCGACGGCGCCCTCACCTATGCCTCCGAGGCCGTCGTCGAAGCCTACTATGCCTTCCAGATCGCCAAGGGTCTCGTCGCCACCGCCGACTATCAGCTGCTCGTCAATCCGGCCTACAACGCCGTGCGCGGACCGGTGAACGTCTTCAGCGGACGCCTGTCGGCCCGCTTCTGAAACCTACTTCCGGTCCATGTGCCAGGTGCCGTCCCATCCGGCCGGCGCGCCCTCGCGCAGGAACGTCTCGCAGCGTCCGATGAACACGTGGCAGGGCGGATCCTCCTCGCGCACCGCCGCGGCCGCGCGGAAACCGGCGAGAGCCTCCTCGAAGCGACCGGCGACATAGGCCTCGCGGGCCTGTTCCCACTTGGCGAGAAAGGCCGCGTGTTCGGCGCGGCTCGCCGCTTCGCCCATCGGCTCGTAGACGTCGTGCGCCTCGGTCGTGCCGACCGCCACGACCCTGTCGATGTGACGCCACACGAAAAGCCCGGCCGTCGGGCCGGCGACCTCGCCACTGGCCAGAATCTCGGTACCATAGACCTTGTTCATGCCTTCGAGGCGCGAGGCCTGGTTCGCGACCTGCCCGACCAGAGTGTAGTTGATCCGTTCGCGCGCGCCCACATTGCCGACCACGGCCGGGCCCGTATGCAGTCCGAACCTCGTGCGGAAACCCGGCCGGCCGCGCTCGCGCCATTTCTCCGACAGGGCGTGGCCGGATGCCGCCGCCTGCAGCGCGCCCCGACATGCATTGGCGATATGCTGCGGATCGGTCTCGGGAGCGTTCCAGAACGCCATGATGCTGTCGCCGATATACTTGTCGATCGTGCCGCGATTGGCCGTGATGGCCGATCCGAGCGCCTCGAAGTAGCGCGACAGGCGGCTGGTCAGCAGCTCCGGCTCCATCGCTTCGGTCAGCAGCGAAAAGCCCTCGATGTCGGTGAACATCACGGTGACCTCGCGCCGCGTTCCGCCGACGCCGCTGCTCGCCGGAGACCGCATGATCTGCTGCACGAGATTCTTGGAAACGTAACGCCCGAATATTTCCAGGCCCGCGCGCATGTTCTCCACGGCATCGGACAGGCGGACGATCTCGGTGATGCGGCTGCTCACCGGCTGCTGGTCGGAGAAATCGAGCTGACGGATGCGCTCGGTCTTGAGCGCGATGCGGGCGATCGAGCGCGAGAGGATCAGCGACGCTGCCAGCGCCCCGAGCGCGGCCAGTGCCACGGCGACCGCGGCGGCGATCGCAGCGCGTTGCAGCAGCACCCGGGACTCCGCCGTCAGCTCCCGTACCGGTACCGCAGCGGCGATCACGAAGCGCTGCCCCAGCAGCGGCGGCATGCGGTGGACGATCACGCGATAGGCATGGCCTCCCGCATCGACCTGACGATCGATCTTCAGGTCCGTCGCGACGCCTTCTTCCACGGATTTGTGCAGGATCTGGCGCACCAGCGCGTCCGCCGGCAGGCAGCCAGGCAGTGTCGGCGCGCATGGCTCCGACTCGATCTCCACACCGCCACGAGAATGGCCCACCACGATCACCGAATTGGCGGTGATCTTGTAGGCGGTGAGCAGCTCCGACAGCGTCCGGAGCGTGAAGTCGAAGCCCATGACGCCGAGGCCGGAGCGCAGCGGAATACCGGCGGAAATGCCCGCGTCGGGTATCTGGGCGAAGCGATAGGGTTCGGTGAGGATAGGCTGCTTCGCCTTCATCGCCTCGAGGTACCAGGGCCGGGTGCGGGCGTCGAAGCTCGACGTGGTCGTCCGGGCGGGGCCGTGACTGCCATCGGGCAGATAGAACCAGTAGGTTTCGGTCCGCGGCGCTGCCCCCGCCTCGATCACCCGAACGATGATCGATTCCCCATCCGGCGCGTCGAGTTCGATCCGCTGCTCGATGCTGAAGTTTTCCGGCCGCCCGGCATAGATGAAACTGCCATCGGCATAGCCGACGAAGGCCGATTGCACGGCCCGATGGCGATCCAGCATGGCGACGAGCTGGTGCCGGCGCTCCTCGTCGGTCAACGGATTTTCCGTCGCGTTGAAGCTTGGGCCGAAGGCCAGCGTCTGGCCGACCGAAACCACTACATGCAGCCCGTCGGTGAGGAAATCCTCCACCGCCGATTCGAGATGGGCGACCCTCTGGTCGGCGCTGCGCTGCTCCAGCAGGTCGACGGACCGCCAGCCGAGCCACAGCAGCACGCTCGTGAGCGGCACCACGACCAGGGCCATCAGCGTCAGAATGGTGACGCTGAACGGAATCGACCGCTGCCCCCGCATCAAGCCTCAGAAGACCGCAAAAGCCGCAAGATCAGGCCTTCACGGCATTCCACTTGCAGCCGCCGTCCTGGCTCTGCGCGACCAGGGTCGGCGGCGTGGCGCCCAGATCGGCCGTATAGATGATGTTCATGCGACCGAGGTTGAAGGTGCCCTGATAGACGTTCGCGCGGATCGGCTTCATCTTCACGTCGATTCCTCCGGCGGATTTCACCTCGGCCTGGCCGTTCGAGATCTTGAACGTGTGTTCCCGGGTGAAGGAGGAGTCCATCTGAATACAGCCCGAGATGCTGTTGGGGTTCTCCTTGAACCGGAACGTCACCTCGGCGTTCTGCTGGGCGGCGGCCGCGAGCGGCGTGAGTGCCACCAGGGCAAACGTCGCGAGCTTCCTGATGAACATTGGCAATGATCCTCCCCGGGTTTGGCCGGATTTCCATTCTACCGTGACCGCGTCGCCACCGTCAGCGCCGATGCACAGTGGACGATCTCCCGCAGCGCAACAAGCGAAGCGTCACCGAACCGAAACCTCGCGTTCACGGAAGCGCCCTAGCGTGCCGCCCTTCCTTGCAGAGGTTTCCATCATGTTCCTGCGCCGCCGCGCTCTGATCGCCGCATCCGGCCTCGCCGCCACGAGTTTCGCGCTGCCGCGCATCGCCCTCGGCCAGGCCGACCGCCGGCCCAGCATCACGATCGCCGTGCAGCAGATCGCCAACAGCGCCGCGCTGGAGCCGCTGCGCGAACAATCGAACGTCGGCCAGCGCGTCTTCTCCTTCATCTTCGAACGGCTGATCATGCAGGACCTGCTGGCCAAGCTCGAAGAGGTTCCGGGCCTCGCCGAGAGCTGGAAGCGCATCGATGCCCGCACCGTCGAATTCACCCTGCGCAAGGGCGTGAAGTTCCACAACGGCGACGAGATGACGGCCGACGACGTGGTCTTCACCTTCAGTCGCGACCGCATGTTCGGGCCCGACTACGACATCACCTCGAACAAGACGCTGTTCACCTCGGTCCTGATCCGCGATTCGGTCCAGGGCAAGAACCTGCCCCCGGAAGTCCCGGCGGTCGCCAAGCGCCTGTTCCCGGCACTGGAGAAGGTCGAGGCCGTCGACAAGTACACGGTCCGCTTCACCAACCGCACGCCGGACGTGACCATGGAGGGCCGCATCGGACGCCTCGGCAGCGACATCGTCTCGCGCCGCGCCTACGAAGAATCCAAGAGCTGGCTCGATTGGGCCCGCGCGCCCGTCTCGACCGGCCCCTACAAGGTGCGCGAGTTCGTGCCCGACCAGTCGCTGACCCTGGACGCGCATGACGACTATTGGGGCGGCCGCCCGCCGCTCAAGAGCGTGCGCATCATGGTGGTGCCCGAGGTCGCGACCCGCATCAACGGCCTGCTGGCCGGCCAGTTCGACTTCATCTGCGACGTGCCGCCGGACCAGATTCCCGGCATCGAGAAGAACCCCAAGTTCGAGGTGCTGGGCAGCACCATCGTCAATCACCGCCTCACGGTGTTCGACAAGAACCATCCGCGACTCGCCGACCCGCGCATCCGCCAGGCCTTCACGCACGCCATCGACCGACAGGCGATCGTCGACGCGCTGTGGTCGGGCCGCACCCGCGTGCCCGCCGGCCTGCAATGGGAGTTCTACGGCCCGATGTTCGTCGAGAACTGGACGGTTCCGGCCTACGACCTCGCCAAGGCCAAGGCCCTGCTGAAGGAGGCCAACTACAAGGGCGATCCGATCCCCTACCGGCTGCTCAACAACTACTACACCAACCAGGTGTCGACGGCGCAGGTGCTGGTCGAGATGTGGCGCGCGGCCGGCCTCAACGTGCAGATCGAGATGAAGGAGAACTGGCAGCAGATATTCGATGCGAACAGTCCGCGCGCCGTGCGCGACTGGTCCAACAGCGCCGGTTTCAACGATCCGATTTCCTCGATCGTCGCCCAGCACGGGCCGCAGGGTCAGCAGCAGCAGGTCGGCGAATGGACCAACGAGGAGATGAACAAGCTTTCGGTGGCGATGGAAGTCGAGACCGACATGCAGAAGCGCAAGGCGATGTTCAAGCGCATGCTCGAGATCTGCGAACGCGAGGATCCGGCCTACACGGTACTGCACCAGAACGCGACCTTCACGGCCAAACGCAAGGACATCAAGTGGAAGGCCTCGCCCTCCTTCGCCATGGAGTTCCGCAGCAACAACTTCTCGATCTGAGGGCGACGCGATGACGGCTCCCCTCGTCGCGGTGCGCGATCTCACCGTCGATTTCGCGGCCGGCGCGCGGGTCTCGCGTGCCGTCGACGGTGTGAGCCTCGAGATCGCCCCCGGCGAAGCGCTGGGCATCGTGGGTGAATCTGGATCGGGCAAGAGCGTGACCTGGCTGGCCGCGCTCGGCCTGCTGCCGACCAAGGCTCGCGTGACCGGCTCGGTCCGCCTCGACGGGAAGGAACTGGTGGGCGCCCCCCGCGGCAACCTCGAGCAGGTCCGCGGCAAGCGCATCGCCATGATCTTCCAGGACCCGTCGAGCTGCCTCAATCCGGTCCATCGCATCGGGCGGCAACTCGTCGAGGCGATCGCCCTCCATCGTGGCCTCAGCGGTCGCGCCGCCGAGACCGAGGCGCTGCGGCTGCTCGACCAGGTGGGCATCGCCGATGCCCGCCGGCGCCTGTCCGACTATCCCCATCTCCTCTCGGGCGGTCTGAACCAGCGGGTCATGATCGCGATGGCGCTGGCCGGCGAGCCCGACCTGCTGGTCGCCGACGAGCCCACGACGGCGCTCGACGCCACCATCCAGGCCCAGATCCTGGCCCTTCTGGCCAGCATCCGGCGCGACACCGGCATGGCGCTGGTCCTGATCAGCCATGACCTCGGCGTGGTCGCTGAAAACGTCGACCGCGTGGCAGTGATGTATGCCGGGCGCCTCGTCGAGGAAGCGCCCGGCGCCGACCTGTTCGGCACGGCGCGGCATCCCTACACGCAGGGCCTGCTCGCGGCCCTGCCCACGCTCACCGGCCCGCGCCGCCGGCTGGCCGCCATTCCCGGCACCGTGCCGGAACCGGGAAACATGCCGGCCGGCTGCCGCTTCGCGCCGCGCTGCCCGTTCGCCGAGACGAAGTGCGCGACGGTGCCGCCGCCCTCGCGGATCGTCGGCTTCCGCCATGCCGCCGCCTGTCACCGGCGACTCGAGCCGGGCGCTTCCGCCTGGACCCAGGCGCAGGCGGCGGAATGAGCGCCCTTCTCCAGGCCACCGATCTGCGGCGCCACTACCGGGTGCGCACGGGTCAGGGTCTCTTCGCGCCCAAGGCCGTGCTGCGCGCCGTCGACGGCGTGTCGCTGGCCCTGCGGCCGGGTCGGACGCTGGGCCTGGTAGGCGAGTCCGGGTGCGGCAAGTCGACGACCGGCAAGCTGGTGCTGGGACTGGTGCCGCCCACCGCCGGTACCGTGCATTATCGCGGACAGACGCTGCCGCCCGTCGACACGCCGGCCTGGCGCGGGCTGCGCCGGCACATCCAGATGGTCTATCAGGATCCGCTGGGCGCCCTCGACCGCCGCCTGCCGATCGGGACGCAGATCGAGGAGCCGCTGGTCATCCACGGTCGAGCCATGGCCGCGGAGCGCCGCGACCGCGCGCTGGCCGTCATGGAATCGGTCGGCCTGCAGCGCCACCAGTACGAACGCTACCCACACGAATTGTCGGGCGGCCAGCGCCAGCGGGTGGTGCTGGCACGCGCCCTGATGACGGAACCGGACCTGCTGGTCTGCGACGAGCCAATCTCGGCGCTGGACGTTTCCATCCAGGCGCAGGTGGTAAACCTGCTGCTCGATCTCCAGGAACGGCTGGGCATCGCCTATCTGTTCATCAGCCACGATCTCAAGGTCGTGCGCCAGGTCAGTCACGACGTCGCCGTCA
>CAZPOS010000084.1:0-19821 GCA_964588065.1 uncultured Reyranella sp.
AGGAGGCCTACACCTACGGCTACAACAACGCCCGCGACGCGGTCAGCCTGACCCCGCGCAAGCACATCGAACCGCTCCTCCTACCCGACCAGCTGATGAACCTGCCGCGGCTTTCGGGCTACCTGAAGTTCCCCGACGGTTTCCCGGCCGCGCCCGTCAAGTTGAAGCCGGTAAGCCGCCCCAAGGTGGCCGAGACGTTCATCGGCCGCGCCCAGGATCGACCGGCGGCGGGGACTTCGGCGCCCCCGCTTCCGCCCGCGCATGCCCACCTCGCGGGCGGGCCAGGGGCGACCGAGCATCCGTCGTCGAACGACGATGGCGCGGGCAAGCCGGTAGTTCCGAAGCAGGGCGTGCTCGCGCTCGAACCCCGTCAGCCGGCCGGCAATGCGCCGCCCCCGGCATCGGTCGGCCGCGACCTTGCAACGGGCCTGCCGGGCGGCCTCGATGCGCCCAAACCTGGGCCGCAGGTCTCCAAGCCGGGAGACCCGCCGGTCCGTCCTGGCCCGGCCAGCGCCAGAACCTCTCTTCCCACGGATGCGGTGCTGCGCGCGGGCTCGCCCTCCGGTCGTCCGGAGGCTGACAAGGCCCCGCCGGCGACCGGTCGACCCGACGCCCCCGGGACAAGGGACCAGGCCGCTCGGCCGCAGCAGGTGGACAAGTCTGCCGATCGGCGCGGCGACGCCGAGGCGCGCAGGTTGATGCTCGAGGACGGCGTGCCGGAGCGCGATCCCCCTCCGCGCGAGGAGCCCGACCTCGGCGACTTCGGGCCTTGACGATGCACGCGGGCGACAGCTCTTAGAGGATCCGGGTCATGCTCTCGGTGGCCAATGTCCGCACGGCCGGCGGCGCTGCCAACTACTTCGCCGCCGACAATTACTACACCCGTGCCGACGCCGATCGCTCCGGCGAATGGCTCGGCAAGGGTGCGCAGAAGCTCGGTCTCGAAGGGCGGATCGAGGCACGCCAGTTCGAGGCGATACTCAAGGGCCTGCTCCCCGACGGCAGCCGCGTCGGCAGCGACAATCGCGTCCATCGCGCCGGCACGGACCTCACCTTTTCGATGCCCAAGAGCTGGTCGCTCCTTGCCCTGGTCAGCGGGGACAAGCGCATCCTCGACGCCTACTCCGCCGCCGTCCGGGAGACGCTGGCCTGGGCCGAGAAGAACCTTGCCGAGACACGGATGGAGGTGCGCGGACGCGAGCGGGCGGTCGCCACCGGCAATCTCGTCATCGGCCTGTTTCAGCACGACACCAACCGCAACCAGGAGCCGAACGCCCATCTTCACGCGGTGGTCGCCAATGTCACCCAAGGCCCTGACGGCAAGTGGCGGGCGCTGCGCAACGACAAGCTATGGGAGCACAACACGCTGCTCAATGCGATGACGATGGCGCGCTTCCGGCTGTCCGTCGAGAAGCTCGGCTACCAGGTCGGCGAGTTCGGCAAGCACGGCAACTTCGAGGCGGTCGGCGTTCCCAAGGCCATTCGGGACGCGTTCAGTTCCCGGCGCGCGGAGATCCTCGATGCCGTGGCAAAAATGGATCACCGCGGCCCGGGAGTGAACGATGCGGCGACTCTAATGACGCGGGCCGACAAGGCCAGGGTCGAAGACCGCGAAGCGCTCGCCCGGGACTGGAGGGAAGCCGCGGCGACGCTCGGCTTCGATCCCGCCAGCGTGATTGCCCGAGCCAATGCACGGGCGGTGCAGGACTTGGGGGCGGTGCAGGGATTTGGCTCGACGGTCCGCTCGCTCGTCGACCGGGGACGCGCGCTCGCCGCGACCTTTGCCGAGCGCGTCGGACTCCGCGAGGGCGACCCGCTGGTGCCGGCCAACCTGCGTGACCGGACGCCGGAGCAGATTGCTGCGGTGCATGCCGTCGCCTCCGCCATCCGCCATCTCCGCGAGCGCGAGGCGTCCTTCTCGCGCACGGAAATCTATCGCACGGCGCTCGGCTTTGCGCTGCCGGCACCGATGTCCGAGATCGAGCGGCGCGTCGACCAGCTGCTCAAGCAGGGTCACCTGCTCAAGGGCAAGGGAGCCGACCGCGATCTGGTGACCACCCGCGACGCGATCGGCCTCGAGCAGCGCATCATCGCCGCCGTTGAAAGCGGGCGCGGCGCGGCTCCGGCGATCGTCGCGGCGGAGGTCGCCGGTGAACGTCTGCAGGCACTGTCGCAGCTCCGCTATGGCATGACCTTAAACGCCGGGCAGGAAGGCGCGGGACGCCTGCTGCTCGGCTCGCATAACCGGATCGTGGCCATCCAAGGGATCGCCGGAGCGGGCAAGAGCACCGTCCTCAAGCCCGTCGCCGATATCCTGCGCGAGGAGGGTCGTTCGGTGCTGGGCCTCGCGGTGCAGAACACGCTCGTGCAGATGCTCGAGCGCGAGACCGGCATCCCGTCGATGACGGTTGCGCGCTTCCTGCGCCGCTATCGCGACATCCTCGAAGGCGCGGACCCGGTGCGGTTGGCCGAAGCCAGGGCGGCGCTCCGCGGCACCGTCGTCCTGCTCGACGAAGCCTCGATGGTCGGCAATGCCGACAAGGAGAAGCTGGTGCGGCTCGCCAATCTCCTCGAGCTCGACCGCTTCGCCAGCATCGGCGATCGCAAGCAGCTGGGCGCCGTCGACGCGGGCAAGCCGTTCGATGTGATGCAGCAGGCCGGCGTCGAGACGGCCATCATGAACATCAACGTGCGCGCCCGCGAAAAGGCGCTGCGCAGCGCCCAGTATGCGGCCCAGGGCGGGAAGATCGACGAGGCGCTCCGCCACCTGGGATCGCATGTCGTCGAGGCGCCCGGCACTGGCGCGGTCGAGGCGGCAGCGGCCTGGCTCTCGCTCTCGCCCGAGGAGCGCGAGAAGACATCGATCTATGCGTCCGGCCGGGCGCTGCGGGCGCAGGTCAATGATGCCGTCCAGACCGGGTTGCGGGCCAATGGAGAGCTGGGATCGGCCAGTCTCAGGGTGGACACGCTTTCCCGCGTCAATGTCACCGGCGAGGAATTGCGCTACGCCCGCACCTATGCGCCGGGAATGGTGATCGAGGTCGATCGCCGCCAGCGTGGCCAGCGGCTGCTCAAGGGCCAGTATCGCGTGGTCGAGACTGACGCCGTGCGCCACCGGGTGACGCTCGAGAACGAACGCGGCCGGCGTTTTGAATTTCGGCCGGGCAAGCTTCGCCCGCAGGGCGAGCAGGATCCGCTGAGGCTGTTCGAGGTGCGCCCGCTCGACCTCCACGCCGGCGATCGCATTCGCTGGACCGAAACCGATCACAAGCGCGGTTTGCTCAACGCCGACCAGGCCCGCATCGTCTCCATCGACTACCGGCGGGTGACGGTGAAGACCTCGCACGGGGCCGAGCACCAGCTCTCGCGCGACGATCCCATGCTCGGGCGGCTCGACCTCGCATACGCGCTCAACGCGCACATGGCACAGGGCCTGACATCGGACCGCGGGATCGCGGTGATGGACAGCCGCGAGCGCAACCTCTCGAACCAGCAGACCTTCCTGGTGACGATCACCCGGTTGCGCGACGGGCTCACCCTGTTCGTCGACAATGCGGCGAGGCTCGAGGCGGCCGTCGAGCGCAACCCCGGCATGAAACGCTCGGCGCTCGAAACGGTCGATCTGCTTCGGGATGCTGCCGCAAGGGGCCAGGCCAAGGGACGGACGCCCATGCCGGAGCGGGAACCGCCCGAGCGCGACCGTTCGCTCGTCAAGCCGTTCGAGATCGGGATCTAGGCCTGCGGCCGGCGCCGGATCGGATCAATGGACCGGTGTCGGTCCGTCCTTGCCGGAGAGCTGTCCGATGCGCCGGGCGATCGCCCGCCAGGCCCGCACGCCATCGGCATCACCGGCCCGCGCCAGCGCTTCGATCTGCTCGGTAGCATGGGCCGCAGCGTGCTCGCCGTGGCTCTGCAGCACCGGGTTCGCACAGGCCCAGAGCTCCCATTCGCTCAGCATCAGCGGAAGTAGCCGACCAGTCCCATGAGGAAGGCAAGGACGCCGTAGGCGACGAGGCCCCCGGCCAGGAGATACTCGATCCTAACCCTGCTTTGCCGCGGCCGCGGTGTGCCGGCGGGCCACACCTGCTCGCAGGCGATACCGTTGAAGCCGGCGCGCTGTCCCACGACTTCGACCTGCTGGCCGACCAGGCGGTGCGCTCGCCCTCCGGCGTCGAGCTCCCATGTGCCGCCACCTTCGGCCCGAAGGACCAAGCCCACTCTTCCCCGTTCGAGACGGCCGCGCAGGTGGAGGTCGGCGCTCATCGGCAGTCCGGGCCTTTCCAGTAGCGATCCCAACGCAGGACCGTGCGCGTGCGGATCATCGCGCAGGACAGGTCGGCACCGGCCGGCAGGCGGCACCAGGCCGCGGTCCTGTTTCCGCCGGCCGAGCCTTCCGACCGGCAGCTCAGCCTGGGCCCGGCAACGACGACATGCCCGGTCGAATTGCTTCCTCTTGCGCCGCCCAACAGGCGGACGAGCGCGTCACGCGCCTGGGTGGACGAAGCGTCGGGACAGGGCTGGCCGGGTCGGCAGCTCCCGTCCATCTCGCGCGCGGCAATGCCCGAGAGGCGAACATGGGGCCCTTCGGCGCACCATATTGGGCCATCGCCGTCCCACACATGGGTCGGCGTGCAGGTGAACGTCTGCCCGGCGGCGACGATCGAGGCGGCAAGGAAGATCAGCATGTGCCAGCGGGCTTACTGGAGCGCACGGCCAAACCAAAGCACCCGGCCGACGATGTTGATGCTGCGGCGCTCGAGGCCGCGCCAACTCGGATAGGCCGGGTTGTCGCTCACCACGGAAATCCGGCGCCCCTGCGGTTCGATCGCGATCCGTTTCACGTTGAGCGCGTCGTCCATGCGCAGAACATAGATGCCGTCGCGCAGCCGCCCTTGCCCGTCGCCGAGGTCGACCATGACTTCGTCCCCGTCGTGCAGGGTCGGCTCCATCGAGTCCCCATGCACGCCGATGATGGAAAGGCTCGACGCCTTGCTGGCGGTCAGCCGGCGGAGCCATTTCTCGTCGAAGCCGAACTGGGAACATTTGGATTCCATTTCGGCGAGCGCGCCGTGACCGGCGGAGGCCTCGACACTCAGCACCGGGACATGAACGAGTTCCACGACCGGGGAACGACGCTCGGGCGCGCCGAGCACCTTTTCATCGACGCCGAAGAAGCGGGCGAGAACGGCACGATCCTGCTCGTCGAGGCTCCGCGGACTGCCTCGCCGAATGTACTGCTGGATATAGGCCGCGTTGCGTCCGAGCAGGCGGGAGATCGACGAGTAGTTGCAGCCTCGCTGCTGGATCAACTCGTCCAGGGCTTTGCGTGGTTCGTCCATCGCTACCGGTCCTATCGCAGGCATCTAGGAAAACGATCCTAGACTCTAGGATGCCTTCCTAGTAGGAACATAACAGGAACGCAAGTCCAATGCGAGTCGAGGACAATGGAGCTTCTGGATCAAGTCGAAAGCTATCTGGCGAAAACCAGAATGCCCGCGAGCACCTTCGGTCGGACGGTAGTGGGAGATCCACGCTTCGTCGACGATCTGCGCGAGGGTCGACGACCTAGGCTGCAGACGCTGCAACGCGTGCATGCTTATATGGCGAAGCAGCCGGCATGGCGTAGCGACGGGGCTGACGTAGCAAAGACGTAAGACGCCATCAGAATTCGAGATCGTCGAAAGCCGCGAATGGATCGGGCAGGACTCGCCGGGACGCGAAAAGCCCGATGATGGGCTTACCCGCCACATGGGGTTGCAGGAGGGTCTTGCAGACCCTGAAGCTGCAGCCGGTCGTGATCATGTCGTCGAGCAGGAAGATCCGTTCGATGTCTGCCGGGATCGCGCTCGGCAACACTTCCAGCGTAGCTTCCAGTGCGTCGGGATCGCGTCGATCGGCGCTTTCGTGCATCGCCAGTCGATCGACCGTCGTACGCAGAACCTCTGCGGCACGCGCAGGCGTACCGATAGCGCGTGCCACTGTCAGCATGCGTGGGTCGAAGTCCGGGTGATCCGGCGTTTTCGACGACGGGATTGGCGCAAAGAGCGAGGTAGCTAGCGCTTCCGGGGTGAGGCTGGACCGAATGGCCGCTGCCACATCCCGAATAGCTTTGAGCTTGTGGGGCCATTGCGGCGTGCCCCTGGCCACACTCGGCCGTTTCTTAAGGTTGAGAATCAGTTGGTTCGTTGCGCTGTAGCGCCAGCCTTCACGCGGCGTATACTCGCCGAAAAACGCGCATTGATCGTCCGCCTCGAGGTGCCAGTGGTCCGGCCGCTCCAGGTCGCCGATGATCCTAAGCCGCCCCGACCAGCTCACGTCGGACGTCGGCATAGCTGTGCACACGAATGGCTCCCTCCTGCGCGAAACGCGCCGGCCAGGTAAGATCGCCGCGCTCGAAGCAGCTATTCATGATGAAGAGCTTGCGCTTTTGCCGGAGCGCCTCGCGTGCCTGGACGAGCGTGCCCGACGTTTCACCAGCTTCAACGATAACAGTCGCTTCGGTGAGCGCCGCCATTGTCTTATTCCGCTCCGGAAAGAAGAAGCGATTCGTCCGGGGGTTCTGCGCCTCATATCGCTCGACCGGCACCTGACTGATCAGCAGATAGTCGCGCGCGATACGCTCCTGCAGCGCAGCATTCGACTTGGGATAGACTTGACCGAGCGGCGTTCCAATGACGGCGATCGTCTGTCCGCCTGCTTCGAGCGCAGCTTCATGAGCTGCGGTATCGATGCCTTCGGCAAGGCCCGAGACGACAGTGTAGCCATCTTCCACAAGCTTGCGGGCGAGATGACGCGCGCGTTGCACTGCCTCCTCCGATGGCTTGCGCGTGCCGACCACCGCCACGGCCGGCGTCGAGGCAAGCGCCCAATTGCCCTGGAAGTAAAAGAGCTCCAAGGGGTGCGTCGCATCGCGCAGCCGCGCGGGGTATTCAGTCTCACCGTGGACGCGGACGTCAAAACGGCCAGTCCGGCGGCGCAGCTTGGCGAGTACGCGCGCAGCGATAGCACGGGCTTCCTCCGCTGGGACCAAATCGGAGGGACGCATGCCCGGGCGGGCGCGAAAACGCTCGGCAATCGACTTGAAGCTGGCATTATGCTCGGACCACAGCGCCTCATAGGCGCCAAGTTCGAGCGCGGCGTCGAGCGGAGCCGCGATCGGCCCTTCTGCGCTGCGGATGCTCCAAAACGTCTGTTGCTGCACTTCACTCTCGATTCATTAGCCCATAGGCGCATGCCGGCGCTGCGGTCAATCATTTCCGCAGGCGCGTGTGGTCGCTCATAAATAGAACATATACAGAACAAATCAAGTCGCCGCCTCGTTTCCGACGGCAATCCGCGGCCAAGTGGCCGATCCGGCGGACGGCATGGCGTTCTAAATCGCCTGCAAAATTTTCTCGACCTCCTCGCCAAGATGGCGCCGAATGCGCAAATCATCGACGAGAATGGCATTCGTGGTGCCGAATACCGGCACGCCGGGCGCGATGGGCGAGTGAATGTCGATGCGGAGCGAACTGCCGCCCTTCTTTGACAGGATGAGCGGCGCCTCCGCGCCGGCCTCGCCAAAGTGGCGCTCGACGACATAGTCGCCTGATGCCTGTCGTTCGAGATCGGCCGCGAGAATCCCGAGCGAGCGGGCGGCCCGGCCGGGATCGAACGGCGCCGCACCGCCATAGAGCACATGCCGCAGCAACTGCGCGCCGACGAAACGGTCGAGCAGCGCATGATCGAGCTTGTTCTTGAAGGATCGGAGGCAACGGTAGCAGGATGGATCGCACTGCTCAGGACAATGTTCGAGGAGTTGGAGCGCCAGTTCGAACAGTTCGTGCCCGCGAGGTGCCAGTTGCGGGGAGAAACCGGCGCCGCCGGCAAGCGTGTCGTAGAGGAAAACCTCGACGAGCGAACCGGCCGCGCCATGCTCGTTCAGAGCCGGTCGATACTCGGCGAGAATCTCGCCTGCCTCGATCTCGAGGAGCAGGCTCGCCGCCTTGGCGAGCGCCTCGCAGACGGTGCGCATCGCCGAGACCGTCTCCGAATGCGCGGGCGGCAGCCGGAACGGCGCCTCGAGGCGCAAGGCGAACAGCGCGATGTCGGTCGGAAAATCTGTGCCGAGGACGATCCCGCGGGACGAGAAGCCGGGACACGGCGGGTCGTTGTCATTGGGGTATGGCAACGGGTGCGGCTGGCGCAAATTCACCTCGGGAGCGACCGAGGACTCGATCCGCCCGCAGCGCGTGCAATAATCATAGCCTTCGCCGTCCGGGCCTGAATTGGACACCAGCAGATGCTGGCGTGTCGCGAGGCCGCGCAATTGGGGCGTGATCGGTGCACCCAGCTGGGTGCCGTCGGTCGTCATCACCAGCTTCGCGCGGGTCGCATAAGCGGTCTCGTTCGGCTCGTCCGGGACCGAGGGCGCGGGCGCCTTCCACAGATGCGCGAAGCCGGGTGGGCGGAACCAGGGCTTGGCGGGACCAAAGCTGTTGGGCGTGTGGCAGGCCTCGCAGGTCAGCCGTTCCCCGCGCTTGGCCGGATCGTAGAACCCTTCCGTCTTGGCGTGACCGCAGCGCTCGCACTCATAGTAGAGGCGCTTGCGCGCCCAGGCGACGCGGCGGTCGTCGGGAAACGGCGAGTAGATCGCCTTCGACGTATATTGCTTGCCCTTGATCCAGATCTGCTTGTTGGGCGCATATTGCGAGAGGGCGATGTTGAGGCCCTGGCTCGGCGCGAACTCCATCTCGGCGCGGTAGCCGGTGGAATTCGGGCTGAACACGTAGAATGGGGCGACGTCGGTGGGAAAGGCATAGCGCGGCAGCACCCCCCAATAGAGCAGCCGGTCGAGGAAGTTGTCTGCGGCCGCGTCGATCCCGCCATCATTGTCGGGTTCGGGATCGGTATCAGGTGCCGGTTCGTCGTCCGAGGATGATGCCTCGGTCTGCGCGGCCATCCAAGCGGGCGCATCGGCAACCTCACCCTCTACCGGATCGGAGGGCAACGTGGCGTGGTGCTGGCCTTCGAGCGCCATGTCGATGGCGGCCAACAGGTCGACCACGAAATGGTCGAGCAGCGCGTTGCGGTCGGCCTCGCTCAGTTCGGCGGGCAGCCACCGGGTGATGGCCGCGCGGAGTTCCGCTTCGTTCGCGTTCAGCCAGACCTGCAGGTCGACGCGGTTGAGCGGTCCCGTACCTACGAAGTCGCCGACGGTGCCCAGGACCGAAAAGAGGTTGGCGAGACCCGGATCGGTTAGGTTGAGGGTCGGGAGTTTTGCCTCATGGTAGCGCTGGAGCAGAAAGGCGCGAATGTGCCGGCGCGCGATGTCGGGGTTTTCGAGCGTGAGCCGGGGATCAACCACCTGGCCGCGGATCATTTCCTGCGGCCGCGTGAAATAGTGATCGTCGTGGCTGTCGGCGCTGCCGAACGCGACCACCGTTGCCACCGCATTGCCTCGGCGGCCGGCGCGGCCGGCGCGCTGCTGATAGTTGGCGCGTCCCGGCGGCATGTTGCGCAGCGCCACCCCGGAGAGGTCGCCGATGTCGATGCCGACCTCCATCGTCGTCGTGCTGCTGAGCACGTCGATGCTGGTGCTGCGCCCCTGATCAACATCGCGCCAGGCGAGGTCGATATCCTGAAACTGCATCTCATGATGCTCGGCCTGCGAGAAGGCCGTGTCCGCGCGCGCTGCATTGAGCTGGGCTGTGTGCTCGGCCGCAATCAGCGACATGAGCTCAGGCTCATCATGTCCCAGCGCTTCGACGACGGGATCGCGGTAGAATCCCTTGCGTGCACGGAACACCGGGTCGGTGTCGGGATCGAAGAGATGGACGTTTGGCGACCCGCAATCGACGCAAGCGGCAACCGTGGCGATGGGGCGGTGGACCGAGGTGCAGCGCGCGCATCGTCGCCATTCGCCACCGAGCCGCAGCGACAGCTTGCGGGCAAGCAGGCGATTGCCGCCATCGGCTTGCTCCGTCACCATCGGTAGCAGCCGCGGGATCCACTCCTTCTTGAACTCCTTCCGGAGCGTGGGGCTGGCGAGCACATGCTGCATCGCGCGGAAATCGCCCTTGTGCGAGCGGACCTCGCCGCCCGTGCCCCACCAACTGTTAGGCATACCGCGAAACCAGATGCCGCTTTTGCGCGACCAGGCACGCAGCCAGGCCCGCGCCACCGCGAGTTTGTCGTCGGGTGTTTCAGCCAGGCCGGTCAGTGCGGGCAGCGCAGCCATCTTGGCTGTCTCGCTGTCCGCTTCGACGATCGAGGCCACCGCGAGCGGCTCGAGGCCAAGGATATTGTCGCGCAGCACGTCGACCAGGGCGCGGATCAGGTTGGCGGGCGGTTCGGCATTGAGCAGCGAGATCAGGACCTTGGTGCTCGGCATCGCGCGCGCCGGGGTGTCGAAGACGCGCGGCATGACTTCGGACCCCTCGAGCTCGGGTCTGAGCCGCACGCCGAGCCGATGGGCGGCGACCACAGTGGCGAGCCAAGCATTATCGAGCACGATGGAGTCGGCGAACACGGGGTCGCCGGAGAGCGTGCGATAGCCGAGGGGCAGCAGCGCGCGCAGCGTGTCCTTGAGCGAATAGGCCTGCAGCGCGGGCGCCAGGCGTGCGGCGACCTGCCGCGAATCCGAGAAGACGAGGACCTTGCGGCCGCGCAGGGGTGCGAATTCGCTCGCTTTGACAGGACTCGGCGGCTGTACGCGGATTTGCGCCGAAACCAGCGCCTGGAACGGCTGGTCGCCCTTGGTGAGATGGTCCTGCACGCTCGACTTGCCGCCGCGCACCGATCGCCCGCAGCAGCCGCAGGGGACGAACTGGCCCGCTCCTGCGCCGGCGCTTCCATCGTCGCCGTCCTCGTCGTCGTCGTCGGAATCCATGTCGGGCGCAGCGGCGAGGCCCGAGGCTTGCGGGCGCAGATATACCAGCCGGTGGCGTTCGCCGAGTTTTCCGGGATTGAGGAGCCCCGACGCCAGATCATAATAGGCGGCCACAGCCTTGGACGGCTCGGCGGGCGCCTCCAGCAAGAGATCCAGCGGCTGGAAAGCGAGCGCTACGCCAGCCGAGGTGATGAGCTTCTGCCCTGGCTCGGCGAAGAGGTGATCGGGCTGCGCGACATCCTTAGTATAGGCCCTGGCGTAGGATGTCCCGCAATAGCGGCAGGTATAATAGGCGAGTACGGGCGCGGCGCAGCCGCAGCGATCGCGCGGCTGCGCATAGAGCTTGCCGATCGGGCCGCCGCGCTGGTCTTCGGACAATTCCGCGCAGTTTGGATCCATGCAGGCCCAGAGACCCGGCAGACCGCGGTGGAAGGCATGGACCCGGCACGGCAGAAGACTGGCGTCGTCAGCCTTGAGGCGGGCGCGGCTGCCCATCGCGAGCAGCGCGTTGATCGCCCGATCGCCGCTTGCCGGGTCAGGCGCATCGAAGATCAGCTCGCGAATTTCGTCGAGCGCGCAGGCGCGGCGCATCGTCTCGTTCACGAGGAGCGCGAAGGGCGGATAATCGGCCAGCGCGTGGAACAGGTCGGCCGCGTCGTTGGTCGTCGCCGCGACGCCGCGCGCCGTCAGAAAGGGTGCGATCGCACCCGCGCGGGCGGCCGTATCCTCCGAAAAGAAGCTGTCGAGATCGACCGCCGTGAGCAGCGCGAGATCGGCGGCGCCCCCTTTGGCGGCGCCGTCGCGCAATTTGAGGTCGCCGGTGACGGGGACGAACGACTGCGCGTCGACCCCAGTCAGCTGCGCACCGAATTCGCCGGCCGATGCTTTCCCCGCATCGGAGAAACTCGCGGTCGCGCAGATGACCTGGAAGCGCTCGGGAGGGATCGCCAGCCGTTCGCGCAGCCGCCGCAGCAGCAGGCCCACCTCTGCGCCCTGGGCGCCGCGATAGAGGTGCGCTTCGTCGAGGACGATGAGGAATTTCTCGTCCGGGCAGGCTTCGAGCCAGGCGCGGGTCGCCTCGAAAATGCTGCGCTCAATGGGGCGCAGCATCATATATTCGAGCATCGAATAGTTGGTGATGAGCAGATCAGGTGGCGCCTGCTGGACCTCGTAACGGGTCATCAGTTCGGCATCGTTGTCGAGCGCGACCGCGCGGCGGAATGCATTGCCGGCCATCCAGTAACCGGTGCCGAACCAGTCCGAAACGCTCGGTTTGGCTGGCCACTTTCCCTTGGCGCCGAGCCGCTGCATGAGAGCCGCCGCGCGCGCGTCCTCGGATTCGACGACGGGCGTCCCCGCCGCATGGCGCTTGGCCGCGTCCTCGATAGCGACGAAGAAGTCGCCGATCGAGCGCAGGCGCGTCCGGTCCTTATTCCTGGTGCGAACGCCGGCATAGGGCGTCCGGCTGGTGTAGCGCGCGAAGGTCGCGGCGCGGCCGGACCATTGCTGGAACATCTCGATGACGCGCGCGTCGCCGAACAGCAGCCGGAGGCGCCCAAGCTGGTCGTTGACCAAGGCGTTCATCGGGTAGAGCACCATTGCGCGCACGGCGGAATGGGCTGCGAACTGCTCGCTCCTCTCGTGTGCCTCGATCGCGAGCTTGCCGAGAATGGGCAGCAGGAAGGATTCGGTCTTGCCCGAACCCGTTCCGGTCATGATCATCACGTTGCGCTGGTCGCGCAGGATCGCCTGGATCGATTCCGCCTGATGCCGATAGGGCGGGTCGAACAGCAGCGGTTTGCCGTGAGCGGAGGAAGCGAGCCGCATATAGGCCTCGCGCGCCGCAGCCGGAACGTCGGTCATCGCTGCATAGCCGTCGCCAGTGACATAGCGCGGCGTAGATTCGAGGAAGGGCGTCTGGAAAATGCCGCCGGAACTCTGGAGCAGGCGCCGCCGCTGCTCTACCACACGCGGGTCGGCGATATGATAGGTCGCCTCAATATAGCCTTGCAACGTGTCCTGCAGCGTCGCGATGGTTTCCTGGATCGTTGCCGTCATGACTGGCCTTCATGCTCGAGGTCGCTCATCCAGAGCAGGTCACGCAGCGCCTGGATCTCGGTGCCGAGGGACTGCAGTGGAAGCGCGTAGCTGAACAGGCAGCCGCCTTCGGGCTTTTTTCCCCCGACCAGAGCCAGCCGCCGCTCGGCAAAGGACGGAAGCGGCGAGAAGAAATCGAGCGCACCCCCCTCTGCGCTGCGGCGCACGCGGACAACTTGCGGGTGCCCGTCGAGCGCATCTTTTGCCGCCTGATAGCGCCAGCCAAGGTCGCAAGACCGCTGTCGGTCGCTGTCGTCGCTGAGGTCGAGCAGACGATGGCATAGTCCCTGGGAAAATTCGGCGATCGACCAGAGATCGGCGCCGTAACGCCGCGGCCGTCGCGCCAGGAAGGTTCCGGTCGTGTGGGCATCCGGCGCACGCCAGCGGCCAGAGTAGTAGCGCACTGGTCGAGCCGGATCGAGAATTTCGAGGTCGGGAATCGCCGCAGCTTCACCGGGCAGCTGTGCGAGGCGCGCGCTCCAGCGGGTGACGTGCGCGGTGGCCGTCTCCTGCGCTGGCGTGCGCAGCCAGGTGCCTTCCGAGATTTCCGTGAGGCCGAGGAGTCGCAGATGCGTTGAAAGCGCCGCATCCTCTTGCGCGACAAGACGCCGGACCGGTCCTCGCTCGTCGACCCTCGCGGCCAGATCCGGCGTCAACGGCGTCGGCTGGTCGCCGGATATGCCGAGCAGTACGATCGAGCCGTCGCCGCGCAGGACGAAGCTGGGCGGCGCCGGGCGGATGACAACTGGCGGTGCGTCCCAGGGGTCGGTTGCGAGCTTGTGCATTTCGAGCGCATCGCCATAGGCCAGCATCTCATCGAGCGCCGCCGCGATTGCGGCGCGCTCGATCCCCAAGGGCTCCAGCGGCGTCGCCACGAACCGGACGATATCGGCGCGCGAAGCCGGGGCCAGCCAATAGACCGCGCGTCGCAGCGCCGGCTTGATGCAGGCCCGAGGGTCGCTGCCGGCGCTTCCCAGCGACACCGCGGTCGCGGCCGCCGCTTCGTGACGGGAAAGCGCGCGCATCATACCGCCGCCGCCAGCGTCTGGGCCCTTCCGAACCGGGCTGCGGCAGCGGCCAGGTAAGCGCCGCGTACCAAGGGGCGATTGGCCAGCAGATCCGAAATCCGCGCACGGGCGCTTTCGAGAGGGCCGAAGCGAAGTGCAGCAGGATCGAAGGCCAAACGATAGGCATCGGCGATGCGGGCGCCGTCCTGCTCTATGCCATAGCGACGCGCGATGTCGCTGAAGACTTCCAGCCCGTCAGCGTGGGTCGAAGGCGGGACAAAGGTGCGCATGCGCAGGCCGAACCCCGGCGAACCGCCGACATGCCGCTGAGCGTCGGGCAGTCTATCGGCGCGAGCAATGCGCTGGGCAAAATCGCCGCCACATGCCCGCACGGCCAGTTCGGCAGTGATCCGCCCGAGCGTGATTTCCTTGCGCACGATCGCCTGAGGACCAACCGGCCTCGCCCGCCGCCAGCGCCCGTGCGCGGTCAGCAGCGTCAACATGACCTCATGATCGGACCGGTCGAGGGCGAGATTCTGCGCAAAGCCGAGATCGGACAGGGCACGCAGGCGATCGGCGGCGGGTGCGCTGGCAAAGATCGCATATTGCCGGCCGCGATAGTCGGCGATCAGCAGCGCACCGGGGGCGGCGACATCGACGCCGGCCACAGCATCGTCGTAGGCGATCCGTGCCTTGGTCAGCGGCGTGGCGAGCGGATAGAGGCGTGCCGTGACCGGCTCGTCGTGCGCCGTCTCGTCGATCAGGCGCGCGCGGCGCGCGGGCGCGTCGAACCGCCAGCGCAGCGGCTCGACCTTATGTGGAAAGGCAAGTGCCTGGCGGCCCAGTTCGCCGAGCGATGCGACCAGATCGATCCTGTGGGCAGCATCGATTGCCTCCGAAAGGGTCTGCCGCAGCCGGTCGAGCACGGCGACCGGCACGGCGCTGCCCACGGGCGATGTCCCGCCATCGCCCTCCGCAGCCACATGACCGGTCGCATCGAAGGTCTCCAGCGACCAATTGACGAGACGACCGGCTGGACCGAACACACGCGCTTCGGCGCTTCCTGCGAGTAGCGCCTCGAGGGGGCTTCCGGCGGGTTCGAGCAGCAGCCGAAAGCCGGCCTTGCCGCGCATGCCGTCGGGCCAGGGCTGCGGCGGCATGATGGCGAAGTCGAACGCCGCCGGCTCGCCGGTTTCGTGATGCCCGGCATCGGCAGCTGCGGCGGCGCGAACGCTCAGTCGGTGCTCCCCAAGCGCCAGCGGATCGAGAGCGAGAAATGTCTCGCCGTCCTGCGCAGAAAGAAGCGAGGCGGGACCGTCATCGAGACGGACGGAGAAGCCGGCAAGGGAATAGTCGGCGGCGAGGCGCAACAGGACCGTCTCGCCGGCTGTCCATTGCGGCCAGCCGTCGCCTTCGCGGGGCGTCGGCGCGAGACCCAGGGGGTCGATGCGAATCCCCGTGACCACGCCAATCCCAAGCGCGATCAGGGCCGTGCGCTGCTCCGCCTCCAGCAGCGAGGGCATCCCAAGCGCGTAGGCCTGGACACCAGTCGCGGATGCCGGGCAGGCGGTCAGCTTTGCGTTCGCGACCAGTTCCGGGGCTAGCGCCTCCCGCGCCAGGATCAGATAGGTCTCGCCGGTGCGAACCTGCCGCCCGCGGACTTCGCGGTAGAGGCCGTCTGCGTGCCGGCGCAGCAACCAAAGCGGCGCGTCCGCCAACGCAAGCAGGGGCTGGACAACCGCGTGGAGCTGCCGGTCTCCGGTTTCGAGCTGGACGACAGGTTGGCCGGACGGCGGAAAGGACGGGATGGCCCGGTCTCGGCGAGACAAACCGAGCAGCGAAAGCGCGGGCTCAGGCCGGTCAGGAGAGCCCGAGGATCGGACACGAGCGTTGGCCAAGGTCTGCGGATCGAGCCCGGCGCGCGCCAATGCGGTAGCGATGTCAGGGAAGATCAGACCGAGCAAAACTGTGCCATCGGCCAGGCGTGCGGCGGGCGATATGGGTTGGAGGGGAGCAAGACCGCCACCCCCGCCTCCCGAACCGGCGACGGGGGTCCGCAGGGCGGGAGCGACGCTCGCGCGATGCGAGCTGATCACGGACCGGGCGGCGCGCAGCAACTCGCGTGAGTCACGGCGCACCTCAAGATCGGCAACAATGCGCTCCAGCAAGGCTGGGAGGATGCGCGGCATCTCGGCGCCGATGTCGCACTCGCGAAGTGCGCGCACGATCTGCGTGGTGAGCTCGGTTTGCTGCAGGAAATCGGCGAAGCGCGACGAAGAGCCGTCGTAATCAGCGAGCAGAAGTTGCCCGAGGTCGGCATTCTCGATCGTTGCCTGGTCTGCGAGCACCCAGCGCCTAGCATGGAGTTGGGCCGCAAAATGAGCCTGCAGATATCGGGGCAGGATGGCGTTGGCGATCGGCCAGGCAATGATGGAGAATTGGTCGGCCCAACGGCCGACAGGCTCCGGCCCGCCGAAGCGGTCTTTGAACCGCCTGAACCGATGGCGGAGCCACTGCCGCTGGTCATTGCTGCGCCATTCGCCGGGGCGCCGTTCCAGTGCCGGCCAATATTCGTCGCCAGCGTAGCGATAGCCAGCTTCGGCCGCGAGCGCCGCCCAGACGAGCCAATGCTGGTCACGCGGACCATAAGGCAGGAGCGACCGACTGGCGGCCTCGGCGAGCGCATCGATCCGGTCCGCCTCAAGCCCGTGCTCGAGCGCATAGACCGGATAGCCGTGCGGGCGGCGTAGCGCGGCGAGGGCCGCAAAATGGGCCTCGAGCTCCCCCTGCGCCGCGGCCAGCATCGGGCTTATCCCGTTTCGGCCAATGTGGCGCGCGGCATCTCGGTACGCCCCTTGATCAGCTTGGGGATCATGTCGCGCTGCCAGGCGCGATAGTCGATCTCTCCGCGATCGGCGCGCGGCACCATCCAGCGGTCGCGCGCCAGATCCGATATCTCTGCGACCGTGCGCAGCCCGGCGACGTCAGGAGCGACCGTGCCCGTGCGCAGCACCTCGAACGCATTGTTGGCCAGCTTGGAGATGAACACCTCGCGCTTGATGCCATGACGCAGGATATTCTCGTTGAAATTGAGCGCGCCGAGCGCCGCGCGGATCGTGCGCAAGCGCCAGTTGGGGCCTTCGCCGAACTTGTGCCTGTCAGCATAAGCATGGTTGCGCTCCCGCAAGTACAGGCGCATGCGCTCGAAGAGGGCGTCCGTAATGTGAAAATGGCCCCACCCCTCGGTGAACCCGATACGCTCGAAATAGTCCGTGCCCTCGAGTCGGAGCCGATTATAAACCGACGAGCGGCCCATCGAAGATGTCGTCGTCACTGCGACAAGACTGGCGCTCTTGGCCTTCCCGGAAATGACTCCTACCGTGTCGCCGTACGTGCGGCGGAAATCGTCGAAGACGTCGCGCGAGCGAATGAGGCACGAGACGGCCTTGCCGCCGAGCAGCAGGTTGTAGGGCGGCACCGCGCCGAGCACATAGGCATCGAGGATGCCGACGAGGCGCTGAGCGCGATCGTGGACGGTCCAGTCGATGAGATTGTCTCTGACCGAAAGATTGTAGACCGGATCCCCCAGCGCGATGATGCCCGCGAGACGGTCATGGCCTTCGTCCCAGACGAGATAGCGCATGCGCCGTCCGAAGCCCACCGACACCGGCACCGACCAGGTCAGCGTGGCAACCCGGAAGATGTCCGCCTCTACCGTGCCGGTCCGCACCGGCTTCAGGCGCAGTGCGATGGCGCGCGGATCAAGTTCGCTGCCGTCGGCGAAGTATGGCAAGGTTCGAGGCAGAGCACGTTCGAGAAAGCCCTGAGAGGACGTCAGGCGCTCGCGCCGCTGGCTGCGGTGCATCTTGCGGATGACATCCTTGCCGGCACCCGGCAGAACCAGGTCGCCGGCCTCGTCTTTGGTGAACCCGAGGCTGCGCAGATGAGCCCTCAGCGCGCGTTTAAGCGCCGCTTCCCGGCCAAATGGTTGAGCTACACCCCCCATGCCCCAATAATCCGTATTGCTGATAGCCGTTTGCTTTAATCCCTAACGGCGTACCATGCACAAAACGTAACTGAGCGCCAGTCGGGGCGGTGCAGAACCTTGCTCAGTGTCCTCCGACTAGAGAGAGGGGAGGCCGACCGTGTAGCAGGAAGCTGGAGGGCGGTTTGGTCGAATTCCCTCCCTTCGGCTCCAAGTTTTGCTATATTCCAAGGAGCAGCAAGATGAACGCCATTGTGACCGATTTCGACCCTCATCGCTCAGGCACGCCGCTCCCCGGAAACTGGGACGGCTTCTCCGAGATCGACCAAGCGATCCGCGAGAACCGGCTAACGGAATATCGGATCCGGAAATCGTGGGCAGACCCTTGGGGACGAAAGCTCACTGTAGCAGTCGTCGCCGTCATCGCTTCTGGATTTGCCTACCTAGGCGGTGCCTCCTTCGGTCTGTGGTGACCCGGCTCCGTCTCACCATTCCTTTACATCGTCGGCCGCCTCAGCACTCGCGCCGGCAGCGCCTTTCGTGACGGAGTCCAAGCGATTCCTCCCGGTGTTAATTCGCTGGCGGCCGGCGGCCTGAACGCGTTCAACCTCATCGTGAATGCCGCCGGTTTCCACTTGTGGCACGGCTGAGGGCACGCTCCCGCCGACCGAAGCGCGGCGTCGAACCGCGTCGCCACCGGAGATATTCGGCCGCGACACAGCCTGTCCGGGTGCAAGCTCCAGACGATCCTCGATCCCGTCGCGAAGCCGTTCAGCGTAGCTCTCGACGAACTTGGCCTGCAGCGCTTGCCCTTCCGGACTGAGCTGGAAGGCTGTGTCGTCGAAGCGAACGCTTCCATAAAAGTCTCGATTGCGCTCGATCTCGGCGAGGCCCCATTCACGGTAGGCCTGGGACAGGTTGAGGCTGCCGGCCGCGCTGTTGCCTTCGAAGAATGACGCCTGGCTTTCCAGCCGGTTCGCGAGTTCCTCAGCGCGCCGCGCCTCGCGGCTGTAGCTTTGTGCTTCCGTCAGAGAGGCATTCATGCCGCTCGCGGTGGTGGAGATCGAACTGCTCGAAGAGGTGCTGACCGAGCGGATGAATCCGTCTCGCGTGCTCGACCAGTTACGGCTGTCCGAGGTCTGACTGAGGCTACCGAAGATTCTCGAGCGGTCCTCCGAGGCGATGCCAATGTCGCTGTCTGTCCACGTTCGGCTTCCCCCGCCTTTCAGACCAATGTTCGCAGAAGCGACGCCGTTCGTGATTCCAGCGTTTGCTCCCGCTTCGCCACCCAGGAACCACGCGGTCGAAATATCGTCCGCCGCGCGCCGCGAAAGGCCGAACTGGCGCTGCAGGTTGGTCGATGCCTGGTCGACCTCACTGAAGGCGGTCTGGATGCTGTCGGAGGTCGAGGTGCCGGTGGCGCTTTCGAATGCGGTGCCGCGGCTGAACTGGTCGCGGAGCTCACGGAACCTGGTGACGGCGCTGGTCGTCGATTCCGTGGCGATGTTGGCGTAGGTCTCGCTGTTGGAGCGGGATTGCGAGGCCATCGTCGACAGGCGCGACGTGAACTCCTGGCCAAGCGTGGGCGTGAACGGATAGCTCGAATTGGGCAGTTGATCGTAGCTTGCCTCGCCGAAGCTCGTGGTCATCGAGCCGGTATCGCTGAAGGTGCGGGTCTGCCCCGCCCCATAGGTGAAGCTTGGCGCGATCGTCCCTTGCGCGAACTGACGGGTTAGCACGCTCGAATTCTCGAAGCTGGTGTTGCCCAGCGCGACATTGCCGGTGCTCGCTTCGCGCGCGGCTTCCTCGGCCGCGTTCTGGCTGGGGTTGAGGTAGCTGGTTGCGTGGTGTGAGATGGCCAT
>CAZPOS010000085.1:0-19814 GCA_964588065.1 uncultured Reyranella sp.
AGAACGTCGTGGGCGACGCCGCGCTGGCGAATTCGACCGAGCCGTTCGGCGGCGCTGATGCCAATGCCGGCTATGGCGACACGCCGAACACGGCCTCTCGCAACACGCTGGACGGGATCGAGTTCGAACACGGCGACGTCAGCAACACCGCGACGGCGATCCTCCACGGCGCTGCCCTGGCCGTCACGGTGGGCCAGCGCGGCCGGGTGGCCGATACGATCGTTCGGAACTGCCGCGTGCAGGGCTACGCGACGGCGCTGACCGACTACGACGCCGCCGGCATCCTCGGCCCGGCAGGCACCTCGACGGCGCTCTATAAGGGCAACGAGGGGCTGTTCAACCAGGGGCCGGTGAAGCAGCGCATCACCTCGAGCGGCAGCTTCGCCGGCCACCCGCTGGCTGAGTCGTACGATGTCGACGCCTGGGGCGGCGGCGGCGGTGGAGCCTCCGGTCGCCGGGGTGCGTCGAGCGGAGCGCGTGCTGGCGGCACGGGTGGCTTCGGCTCGGTGATGTCGTCGATCAGCCTCAAAGCGTCCGACGTGACGCTGCCCGTGACCGTCACGATCGGTGCCGGTGGCACCGGGGGCGCCGCGGTCACGACGGATGCGACCAACGGGAGCAATGGCACCACTGGCGGCGACACGACCTTTGGCTCGTATCTGCGCGCTCGGGGCGGGCTGGGCGGCAGCGGCGGAACCACCGCTTCGAGTGTCACCGCAGGGCAGACCCTGCCCGTCAACCTGGCTGGCGTTCACACGCCGATCACATCGCCTGTCACGGCAGACATAACGAATATCGGGGCCAACGCCAGCCAGCGCGGCGGCGGTGCCGGCGGGCCCGGCGGCGGCATCAGCAACTCGAACGTCGCCTATTACGGCACGGCGGCGCCGTTCGCCTGCTGGGGCGATCCGGCACTGTCTGTCCCGACGGCGCAGACCCCGCTCGGATCCAATGGAGCCGATGGCGTCAATTCGGCCCTGCTCGACCATGCCGGCTATGGCGGGTCCGGCGGCAGTCCGACCGATTCCGGCGCGGTGGGCAGCGGCGGTGCCGGCGGTCGCGGCTCCGGCGGCGGTGGCGGCGCGGGCTCGCTCAACGGCTTCAACTCCGGCGCCGGCGGCGCGGGCGGTGGCGGGCAGGTCTCCGTCACGATGTATTTCTAGAGGTGCCTGTCATGAAACACGCTCTGGTGCGCGACGGGATCGTCGAGAACCTGATCGAGCTCGATCCCGCGAATCTGGTCGACGTCGCGCCGACACAGACGATCGACCCCTGGACGCGCGAGATCACGCGGACACCGGGCAGGGTGGCGTGGCAGCCGGCGGAAGGGCTGACCGTCCATCCGGCCGAGGGCCTGGCGGTCGAGATCGGCTGGCAATGGAACGACGGGGCGCCGACGGCGCCGGCCGTCCCGCCTGAAATCGCCCTCGCCGAAGCTCGCGCGCGCGTGCTGGGCGAGATCGCCGCGGCGACCGGCGCGGCTCTCGCAGCCGGGCTCGCCCTCGGTGGTGCCATCTACCAGATCGACGAGGTGAGCCAAGGCCGCATCCTGGCGCGGGCGCTGTTCGCGCGGGCATGCCTCGACGGGCACGACGTGTGGCCGACCGATTACGGCTGGATCGCCGCCGACAATACCCGGCCGACCTTCACCGCCGAGCAGTTCTGGGACTTCGCCAACCAGGCACAGGCCCGCGTCACGGCGATCACGCTCAACGCGCGGGCGCTCAAGGATGCGGCGCTGGCCGCGGCCGACCTGGCGGCGCTCGGCGCGATCGACGTCGGGAGTGGGTGGTAGTGCTCAGCGGGGCGCCGTCTCACGGCTGGTGTCTTCGTCCGGCCCGCCAGCATCCTCTTCCCGGCGCAGCGCCTTGGACAGATACAGGAAGCCATAGGCGAGCTTTTTCTCGCGCTCGCTGCCGCTCTCTCGCAGTGCTTCGAGGGCGATCCGGGTGGTTTCTTCCATCGTCCAGTCCTTCATGGCCGCAAGCGTACCACCCAACCCGCTGGAGGCGAAGCATCATGGGCATCGTCGAATCCTTGCCAGCGCTGTTCGCGGTAGCCTGATGGACCCGACCACCGCGCTTGCCGGCTCGATCGGCAAGATCCTCGAGGTCTACGGCGCCGCCGGCGCGATCGGCGTCATCGCCGGCTACACGATCTGGCGGCTCGTCGCGAAGCTGTTCGAGGTGCAGGAAGAGCGCCGCAAGGACATCGTTGCTCAGCTGGAAAGGCGCCAGGCCGATGCCGAGGCGGCGCGCGTCACGGCGGACAGGCAATCCGCCGGCGTCGAGGCGATGATGAAAGCCTTCGAGACCTTCATGCGCGAGCGGAGGGTCTGACGATGTGGCCTTTCAGGAACCAGAGACAAGCGAAGCTGGCCGAAGTGCAGGGCGTCGAGGCCATCACAGTCGCCAAGGAGCGGGCCGCCAAAGCCTCGGAACTGCGGTTGAAGCGAAAGGTCGAGCGCATGCTCAAGGCGCTGCAGGAGGCGCCGATCGACGTTGGCCTGAAATCCATCGGCGATGACCTTGCCGGCAATCCGGGGGAGCGATGATGGGCGGCCTTTTCGTGCACAACACCTCCGAGCTGCTGGCCCTGCTTTGCGCGGCCGGCATCGCGGCCTGTGCGTTTCGGTGGCGGACCGCAAACCGTCGCGACTTCCTGCTGGCGTTCAGTGTCTTCCTCGCCGGCACGCTGATCCGCGAGGTCGTCGTCTACCGCTACGGCATTGCCTCCTGGCCCGCCGAGGCGTTGACCTGGTCGGGCATCGGTCGTGCCGTACAGATCGTGGGAGCCGCGTTCTTCGTGCGGGCCTCGCTCAAGCACGCCTGCGGGGAGTGGGGATGGCTTCTGGTGTTCGCCGTCGCGGCCGTGGTGGCTGCGATCATCTGACGATCCCGACCGCCGGCATAGCGGTCCTTCCAACCGACTGAGGTCCACATGTCCTTCGACGCCGCTGATTATCAGCGCGCGGCCGCGCATCTGCGTGTGCCGGTGCCGCACGTCATGGCGATGTCCGCCGTGGAGAGTTCCGGCGAGACCTTCTGGGTGCTCGACGGCCGCCTCGAGGTGCCGGTGCGCTTCGAGGCCCACTGGTTCGGCAAGCTGACCGGCTATGCCTGGAACGACAGCCATCCCGATCTCTCGTGCCGCTCCTGGAGCCCCGAGCTGGCGGCGCGCACCAAGGCCGGTGCGTGGGACCAGCTGAAGCGGGCGAGGGTGCTCGATCTTGCGGCAGCCGACCAGGCCACGAGCTGGGGCGGCTTCCAGGTGATGGGCTTCAACTGGCAGCGCCTCGGCTATACCAGCGTCGATCAGTTCGTCGCGAGCATGAGCGCCAACGGCGACGACGGCCAGATGGACGCCTTCACGCGCTACGTCGATGCCGACGACACGCTGCAGGAAGCGCTGCGCGTCGGCGACTGGGAGACGGTGGAGACGCTCTACAACGGCGGCGGCTATGGCGGGCTGTATGCGCGCAAGCTGCGGGCCGCGGCCGCTATCTATGCGGGCGCCGAGCCGGGGGCCCCGGTGCCGCCGCCTCGGCCGCTTCGGCAGGGCAATATCGGGCCGGACGTGGAGGCCTTGCAGCGGGCGCTGGGTATCGAGGACGACGGCCGATTCGGGCCGGCGACGCTGGCGGCCGTCAAGCGCCTGCAGGCGCAGCGCGGGCTCGTGGTCGACGGCATCGTCGGCACGATGACGCGCCAGGCGCTGGGCCTGTGATGCTGGCCTTCCTCGCCCGCAACCCCCTCGCCAGCGGCCTTGGCATCGTTGCCGCGCTGCTGGCCGTCCTGCTGGGCGTGCAGACGGTGCGGCTGGCCTGGAGCGAGCGCGAGACCGCGGCCGCCCAGCGCGCGGTCGACGCCGAGAAGCTCCGGCACGCAGAGTTCAAGACTGCCCTCGCCGAGAAGTCGCTCGAGGTCGAGCGCGCCGCCAAGGCGAAGTCCGACGCCGGCATCAAGGAGCTCGCCGAGGAGGTCCGCAGCGTCGGCCTCGTCGCCACCCAGGCCAAAACGGAGATCCGCCTTGTCCCTGCCTCGAACGGCGGTCCGTGCGACCGCGATCCTGCTTACCTGTCTATGCTCAACGGCGTGTCTGCAACACTCGCCGCAGGAAGTGCCGGTCGTGACCGTGGTCCGGCCGGGTCCGGAACTGCTGCGAAAGTGCGATAGGCCGATGCAGCCCGACCCGGCGAAGGGTGTCGCCTACAACGGCGAGGTCATGATCGACATCGCCGCCAAGGGCGAGGAGTGCGCCGCGCGGATGAGCGCGCTGGTGGACTGGTTCGAATAGCGGGCAAGCTGCTGATCGCCGCTCCCACATCGCCTAAGCGACGGAGATCAAAGGACCAGGAACGCATACATGCCAACGCCGACAGCAACGAGCGCGATCGCAACACCGAGCAGCAGGCTCGGCAGGGCCTTCCCCGAGTGCTCGGGACGCTCGACACTCAAGGTCGAGCCCGCCGTTTTCTTGGATTGCATCAGGGCGATAGGCAGATCTGGCGTTTTCATGTCCGGAATCTCACGGCCATTCAGGGGAGCTGCAGCGTGGCCCGCTGTAGCGACGGACGGTAGAGGCGACGATCCATAGGGTTACGCTCCCGTCGCCGGAGTCCACGACAATTGAAGACGGCTATGAGGCCCGCCGCGGAGGGGTGGTGTCAAGCATGTCCGACTTGGGCTCGTGCAAAGGGTAGGATCGCTTGCGGTGTCCAGCGCCGATGCAACCGCGAGGCTCTTTATCCGTTCTCCGGGTGGAGGTGACACGGTCCATGCTGCAACAGCCTGACTTCGGAGCCCGGACAGAGGTTGAACTTCTTCGGAGGCTGGCGTCTATACGCCGGTCGTGGTCGTCCAAGGCGATGATGAAGCGTCTCCAGCAGAATCAGCAGTCTGTGCGGACGCCGCCTGTGAGGCGAAGCGCGGGTCGCGATGCGTCGGGTTAGCTCACTGCAGGAGCTGGGTCCTCAATCGAGCGTTCACCTGGTCGAGATATCGATTGACGATAGAGTAATGGGTGGGCCCGCGGACAACGACCCGTTTGATCGGGACAGGGGACGGGAAGTGGCCAACCTCATAAGGCGAGTCTGCACAAGACAAGCTCCGGCTTCAGACCACGCGGTGGTCGCCGTTCGGATGGGTTCGATCCGCGTGCTCTGTGGCTTTCTCGGCGTTGGAGACCGCGACTGGATGATGGAGCTCTCGGGGGCCGAGGCCGTGGCGCCTGGCGAGTGGGCTAGTCGTGCCCACGCGCTGTTGGATCCCGCCAAGCTCGACACTCTCGAAGGAGCGAGCGCTCCTAAGGACACAAGGGGTGCTGGTCGGCGCGCCCGCCAGCGCCAGATTCGCGACGAGGAGTTGCACTCTCCGCGCTGGCGCCTGTTCCCGGGGAAGTTCTGAAGCGATGAGCCGCCTTAGGCTGCAGGACCTGCTGGGGACCGCCATTCGCCACGCTTTGGAAATCAAGAACCTGCCGGCAGGCGACCGAAGTGCGCGCTCCACGCATTGTGCTCAGGTCTACAGAGAGCTAGCCCTGGTTCAGGGGATAGATCCAGACAATGCGAACAGGCTTGCGTCCGTTATGACCGAATGGACGATGGACATCGTGGCGCTGGGGGAGGACCGAGATGGCGGTCTGCCCATAGAATTGAGACTGCCACCTCATTTGACCGAGAACTAACTTTCCGCCGATTCATCCCGTCGGCGGAGGAGGTAAGCCTCTATTGCCTGGCGGGCCTCACGGCAGAGGTCTTCGGCGATCTCCAGTATTGCTGGATCGCTCACTAACGATCGATTCGCTCGCAGGCGATCACGGAGCGCACAAGCCTTTCGCTCTGTTCGCCGCAGCTGTTCGAGGTCCGGATCCGCCGCCATCCTCCGGGAACGAGCGCAAATCGCCGACGTTGCGGAACCGGAGATAAGTCGAATTCGTTCGGCCGTGCTCTCACCAGGACGCAGCCTAGTCGGGTCTGAAGCGATCCGGAGCCGACATGACATGCCCGTCTTGGGCGTTTCCTCCCTAAACTACGAAGCCCCGCCGGTCCCGTGCCTTCACAGGCGCGTGGTCCGGCGGGGCTCTTTTTCGTTTGAGGAAGTGTCAGGAGGCAGCAGCGCCGGCGGCAGCGATCGCTGAATCCAGCAAAGCGATCGCCTCGGCCTGGGTGCGGCCGGGTGCGTCGTTCCAGTCGCCCAGGGTCTTGAAGCCGATGCCGGCTCGCAGCTGCGCCATGGCGTCGTGGACGGCGTCGCGCGAGGCGTCGCGCCCGGCCCGGGTCAGGGCGCCCAGCAGGTCGAAGGCAACGGCGCGGTCCGACAGCTCGTCGACCTCGCGGCCGTCGACGTCACGCGCGCAGGCGCGCTGCGTCCAGCCGCCGTCGCGTGCGAGCAGATCCCGGGCAGCCTCGAGCACGGTGAGCGCGGGTGCGGAAGTGGTCGGTTGCTCGGTCATGCCCATCGCCTTTCGTGTCGGGCCCCGTTCCGGGCTTCCCGCGTCGTATGTATTATGCGATCATGTGTATTTTACACAGCATAGTATAGTGTGCAAGGGGCTGCTAATGCGAACGGAAGGGAAGTCGACCGAGGCGAGGAAGCCGGTGCCGCCAAAGCTGGAGGAAGAGAGCGCGACCGAGCGCATCCAGATCGTTGCGACAGAGCGGTGGACGAAGCGTGTCGACGAGTGGCGGCGGAAGCATCCGGCCATGCCGAACCGGTCGGCTGCGATCCGGATGCTGGTCGAGCAGGCGCTCGACGCCGAAGAGGGCAAGTAGCCCGGGGCGCGCGCTGTCGGGCGACGACCCGCCTCCGGTCCGGGCGAGAAACTTAACAAGGGCGGTCCCGTTGCTGGCGCCATGCCCACACGCAAGCCGCCCCTCGGCCTCGCCCGCAGGCTGCGGGACGATCTCTACGCCCTGACCGACGGCCGGCCAATGCGCTGGATCATGGTCGGCGAGCTCGGCCTGCGGCATCCCGATACCGCCCTGGCGACGCTCGACGCGGCCCTGGCGCTGGCGATCGAGAAGGGATGGATGACGGCCGAGGGGAGCCCGCCGCATTCCGTGTGCCTCACGGACGAAGGCCGGCGGCTGGCCAGGTAGCTCAGTTCAGCGGTTCGTTTTCCGGTCGCTGAATGGCGCTGCCGTCGGCGACCTCCGCCAGCAGCTCGGCCATGTCGCCCAGCTGGGCCAGGCCGACGTTGCTGCGCACCACCCCGGCGCCGTCGGGCATGACCGCCAGCAGGACGTGCCCGATGTCGAGCCCGGCCGCCTTCAGGCGCTCCCGCAGGATCTCGTCGACCTCGGTCAGGATGTTCTGGATCTCGCGAATCTGGCTGTCGCTCATGAGTGGATCCTATCGATCCCGGGCGCGGCCGTCAGTTCGGCTTAGGTGGCTCGCCGGCGACCGTCAGCTGGCGGCTCTGGTAGGTGCCCGGCGCGGGCCTGGTCTCGATGCCGGACGCCGCAATCCAGCGCTGCATCGCCTCGGCCTCGGCCGCGGTGGCAAAATGGATCAGCCGGCATTCCCAGTCGGCATGCGTGCCGGCGACTGAGTACCAGCCACCCGGACCGGCGATGCGATCGGCCGCGGCGTGCCATTCGGCCTTGTCGGCCTCGCGGAACGGCTCCGCGCGGCGCATGCGGGCGAAGTGGGGCAGCTCGCGCAGCCGCATCTGGTGGCTGTTCCATCGGCGCTTCGGTCGGGGCATGGCAATAGGGTAGGACACGGGCTCCTGAACGTCCCGCGAACTCTTCCCCAGGCTTCCCCGGCAGTTGCTGACGTGTTCTGTCGAATCGTGTCGCGCGCTGTCGAGAGCAGCCGCCCTGGCCGGGTGCTCTCGAAGCGAAAAACCCAATGTTTTCAATGGTGCGCTGGTGCTGCCGGACAGGATTGAACTGTCGACCTCCCCCTTACCAAGGGGGTGCTCTACCACTGAGCTACGGCAGCGCGCGGCGGGGGTATGCCACACGCTTCGAAGCGGTTCAACCGCTGCCGCCGGCCGAAACCTACCTCGTTCCGCGACTTGCCGCGTGTTTCCACCTCTGCCTAGGCTGGGGCAAAGAAAACGGAGGAACGAATGGACTGGCGCCCGATTTCTGCAGACTCCCACATTACCGAGCCGCCCGGCTGCTACCGGGATCATATCGACCCCGCTTTCCGCGATCGGGCGCCGCACGTCGTCCGGCACGACACGATGGGCGACATCTACCTCGTCGATGGCATGAAGACGCCCGTGCCGATGGGGCTGATTGCGGCCGCCGGCGTCGCGCCGAAGGACATCCGCATCGGCGGCGCCCGCTTCGAGGACCTGCACCGCAGCGGCTGGGACCCCGCCACCCGCCTGCAGGACCAGGACCGCGATGGCGTGGCAGCGGAGATCATCTATCCCACGGTGGGCATGCTGATCTGCAATCACCCTGATTTCGATTTCAAGAAGGCCTGTTTCGACGCCTACAATCGCTGGCTCCAAACCTATTGTGCCCACGCGCCCGGGCGGCTGGTCGGCATGGGGCAAACGGCCATGCGCTCGGTGAAGGAGGGAATCGACGATCTCCAGCGCATCAAGGCAATGGGTTTTCGGGGCGTGATGATGCCCGGCAACCCGGCTGAGAAGGATTACGACGACCCGATCTACGATCCCTTCTGGGAAGCAGCCGTCGCGCTCGGGCTGCCCTTGTCGTGGCATATCCTCACGACGTCTGGGGACAATTCGCTGTCGAAACCGCGCGGACCGAAGATCAACGGCTTTCTGTCGATCATTCGGGGGTGTCAGGACATCATGGGGATGCTTGTTTTCAGCGGCGTGTTCGAACGCCATCCGCAGCTGCGCGTCGTCTGTGTCGAAGCCGACGCCGGCTGGGCGCCGCACTTCATGTATCGAATGGATCACGCCTACAAGCGGCATCGCTTCTGGATGAAGGGGCAGGAACTGGCCCGGCTGCCGTCGGAGTATTTCCGCGATCACATAACCCTGACTTTTCAGGACGATTGGACCGCCTTTCAGTTCGCCGACCGTCTGGGCCCCAATCAGCTGATGTGGGCCAACGACTTTCCCCACAGCGACTCGACGTGGCCGTGGAGCAAAGAGGTGATCGAGCAGCAGACCGGACATCTCGAGCCCGGTCTGCGCAAGCGGATCCTTCGCGATAACGTGGCCGAGCTGTACGGCCTCTCTGCATAGATGCCTTAGCGGGTCGTATAGACCGTAGTCGTCTGCGCCGGGGCCGGCGTCGCGTCGTAGACGACGGTCCGCTCTGCGGTGCGGGCCGGCACGGGCCGTTCGACCACACGCTCGGTGTAGGACGCACAGCCTGCGACGAACATACAGGCGGCAAGGGTGATGATGGCAACTTGCTTCACGGGGTGCTCCTTGTTGGCCTCGTGCGGCGACAACGGCGCCAGACAGGCGTGGTTGCGGGTCGCGTGCACCATCCTCGGCCGTCCTTCTCTCACCGTTTTAAATGTCATTCTCTGTGCAATTTTTGGGATTGCCCGCACGATGGGTGATCGAGCAATATGGGCGCGGCTAAAACGGCCATAGGGGAGAGGGGCTTATGCTCAAGAAGTTGTTTGTTCTGCTTGCCGCCACGTTCATGATCGCCGCCTGTGACGAGCCTGCGCCGGCCACTGCGCCGCCGCCGCCGCCGCCACCGGCGCCTCAGAGCTTCATGGTCTTTTTCGATTGGGACAGCGCCAAGCTGAACCCGCAGGCCACGAACGTCGTCGGTCAGGCTGCCGCTGCCTACAAGACCAAGGGTAACGCGCGTATCACCGCGACCGGCCATACCGACACCTCGGGCACCGAGGCCTACAACATGGCGCTGTCGCTGCGTCGCGCGAATGCGGTCAAGGACGCGCTCGTCCAGCAGGGCGTGCCCGCCACCGCGATCGCGGTCGTCGGCCGCGGCGAGCAGGGCCTGCTCGTGCAGACCGGCCCGAACGTCCGCGAGCCGCAGAACCGCCGCGTCGAGATCGTGATCGCGCAGACGGTCGCGGGTGCTCCGATGGACGACGCGGCCTACTGCAAAGCCCTGGCCGCGAAGTGGCGGACGCTCGATCGCCGGGATTCGGTGGCCGCTGAAGTCCCGGCCGCCGTCGCGAAGTGCGACGCCGGCGACTATGCAGCCGGCATCCCGGTGCTGGTGAAGGCGCTGACGGATGCGAAGGTTCCGCTGCCGCCGCGCACCTGAACCTGACAACGACAACGGAAAAGGCGGCCCTCGTGGCCGCCTTTTTTGTTTCTACTTCTGCGCGGAGGGCCGACCTGGCAGGCGTGCCCACTGTCGGGGCTGAAGCTCGTGGTATTCGATCCAGGGACCGGTCTCGGCGAAGCCCGGGTCCAAGGCTCCCACATCGCTCACCCAATAGCCAAGGGAGCGGCGGTTGGGGTCGAATTTCCAGGCCCCGACCACGATCTCGTTTGCCACGTGGCCTTCGAGTCCCGGGCAGAAGAGCAGAAGGGGCCCTTCGTCCTTGGGTGCCGTCTCGATTGGTCGCCATGTCGCGTCCCGAAGAGCCTCGATCTCCGCCGCGGCGCGCCAGCGGATGTCGCCCGCGAGAACGCTCGTATTGTCCACGGTCGACCCATGCTGCTCCCGACACTGGGCACGCAACTCATCCACGATGTCCTTCATCTCGGTCCCCGTTCGCATCCTTGTCGTCTTTCTAGCGCAGCCCGCGCGTTCTTGATGCGGCATCCAATATAATGGATATTTCGTCTATCAAGGGAGAAAGACATGGACCTCGGCATCAACGGGCGCATTGCGGCGCGCGTTCGCGAGCTGCGGAGCCGGCAGGGCCTGTCACTGGAGGCCTTGGCCGAGGCCACCGGCGTCAGCCGGTCCATGATCTCCCTGATCGAGCGCGGCGAAAGCAATCCTACCGCCGTGCTCCTCGAGAAACTGGCAGTCGGGCTGGGGGTCTCCCTGGCGACCCTCTTCGAGCGATCGGCTGCTCCCCCGCGCCCCCTGTCCCGACGCGCGGATCAGGTCGAATGGCGTGACCCCGAATCGGGATATCTGCGTCGCAACGTCTCGCCGGACGGCTTTCCGTCGCCGATACAGATCGTCGAGGTGCTTTTCCCTCCGGGCGCACGCGTGGCCTACGAGACGGCGGCGCGGCCGGGCCTGACCCACCAGCAGGTTTGGGTTCTCGAAGGCGAGATCCAGCTGACCTTGGGAGAGGAGCACTATCATCTCGGCGCGGGCGATTGTCTGGCGATGGTGCTCGACCGGCCGATCACCTACCACAATGCCACGCAGCGTACGGCGCACTACTGTGTGGTCCTCGTCGCGCCGCGGCCCGCCTGATGGACCTCACCGACGTCACGCTCGCCCTGCTGAGCGCCGTCCTCCATGCCGGATGGAATGCCGCCGTGAAGACGAGCCGCAGTCCCGCGCAGGTGATGACGGCCCAGATGGTGCTGGGTGCGGTGCTCGTCGTGCCGGCGCTCGTCTTCACCGGGCTGCCCAATCTCGCGTCCTTCGGTTGGATCGCCGCCTCGACCGTGATGAACGTCCTCACGGTCTCGGCACTGCTGCGCGCCTATGAGCTGGGCGGATTCGGCTTGGTCTATCCCGTCGTGCGCTCCCTCGCGGTGTTGATGGTGGTGCCGTTGGCGGCGGTCGCGACGGGCGAACGACTGGGGATGGCGGGGCTCCTCGGCATCATGGTCATCTCCCTGGCCCTCGTGGTGCTGGCCTGGGACGCCGCGCGGGGCAAGGGCATCACCCGGGCGGCGATGGGCTGGACCGCCGCGGCGGGAATCGGCACCGCGGCCTACATCCTGTGCGACGCGCAGGGCGTCCGGCTCTCCGGATCGCCCTGGGCCTATGGGTTCGTCGTGTCGATCACCAATGCAGCGGCCATGGCGTGGCGGCAGCGGCATGGGGGGCCGCCCTGGGCGCAGGTGAAGTCCCACTGGGCTTTCGCCCTGCCGATCGCCGTCGCCGCCATGGGGTCGTACCTGTTGATCCTCTGGGTCTGGAGCCATGCTCCGATCGCGCCGGCAGCGGCGCTGCGGGATACCAGTGCCATCTTCGCGATCCTCATCGCCGTCTTCTGGCTGAAGGAGCCCTTCACCCGCACGCGCGTCGCGGCCGTCCTGCTGGCGGCAACCGCCATCCCCCTGCTGCGGTTCGGCTGACCCTCGGGGTGGACGGGGCGGCCTTGTGCGCCGGTGACTCCGATGACAGCATCCTCGCCATCACAGCGTTCCCGTTGTCGGCCGAGGAGACTCCCATGGAAGTCGATGGTCTTGTCACGGCGTTGGAGCGGATCGAACACGCGACCCGCGATTTCGTACATCCTGCACACAAGGCGGAGGCGCCGACGGCGCTGCTCGACGTGCTCGAGGAATGCGGGCGCGTTCTGGGCCATGCCCATGCGATCGATCCCGGACTGGACGATGCGCGCAACGAAGCCTCGCGCCATTGCGCGGTCGTCCAGAGGAACCTTTCGGCGGTCCTCGAGGACGTTCGCCAGCTGAACCTCACGGTGAGCGCGCTGCTCCCGAACCTGGTGCGGATCGCCGATCGCGAATGACATGAAAAAGCCGGGGACGAGGCCCCGGCTTTCGATCTCCGATCTCGGACTGTCTCAGCCCCAGTCTTCAACCCTCGTCGAGGAAGCTGCGCAACATGCGCGAGCGGCTCGGGTGCTTGAGCTTGCGCAGCGCCTTGGCTTCGATCTGGCGGATGCGCTCGCGGGTGACCGAGAACTGCTGGCCGACCTCTTCCAGCGTGTGGTCGGTGTTCATCCCGATGCCGAAGCGCATGCGCAGCACGCGCTCCTCGCGCGGTGTCAGGGTCGCCAGCACCCGCGTCGTGCTCTCGCGGAGATTGCCCTGGATCGCTGCCTCGAGCGGGATGACCGCGTTCTTGTCCTCGATGAAGTCGCCGAGATGGGAATCTTCCTCGTCGCCGATCGGCGTTTCGAGCGAGATCGGCTCTTTGGCGATCTTCAGCACCTTGCGCACCTTCTCGAGCGGCATGCCGAGCTTCTCCGCCAGCTCCTCGGGCTGCGGCTCGCGGCCGATCTCGTGCAGCATCTGGCGGCTGGTGCGGACCAGCTTGTTGATGGTCTCGATCATGTGCACCGGAATGCGGATGGTGCGGGCCTGGTCGGCGATCGAGCGGGTGATCGCCTGCCGGATCCACCAGGTGGCATAGGTGCTGAACTTGTAGCCGCGGCGGTACTCGAACTTGTCGACCGCTTTCATCAGGCCGATGTTGCCTTCCTGAATGAGATCAAGGAATTGCAGGCCGCGGTTGGTGTACTTCTTGGCGATCGAGATCACGAGCCGCAGGTTCGCCTCGACCATTTCCTTCTTGGCGATGCGCGCCTCGCGCTCACCCTTCTGGACCATGTTGACGATGCGACGGAACTCGGGGAGCGCCATGCCGGTGGCAGCGGCGATATCCGATACTTCGGCGCGGATGCGCTCGACAGCGTCTGCTTCGTTATCGTTGAACGCGGCCCACTTCTTGTCCTTCTTCGCCATTTCCACGAGCCAGGTGTCGTCCAGCTCGCGACCGACATATTGGTCGAGGAAATCGGTGCGCTTCACCTTGTGGCGTTCGGCAAGACGCAGCATCTGGCCGCCCAGCGCGGTCAGGCGACGGTTGAAGGCGTAGAGATTGTCGACGAGGAATTCGATCTTCGTCGCGTGGAACTGGACCGATTCGACCTGTGCGGTCAGGTCTTCGCGCAGCTGGTTATACTGAGCTTCCTTTGCCGCCGAAAAATCTATGCCTATGCCCAGCGCTTCCAGTCGCTCGGACTGAAGTTTCTCGAACAGCTGGAAAAGCTCGGTGATCGTTGCAAACTTTTCTAGCGCTTCGGGCTTCAGCGCCGCTTCCATCTGCGCGAGGCTGAGGGTGTTGTCTTCCTCATCGTCCTCGGTCGGGCGCGGCACACGACGTTCTACCCCGTCCTCGTCCTCGTCATCCGACGCGGCGGGTTCTTCCTCGACGTCTTCCTCTTCCTTGTAGGACGGGCCGGCGGTCTTTTCGCTGATCTCACCATCGTCGTCGCTGTCCTCGTCGGACATGCTTTCGGGCGCCGGTTCCTTAGAGAGCATAGCGTCGAGATCGAGAATCTCGCGAAGCTGCATTTCACCATTGTTGAGCGCTTCGGACCACAGGATGATGGCGTGGAACGTGATCGGGCTTTCGCAAAGCCCGAGAATCATCATGTCGCGACCGGCTTCGATCCGCTTGGCTATGGCGATTTCGCCCTCGCGGCTGAGCAGTTCGACAGCGCCCATCTCGCGCAGATACATCCGTACCGGATCGTCGGTACGCTCGATGGTTTCCTTTTTCTTGGTCTCGGCAACGGGGCGCGGCGAGACCTCGTCGACCTCGGCCTCGTCCTGGTCGTTGTCATCGTCGGCGGCGCCTTCTTCATCGTTCTCGACGATGTTGACGCCCATTTCCGAGATCGCGGCCATGATGTCCTCGATCTGCTCGGAGTTCATCTGGTCCTGCGGCAGGGCCTCGTTCAGCTCGTCATAGGTGATCACGCCGCGACGCTTGGCACGCGCAATCAGCTTCTTGATCGCGCCCTCGTTGAGGTCGATCAGCGGCGCGTCGTTGCCATCGTTCTTGTCAGCGCTGATATCTTCGTTCTTGGTCATTCTACCGCCGTAAATCGTGCTGCCCATGTCCATGCTCGATAAGGACTACCCTTATTTTACTGGGACACAGCCGCCTGTCTCGTTGCCATTTGCCTTAGCCGACTGTCGAATTCCAGCTTTCTCTTCAGCAATCGCTGCTGTTCGGTGAAAGCGTCGTCGGATAACTCGCTTTCGAACCGCGCTGTTGCCTGTGCCAATGCCGCGTCCAGAACCGGGCGTTCGACCAGCAATTCGATTGCCTGAGCCAGTTCCGCCGCCGCCTGTTCCAGCGGCGCTTCGGGGTTCAGAAAGCCGAAACGCAGGCCCGAATACTCCGCAAGATCAGGAATTTCCAGTCCGTGTCTGGACAATATGGTTGGGATATCAGCGGTTTCAAGCGGCTTGCCCGTATCGCATGCCGCAACCAGTGCGGCAAAGCGGGGGTCCAGCCCCGTCGTCTGAGCCAGAGCCTCTGCATGGCGCGCGATCTGCGCCGGCCATTGGACCAGCCCGGCCAGGATCGCGGCGGACAAACCATCGCGCGCGCCACCTTGGGAAGCATGCCGCAACCGTCCGATATTCTCACGATTGATTGGCGGGGTGGCATTTTTTGCGCCATTTTTGCCACGCCAGCGTTCGCCTTTCTGTTGCCAGCGATCCTCGCGCGGCGGAAAAGCAAAGGCCGAGTAACGTTCCAGCAGTTCGCGGCGATAGAGACCCTTGATATCGGGATCCGCGATCGTATCGACATTTGAAAGCAGGCGCGCCTTCAGCCCGGCCTTGTCCTCCGGTGTGTTGAGCGGGATGGCTGCATGCTCGGCTTCCCATAACACATCGACCAGACCTTTGGCCTCGTTCATCAGGCTTTCCAGCGCCTTGACGCCCCGCGCCTTGATCAGATCGTCGGGATCCATGCCGCCGGGCAGGCGCACTATCCGCAAGCTGCGGGCCGGACGAAGCAGCGGGAGCACACGCGAAACCGCCCGCATCGCCGCGCGCTGGCCGGCAGCGTCTCCATCGAAGCACAGCACAGGCGTATCGACCTGCCGCCAGAGCAGTTCGATCTGGGTCTCGGTCAATGCGGTGCCGAGCGGCGCGACGCACTCCCCGATGCCGGCAGCAGCCAACGCGATGGCGTCCATGTAGCCTTCGACCACGACCATTCGGCCGGACTGGCGCGCAGCGGGCGCGGCGCGGTGCAGGTTGTACAGGGTGCGCCCCTTGTCGAACAACGGCGTGTCCGGCGAATTCAGGTATTTGGGGGCATCGGTCTTGTCCTTGGCCAGAATGCGTCCGCCAAAGGCAATCACGCGGCCGCGCGCATCCTCGATCGGCAGCATCAGGCGTCCCCGGAACCGGTCATAGGGATCGCGGTCATCCACCGCGATCCGCAGCCCGGCCTCGATCAGCATGGGCTCGGGAAATCGCGATAGAGCGGCCTTCAGCGACTGCCGTCCTTCCGGCGCATAGCCGAAGCCGAACCGGTTCACGGTGTGAGCGTCGAACCCGCGCGTGGCGAGATAGGCGCGCGCCGAATCGCCCTCGGGCGAAGCCAGGCGATCGACGAACCAGGCTTGTGCCGCCGCCATGACGTCATGCAGGGTATCGCGCTTCTCCGCCGCTTGTGCCGCGCGGGGATCGGGGGCGGGAACCTCCATCCCGGCTTCGACCGCGAGCTCCTTCACCGCATCCATGAAAGTCAGCCCGCGCTGGTCGGTCAGCCAGCGAATCGCGTCGCCATGCGCTCCGCAGCCGAAGCAGTGATAGAAACCCTTCTCGTCGTTGACCGTGAAGCTGGGCGATTTTTCGTTGTGAAACGGGCAGCACGCCTTGAACTCGCGGCCCGCGCGGGTGAGGCGCACGGTTCTGCCAATCACGCCGGACAGCGTGACGCGCATGCGCAGTTCATCCAGAAAGGCGGGGCTCAGACTCATCGCAGACCGCTATTTTGCCTGCGATCCGGCATAAACGCGAGCGGGATATGATTGTTGGGTCTGCGCTGGACGCGCGAGTCTTTGTTCGGTGCGGCCCTGACATCCGTCAGGACCTTGCGGCGCCAGCCCGCTCCCCCACCCGGCCTCCCACGAGAGTACCCTGAATGGGAGGCCGGGTGGGGGAGCGGGCTGGTGCCGCAAGCCAATCGCGGATGCGATTGGCGCACCCATACAAAAGTCTCAGTCTCGCACTACGAGAGCGCCGCCTTCACCAGCCCGCTGGCCTTGCTCATATCGAGCTGGCTGCCGTGGCGCGATTTCAGTTCGGCCATGACCTTGCCCATGTCCTTCATGCCGGCGGCGCCCGTTTCTGCCTTGATCGCCTCGATCGCGGCGGTGGTTTCCGCCTCGCTCATCTGGGTGGGGAGGAACTCCTCGATCACCGCCATCTCGGCGCGTTCCTCGGCGGCGCGTTCCGGTCGGCCGCCTTCCTCGAACAGCTGAATCGATTCGCGGCGCTGCTTCGCCATCTTCTGCAGCACTTCGACGACCATCGCGTCGTCATCGGGCAACTGGGCGGCGGTGCGCAGCTCGATATCGCGGTCCTTCAGCTTGGCGAGCATCAGCCGAAGCGCGGCAACGCGCGGTTTGTCGCCGGATTTCATCGCCGAAATCTGCGCAGCCTTGATCGAATCGCGTATCATGTAATTCTGACTTCCTGTGGTTTTACGGTATGTCGCGGTAAGTGCAGGCGCATAACTAGGCCGGGTCGGTGGTATTTTCCACCTCCTCGCCTTGACGCATACCGTAAGCCTCTCTAGCGGCTGAGCCTTAGCACCAACGTCTGATTGCCGCAAAAACGGAGCGACCCCACATGGCCGACGCCGCAACTTCGCACGCGCCCAAACCGGCTCCCCAACCCGAGGGCGCTACGGGCGTTCTCGTACTGGCCAGTGGTCACGTCATTTGGGGCCGAGGATTCGGTGCCGTGGGCGAGGCTGTGGGCGAGGTCTGCTTCAACACCTCCATGACCGGCTATCAGGAAGTGATGACCGATCCGTCCTACGCGGCGCAAATCGTAACCTTCACCTTTCCGCACATCGGCAATGTCGGCGTCAACGACGAGGATCTTGAATCGCAGGTCGATGGCGCGGTCGGCTGCGTTGTGCGCGAGGATGTGACGCTGGCATCGAACTTCCGCTCACGCGGCGAATTCGGAGACTGGCTGGCGGCGAAGGGCAAGATCGGCTTGTCGGGGGTGGATACCCGCGCGCTGACCCGCAGCATTCGCCTGTCGGGTGCGCCCAAAGCGGTGATCGCGCATGACCCTGCGGGCAAATTCGACGTCCCCGCGCTGATCCAGCGCGCGCAGGACTGGCCGGGGCTGGTCGACATGGACCTCGCCAAGCTGGTCAGCCGGCAGGCAGAGCAGGGCTGGGAGGGCTCCACTTGGACGCTGGGCAGCGGTTACGGCCGCAGCCCGCGCGACGAGCGCCCGCATGTCGTGGCGATCGATTACGGCGCCAAGGACAACATCTTCCGCAATCTGGTTAAGGCCGGCGCGCGGGTGACCGTGGTTCCGGCGGAAACTCCGCTCGACGCGGTGCTGGCGCTGCAACCGGCAGGCGTGTTCCTGTCGAACGGTCCGGGCGATCCGGCGGCGACCGGCATCTATGCCGTCCCGGTGATCGCGGGCTTGCTGGAGCGTGACGTTCCGGTGTTCGGCATCTGCCTTGGCCACCAGATGCTCGGTCTTGCCGCCGGCGCGTCAACGGCCAAGATGTTCCAGGGCCATCGCGGGGCGAACCACCCGGTCAAGCGCCTGTCCGACAACGTGGTCGAGATCACTTCGATGAACCACGGCTTTGCAGTCGACAACACGACGCTGCCCGACACGATCGAGGAAACCCACGTCTCGCTGTTCGACGGCAGCAACTGCGGCATCGCGATCAAGGGCAAGCGTGCGTTCGGCGTGCAGTACCACCCGGAAGCCAGCCCCGGTCCGCAGGACAGCTTCTACCTGTTCGAGAAGTTCGTGGGGATGTTGGTATAAATCATGGCGCGATATTCTGAGTTTGCTGAACGGTTCTTAGCAGCCCTCTATCTGCAGACGGAGCGGACGGGTGAGGAATATCATACGGCAGGCGAACTTATTGAAAAATTTGGCTTAGAATACAAGCCAGTGTGGATTTCTCAAATGGCCGGTGAATGGGAGCATTCCTTTTTTGAGGATGTTTCAAAGGTCTTGGCCGGGTATGAAGGTTGGCACTTTCAAATTTCCGCACAGGGAACTCGCATGATCGAGGAGCAAATCCCTGATCTGATTTCAGTAGAGGCCTTTATTCGTTCAGCTCCTGCAGCAGATAGAATTGTCCCCTTGAATCACAATCAAGAGGGATATCAAGAAATTGCTCAGAAGATTGATGGACTAATTCGACTGGCAGTTGAAACGAATGATTTTGGATCAACGGCAGAAGAACGAGACCGACTGCTTACTGGCTTACGCGCAGCGAAGGTTCTCTGGTCTGCCGCTGAGTTAAAAATAGTTCAGATCAAGGTTGGAATAGTAATGGCCATTGAGGATGCTGAAAATGCACTGGAAACTACGGGTAAAGCTGTCGTGGGGTCATTGCTTGTAGATCTGATTAAGAAATTCTTTAAAATTACGACCGGCTTGGAATTCTAGAAATGCCCAAACGCACTGACATCTCCTCGATCCTCGTCATTGGCGCCGGGCCGATCATCATCGGTCAGGCTTGCGAGTTCGATTATTCGGGCACGCAGGCGATCAAGGCACTGCGCGAGGAGGGCTACCGCGTGGTCCTCGTCAATTCGAACCCGGCAACGATCATGACCGACCCGGACATGGCCGACGCGACCTACGTAGAGCCGATCACGCCCGAGATCGTCACCCGCATCATCGAGAAGGAGCGCCCTGACGCGCTGCTGCCGACGATGGGCGGGCAGACCGCGCTCAACTGCGCGCTGGCGCTGTTCAACGACGGCACGCTGGAGAAGTATGGCGTCAAGATGATCGGCGCCGACGCCGATGCCATCGACAAGGCCGAAGATCGTCAGCGCTTCCGTGAAGCGATGGACAAGATCGGGCTGGAATCAGCCCGCTCCGGCGTCGCCCACACGCTGGACGAGGCTTATGCAGTGCTGGAACGCACCGGGTTGCCCTCGATCATTCGCCCCAGTTTCACCCTGGGCGGTACCGGCGGCGGCGTTGCCTACAACAAGGCCGAGTTTGAGATGATCGTGCGC
>CAZPOS010000086.1:0-423 GCA_964588065.1 uncultured Reyranella sp.
ACTCTCGCCCCATGATGAGCCCCGAGCAGAACGAGCTGATGACCCGGGTCGGTCCGGGCACCAAGTGCGGCGCCCTGATGCGCCATTACTGGCATCCGGTGGCCCTCGCCGACGAACTGCCCGCCGAGCGACCGGCCAAGGCGGTGCGCGTGCTGGGCCAGGATTTCGTGCTGTTCCGAAACGAGCACGGCCGCCACGGCCTGCTAGACCGCGACTGCCCGCATCGCGGCGCCGACCTCGCCTTCGGCCGCCTTGAAGATGGCCGCCTGCGCTGCCTGTTCCACGGTTGGCTGTTCGACGTCGACGGCAAGTGCCTGGAGACACCTGCCGAGCCGGAGGGCAGCGTGCTCTGCCAGAGGGTGCGCCAGCGCAGCTATCCCGTCGTGGTGAAGAACGGAATCATCTTCGCTTATCTCGGTGAGG
>CAZPOS010000086.1:433-3773 GCA_964588065.1 uncultured Reyranella sp.
GTGAGGGCGAAGCACCCGCCTTCCCCGACTTCGACTGTTTCCTGGCGCCCGGCACGCATGCCTTCGCCTTCAAGGGTCTGATCGAGTGCAACTGGCTGCAGGCGCTGGAGGTCGGCATCGATCCAGCCCACGCCTCCTACCTGCACCGCTTCTACGAGGACGAGGATACGGGGGCGGCCTACGGCAAGCAGTTCCGCTCCGCCTCCTCCGATTCCGACATCCCAATGACCAGGCTGCTGCGCGAATTCCCGCGGCCGAAGTTGGACGTCGAGGCGACCGACTACGGGCTGCGCCTGTTCGCGCTGCGCAAGCTCAACGAGAAGCACACGCATGTGCGGGTGACCAACCTCGTCTTCCCCTACGCCTTCGTGATCCCGATGAGTTCGGAGATGACGATCACGCAGTGGCACGTGCCGGTCGACGATACGAGCTGCTACTGGTACGCGATCTTCACCAGCTTCGGGAAGCCGGTCGACCATGCCGCCATGCGCGAGCAGCGGCTGAAGCTCTACCAGCTTCCCGACTACCGGCCTTTGATCGGCCGCCACAATGATTACGGCTACAGCGTCACGGAACAGAAGAGCCAGACCTTCACCGGCATGGGCTTCGACATCAACGTGCACGACCAGTGGGCGGTCGAGAGCCAGGGTCGCATCCAGGACCGTACCCGTGAGCATCTCGGGACGAGCGACAAGGCGATCGTCGCCTACCGCCGCATGCTGCTGTCGGCGATCGGCCAGGTCGGCAATGGCGAGCGGCCGATCATGTGGCTCGACCCGCAACGTGCCGCGGCGATCCGTGGCCCCGTGGCGATCGACGGCATGGGGCCGACCGAGGGCTGGGAATCCTACTGGAAGGATGTCGACGTGCGCCGCCGCCGCGCCTCGAGCTGGGCGGCCGACACCGTCCCGCCGCTGGTTGCGTGAGATCATGAGCCTGGTCGAACGCGCGGGCCTCTGGACCGAAGACCGCAAGGCCGCCACGCGCGAGGCCGAGCGCCGTATGAAGGCCGGCGAGATGTCTGTCGTGCGGCTGGCCTTCGCCGACCAGCATGGCGTCCTGCGCGGCAAGACGCTGATGGCCTCGGAAGTCGATGCGGCGTTGAAGAACGGCGTTGGATTCACCACGACGATGCTGCTGAAGGACACGTCACATCGCACGGTGTTCCCGGTCTGGCAGCCGGGCGGCGGCTTCGGCATGAAGGAGCTGGAGGGCGCGGCCGACGTGGTCATGCTGCCCGATCCCACGACCTTCCGGGCCCTGCCGTGGGCGCCGCATTCCGGCTGGATGCTGTGCGACATCTACTTCGCAGATGGCCGGCCAGTGCCGCTCTGCACACGCCAGGTCCTGCGTCGGACTCTGTCGACGCTGGCGGACCGTGGCTACGATTTCGTCGCCGGCCTCGAAGTCGAGTTCCATCTGTTCAAGCTGGAGAAGGCCCGGCTCGGGACAGGCGATGCCGGGCAGCCGGGCGAGCCGCCCGATGTGTCTCTGCTGAACCAGGGCTATCAGTACCTGACCGAACAGCGTTACGACGAGATGGATCCGATCCTGGAGATCCTGCGCACCAACCTCGTCGATCTCGGCCTGCCGCTGCGCACGATCGAAGTCGAGTTCGGCCCCAGCCAGGTCGAGTTTACCTTCCGTACCGGCACCGGCCTCGATCCGGCCGACACGATGGTGCTGTTCCGCAGCGCCGCCAAGCAGATCGCCCAGCGCAACGGCTTCCACGCCTCGTTCATGTGCCGGCCGAAGCTCGCCAACGTGATGTCGAGTGGCTGGCACTTGCATCAGTCGCTGACCGACCGGAAAACGCACGCCAACGCCTTTGCCGATGGCACGGAGCCTTTGTCGACGACCGGCCGCCATTACATGGCCGGCCTGCTGGAACATGCCCGCGCCGCCGCCGCCTTCAGCACGCCGACGCTCAACGGCTACAAGCGCTACCGCCCCTTCTCGCTGGCGCCCGACCGCGCCATCTGGGGCCGCGACAATCGCGGCGTCATGGTGCGGGTGCTGGGCGGACCGGGCGATCCCGCGACCCATCTGGAAAACCGCGTCGGCGAGCCCGCCGCCAATCCCTACCTGTACATGGCGAGCCAGATCGTCTGCGGGCTCGATGGGCTGGACCGGAATCTCGATCCCGGCCCGTCGGCCGACAAGCCTTACGAGACCCAGGCGGCCCTCTTGCCGCGGTCGCTCCGCGAAGCGCTGTCCGCGCTGGCGGAGAACAAGGTCCTGAGGGCGGGACTGGGCGACTTCTTCGTCGACTATTATCTGCGCCTCAAGCAGGCCGAGATCGACCGGTTCGAGCTCGAGGTCAGCGACTGGGAGCAGCGCGAGTACTTCTCGCTTTTCTGAGGAGGTCGTTCCGTGAGCCTCGAATTCCTGGTCACGTCCTTCATTATCGTCGCCTCGCCCGGCACCGGCGCGCTCTACACGCTGGCGGCCGGACTCTCACGGGGCTCGCGCGCCAGTGTCGTCGCGGCTTTCGGCTGCACGCTCGGCTGCGTTCCCCACCTGGCAGCGGCGATCCTGGGCCTGGCCGCCCTGCTGCACGCCAGCGCGCTGGCCTTCGAAACCGTCAAGTATCTGGGCGTCGCCTATCTTCTCTACATGGCCTGGAATACGCTGCGCGAGCGCGGCGCACTGAGCGTCGGCCGCCAGAGCGATGCACGGAGCTTCGTGCAGGTGACGATCGAAGCCATCCTGATCAACCTTCTCAATCCGAAGCTCTCGATCTTCTTTCTGGCGTTCCTGCCGCAGTTCATCAGCACGGACGAGGCTCAGCCGTTGCCCCACATGCTGATGCTGAGCGCCGTCTTCATGCTGATGACCTTCGTGGTCTTCGCGGCGTACGGCCTGTTCGCCGCCGCGATGCGCGACCATGTGATTTCGCGGCCGTCCGTCATGACGTGGATGCGCCGCACCTTCGCCGGCGCCTTCGTTCTGCTGGGGGCCAGGCTCGCCCTCACCGAACGCTGATACCGCTCAGCCGTCCTCGCCGATATCCTCGGCCCAGACGTCGGGATACTCGTCCTGGAAGCGCTTCATCAGGCCGATGCAGCGCAGGTCGTTGAGCACGACGACTTCGACGCCATGGGAGCGCAGGAATTCCTCGTTGCCGCCGAAGGTCTGGTTCTCGCCGATCACCACCCGGGGGATCTTGAACTGCACGATGGTCCCCGAGCACATCATGCAGGGGCTGAGCGTGGTGAAGAGCGTCGTATTGCGGTAACTGCGGCGGCGCCCGGCCTGGCGCAGGCAATCCATCTCGCCATGGGCGATGGCATCGCCCTCCTGGACCCGCTTGTTGTGGCCGCGGCCGACGACACGTCCC
>CAZPOS010000086.1:3783-18290 GCA_964588065.1 uncultured Reyranella sp.
ATGGGAATCCCTTTCTCGTCGAAGCCCCGCTGTGCCTCGGCCAGGGCTGACTCGAACAGTTCCAGTTCCGCTGCACTCGCCGTGGATTTTTCCGTCTGCATCCTGCTTCACTCTTTCCGACCGAGCGGAAAATGGTCTACCCAGTGCCGATCTCAGTTTACGTCAGCCCCCTCAACGAGCGTACCGCCGAGACCGGAAGATATCGCCATGACAGCCATTGCCGTCGTCACGACCGTCGCCAGCCGCAAGGAGGCCCGGGCGCTCGCGCGGGCGATCGTCGAAGCGAAGCTTGCCGCCTGTGCGCAGATCTCTCGGATCGAGAGCGTCTACAGTTGGAAGGGCGCGATCGAGACCGGCAAGGAATACCGCATCCTCTTCAAGACCCTCGACGAGCACTACGCCGCCGTCGAGCGGGCGATTCTCGACCTGCATCCCTACGAGGTGCCGGCGATCCACGCCTTCCCGATGATGCACGTCGCCCCGGCCTATGCCGCCTGGATCGAGGAGAGCGTCGCGGCCTAGCCTTGGCCGCCCTCCAGCATCTTCGTCCAGCGCTTCTGCATCTCCTCCGCGCTCACGACTTCCTTCGGTGCGGCGAGGAACCAGCGATAGCCGAAGGGACAGGCGACCATGCCGGAACGGTCTCCGTAGAACTGGTCCTGCACCGGCCGCACCAGGGTGGCCCCGGCCGCCACAGCCCTCTCGACAGCCTTGTCGGCGTCGGGCACCGCGATGTGGAAGGCCACGGGAGACCCGCCGATGGCGCCCGGGCTCCGCGCGCCAAAGTCGGGATATTCGTCGTTCATCATCAGCACCGTGTCGCCGATGCGGATCTCCGCATGCCCGACCCGGCCCGCCGGTTCGACCAGCCGGAACAGTTCCATGGCGCCGAACGCCTTTGCGTAGAAGTCGATGGCGGCCTTTGTGTCGTGCACCGTCATGTGGGCCCGCACGGTCTGGCTCGACGGCGCGCTCTTTGCGGTCATGGCATCACCTGTGTTATATTACGTTACGTATCGTAACGTAAATAGATGCCCCGTCAACCCTCCTCCGCGCGACCGGCACTCGGCCGTCCTCGCGACCCACGCACCCGTGCGGCGATCCTCGCCGCGGCGCGCGATCTGCTGGGACGCGGTGGGCTGACAGCCGTCACCATCGAGGCGATTGCCCAGAAGGCGGGTGTCAGCCGGCCGACGATCTATCGCTACTGGCCCAACGCGCCCGCGGTCGCGATGGCGGCATTCCTTGAATCGACCGGCGCCGCAGAGGCCGTCCGATCCCAGGGAAACGCGCTCGCGGCTTTGCGCGAGCAACTCCATGCGCTGGCCGACGCGTTCGCGGCGCCTGCGGGCCGCAGTGTCGCGGCCATGGTGGCGGCGGCCCAATCCGAGACCGAACTCGCCAAGGCCTTCCGCAACGAATTCATCGCGCGCAATCGCGACGCGACGCGCACCCTGATGGAGCGCTGTGTCGCCGACCGGTCGATCGCCAAACCCGACGACATGGACCTCGCCCTCGACCTGATCTTCGGACCGCTCTTTTATCGCCTGCTGATGGGCCACGCCCCGATCACGCGCGGCTTCGTAGATCAACTTCTCGAAGCGGTCATCCGCGCCCGCGACTGAGGACGGCCTCGGTCTCCCGCACCATCGTCGTCACCAAGTCGCCGGCCGGCATCTCACGCGCCAGAGTCGGCGCCTGTCCGCTCCACAGCGGCGTGAAGTCGGTCGACCCTTTCGCTTCCGCCGGCCCGCGCAGCGGCTGGGTCGCCTCGGCAGCCAAGGGGAAGGACGGTGCGTCCAGGCTCATGGGACCGAGTTCGCGCACGATGCGATTCACGATGCCGCGCGCGGGGCGTCCGGTGAAGACGTTCGTGAGGGTCGTGCTGCCGTCGCTGGCCTTCTTGAGTGCGTCGCGGTGCAAAGCCCCCGTCCTGGCCTCCGGCGTCAGCATGAACGCTGTGCCGATCTGGGCGCCGGCCGCGCCCAGCGCCAGCGCCGCCGCGATGCCGCGCCCGTCGCCGATGCCGCCGGCGGCAATCACTGGCACCGTCACCGCGTCCACGACCTGCGGCACCAGCGCCATCGTGCCGGGCTGACGCGTGATGTCATCGCTCAGGAACATGCCGCGATGGCCGCCGGCCTCGGCGCCCTGCGCGATCACCGCGTCGACACCCTCTGCCTCCAGCCATCGCGCCTCTTCGACCGTCGTCGCCGAGGCGATGACCAGGATGCCGGCCGCCTTCAGCCGCCGCATCAGAGACTTGTCGGGCAGGCCGAAGTGAAAGCTGGCCACTTTGGGGTTGAACTCGAGCACCAGCTCGCAGGCCGATGCGTCGAAGGCGGCGCGTGACGGTCCTTTCGCATCGGGTGCAACGCCGAGTTCGCCATAGTAGCCGGCCAGCTTCTTCCGCCAGACCGCGTCGCGCGCCGCGTCTGGCGCCGGCGGCTTGTGCACGAAGAAGTTCACGTTGAACGGCCGGGACGTACCCTGCTTCACCATCTGGAATTCCTGCCGCAGGCCATCGAGGGTCAGCATGGCCCCGGCGATGGACCCCAGCGCGCCGGCTTCCGAAGTGGCGATCGCCATCTGCGGCGACGTCACGCCCGCCATCGGGGCCTGCAGGATGGGGTGGTCGATCGCGAACAGATCGAGAAGACGTCGGTCGTGCCATTGCATGGCTGTTCTCCTTGTTGCTCCGACAGTCTAGGCCAGGCTCAGGCATTCCAATCAGCGATTTATACTAATCGTTCTCATCTGATATTCTGATGGAATGGATGCCAGGGATCTCGCCACCTTCGAAACGGTCGCCCGCCTGGGCGGCATGGGCCGCGCCGCACGCGAACTGAACACCGTCCAGTCGAATGTCACCCAGCGCGTACGACGCCTCGAGGAAGCGCTGGGCGTCACCCTCTTCGAGCGCAGCCGCGCCGGGGTGCGTCTGACGCCGGCCGGGGAGCGCCTGAGGCCCTATGCCACGCGAGTCGACGCGCTGCTCGACGAAGCCGGTCGGGTGGCGCGCGACGACGGGGCGCCGCGCGGCACGCTCACGGTCGGCTCGCTGGAGACGACGGCCGCCCTCCGCCTTTCGCCCCTGCTCGCGTCCTATGTTCAGGCCCATCCCGGCGTCGACTTCGTGCTGCGGACCGGGACGACGGCGGAAATGGTCGAGCGAGTGCTGGATCGCGACCTGGAGGGCGCCTTCGTCTGCGGACCGGTCGTGCATCCGCAGCTCGTCTCGGCGCCGGCCTTCAGCGAGGAACTGGCCCTGCTGAGCGCGCCCGCCGAGGCGACGCTGACAGCGGTGCTTCAGCGGCCCGACCTGCGCCTCGTCATCCTGCGGGCCGGCTGCTCCTATCGCCAACGGCTGGAGGAGCTGCTGGCGCGGCGCGGAGTCGTCGGCCTGCGACGACTGGAGTTCGGCACGCTGGAGACGATCCTGGGCGCCGTGGCCGCGGGACTTGGCATCACGCTGATGCCCCATGCCCTGATCGGCCCCGCCTGGCGCGGCGGCCAGGTCCGCGCGCACCGTCTCCGGCCCGCCGAAGCGCGCGTCCAGACCGTCTTCGTGCGCCGCCGGGACAGGCTCCCGTCCAGCGCTCTCCTTGCCTTCCAGAAGCACGTGACAAAGGGGCAAGCGAAATGATGCGCGGCAGCACCACGATCTTCACCGTCAAGGACGCGGCGACGAGCCTCGCCTACTACCGCGACTGCATCGGTTTCGAGGTCGCCTTCGAGTACGGCACGCCAACCTCCTATGTCGGCCTGTGCTCGGGTGAAGTGTCGCTGCACCTGATCGCGACGGCCCAGGCCCCGCGGCCGCCCGGCCATGGCGCGGTCAGCATCCACGTCGACGAGGTCGATGCGCTGCACGCCGATCTGCTGAAACGCGGCGCGAAGATTCTCAATGCGCCGAAGGACCAGGATTACGGGCTGCGCGACTTCGCCATTGCCGACCTGGACGGCAACATGATCTTCTTCGCATCCGAAACGACGCAGCGTTGAGCGAGGGTATCATGGAGCTTTGGCAGTACGACGCGACCGATCTGGCGCACCTGATCCGGACGGGACAGGCTTCGGCGCGGGAGGCGGTGGATTCTGTCCTCGGCCGCCTGCACAAGGTCAATCCCGCCATCAATGCCGTGGTGCGCGTGCTGGAGAACGAGGCCCGTGCCGAGGCCGAGACCGCCGACGCCGCCCGGGCGCGCGGCCATGCCCTGCCGCCGCTGCACGGCGTGCCGGTCACCACCAAGATCAACGTCGACCAGGCCGGTCTGCCCACCGACAACGGCGTCGTCCCGCTCAAGGACCTGATCGCACAGGAAGACAGCCCGGTCGTCGCCAATTTGAAGCATGCCGGCGCAATCATCGTCGGCCGTACCAATGCGCCTGCCTTTTCGATGCGCATCTTCTCCGACAACGCCCTGCACGGCCGCACGCTCAATCCACGCGATCCCACCGTGACGCCGGGCGGATCGAGCGGCGGCGCCGGTGCGGCGACGGCGACCGGCATCGGCGCCATCGCCCATGGCAACGACATCGGCGGCTCGGTGCGCATCCCGGCCTATTGTAACGGCGTGGTCGGCCTGCGAACGGGCTTCGCCCGCATCCCCGCCTTCAATCCGACGGGCGTCGCCTCCGGTCGTCCGATCGGTGCCATCCTGATGGCGACCCAGGGCCCGCACACCCGCACCGTACGCGATGCGCGTCTGGCCCTGGAGGTGATGGCACGCGGCGACCGGCGCGACTGGCGCTGGAACGACGTGCCCATGCGTGGTCCCGCCCCCGCGCGCCCCATCAAGGTCGCGATCGTGCCCGAAGTCCCCGGCGGCAAGAGCCATCCGGCGCAGGTCGAGGCGGTGCGGCTGGCCGGCAAGCATCTCCGCGGCGCCGGCTACGTCGTGGAGGAGGTGCTGCCGCCCGACATCGAGCGCTGCGTCGAGCTCTGGCACCAGATCTGTGTCACCGACGTGTTCGGCGGCCTCTGGCCCGTGATGCAGAAGATGGGCGACCCAGACGGTATCGCCGCCATGCAGGCCTGGCTGGAGGTGCACAAGCCAGTCGATCTGGCGACCTATGTCGCGGCGCTGACCGAGCGCGAGGCCCTGCTGTTTCGCTGGATGACGTTCATGCAGCAATGGCCGCTGGTCATCTTCCCGACCCTCTGCGACCTGCCGCCCAAACAAGTGGCCGACATCACGCCGGACGGCCAGCGCGAGGTGTTGGAGTCGATGCGATCGGCTCTGGTAGCGCCCTTGTTCGGCCTGCCCGGTCTCGCCGTGCCGGTCGGCAGCCATGGCAAGCTGCGCACCGGCGTCCAGATCATGTCGATGCGCAATCGCGAGGACCTGTGCCTCGATGCTGGCGAGGTGATCGAGGCAGCCGAAGGGATCGTGACGCCGATCGACCCCGTCGGCGCGTAGAAACCGGCCTAGGTGCGCGGCGGCAGTTCGATCTTGAGGTCGCGCAACTTCTGTTCAAGGACGGGAATCCCGGCGGGATTGCCGTTCTTGCACTGGTCTAGTGCCACGCTGGTCTCCAACCCGGCCTGGATGCCGCCGCGGGCGGCGCCTCTCTTCATAACGAGGTTTTCGTAAGTCGTGGCCAGCGCCTTGCAGTAGGCCGCATCGTCCGGTGCTGCCGACGCGGCGAGCGGGACCATCAGGAGCAGGCTGGAGATCAGTAGCTTCATTTGCTTCTTCATATCCGCGGGATGACCGCCCGGCCTGACAGTCGCCTGACGAATCTATTTGATGATATCGCGGAAGATGCACTTCTCGACGCCCTCGCCGGAGACGGCAATCCGGCTCGACCACTGCCACAGCGGTTTCCAGTAGGACTCGATCAGCGTGTCGACCGCCTTTGGATCTCCGACGATGTAGCCGAATTCCTGGAGGTTCACCGGGTACATGTTGTCGGAGCCGATGTAGAAGACCCTGTCGTCAACCATCCAGAGCTTCGAATGGTTGGCGATCGTCTTGTTGCCGGGCCACGACTCGTCCGGACCGAAACGGAAGGATGCGAGGTGGAAGCGACTGCACAGCAGGGCATTCACCGGGTCCGGCCCCTTGCGGATGGCATAGCGCGCGAGAGGATCGACAGTGTCCATGCGCTTCTGAACATTGTCCTTCAAGCGCCTGGCCAGAACCTGCAGCGGCACGTCGTTGTAGTACGGACTGCCGCCGTTGCCGATCGAGCCGGGATTGGAGAGCACGACAAAGACGTCGCCGCCCCGCTCCATCAGGTCGATCATGCGGTCGAGGGCACTCTCGGGAAAGAGCGTGTCCGAGCGGCCCAGCCGGAATCCGAGATCCTGCTGCGAGACCCGGATCGTCCTGCGAGCGGCACCGAACATCAGGTCGCGCGCCAGCTCGCTCTGGTTGGCGAAGTCTTCGGTGACGCCGGCCCCCAGCCGCCCGATGCCCAAGATCTCGACGTTTCCCGTGCCGCCCCTCGCACGCCCGGCGGCAAGCGCAGCCGGACAACGCTGCCCGGATTCACCCGCGCCGGGCTGGTAGCTCACCAGCGAAACCGACTCCTTGTGATCCAGATTGTCGCAGACGTAGTGCCACAGCCGGTCGGCGAAGCGCGAGGCGCTGGCGGCCGCCGGCCCCCGCACCTGCATCGAAAGATCGTGAACCGGATTGTCGGTGAGGTAGTCCTCGGTCCAGAGGTTGTGCCCACCGACAATGGCCTCCTTCCCATCGACGACGATGAACTTGCCGTGGTTCCACGAGAAGCTGTTGCAGGAGTCGAGCACCGTGCAGCTGCGCATCGCTGAAACGCTGACGGTCACGCGCGAGCCCGGGATGTCGCGCGCTGTCTCGACCAGTTCCTTCAAGAACGCGGCGGCATCGACGCCCACGGGCGGAAACTGGCCGATCAGGACGCGCACCTCGACCTTGCGGCGACTGGACGCCAGCTCGGCGATCGCGGCCCGCAAGGCCGCAGTGAAGCGCCCGGTCGGCGCGGGCTGCAGTTCGACGATGTCGACGCTCTCGCGGGCGCTCGCGACGAGGTCGTGGATCCTGACCGGCAGCGCATCCGAATGGCCGAGGCAGACTTTGCGCGCGGCGCTCCGGTGTCCCGGCATGCGCGGCCAGATGGCGGTACAGGTGCCCCCGCCGCAATCGGCATCGGTGGTGCAGACCGGCAGGGAGATATCGGGCTCACAATCCTTGCAGCCCATGGCGAACCAGGTCAGGTCGTCCGCCCGGCGTCCCCAGCGGTTGGGAGTCTGTACCAGCCAGTCGACGGTCAGCGTATTGCCGCGCGTCAGGTCATAGGTGACGCCAGCGAATGCGCCTGTCGGGTCGCTCTTGGCCAGCTCGCGCTCGAGCTGCTGCAGCGGATCGGGCGCAGACAGGTCCGGCGGGCGGATGTCGCGATCGCGCATCAGGGCCACGAGCGCAGTCGACGATCGCAGCAGGCCGAACGCGCGTTCGGCCTGACCGTCACCTACCGAACTGCTGGGCAGGTCTCCGCTGCAGGATCCGACGAGGATGAGGATCAGCAGCAACACCGAGCGTGCGAGCATGGACAGGGACATAATCGGGTCGCAGACTGACGTGCAATCACAGCTTCGCGAGAAATGGATATAACAATGGGCCAAACGCTTCTCCAGACCACTGTCGTCGGTTCCTATCCCCAGCCCGACTGGCTGGTCGATCGCGAGATGCTGAGCAAGGGCGTGCCGCGCACCCGCGTGAAGGACATGTGGCGCGTACCGGAGCCCTGGCTGGAGCAGGCCCAGGACGATGCCACCCTGCTTGCCATCCGCGACATGGAGCGCGCCGGAATCGACGTCATCACCGATGGCGAGATGCGCCGCGAGAGCTACTCGAACCGCTTCGCGACCGCCCTGGAGGGGATCGACGACGAGAGCCCGGCGGAGATCGTGAACCGCAGCGGCAACCGCACGCCGGTGCCCCGGGTCGTTGGCAGGATCCGGCGGACCGGGCCGGTCGAGTTGCGCGACATGCAGTTCCTGCGGGCCAACACCGACCGCCTGGCCAAAATCACCCTGCCGGGCCCCTTCACGATGGGCCAGCAGGTCCAGGACGAGTACTACAAGGATGCCGAGGCGATGTGCATGGACTACGCCGCCGCCGTCAACGAGGAGGCGCATGCGCTGGTCAAGGCCGGCGCCGACGTGATCCAGCTCGACGAGCCCTGGCTGCGCAACAATCCCGAAGAAGCCAAGCGCTATGCGGTGAAGGCGATCAACCGGGCACTGGAAGGCATAACCGTGCCGACGGTCATCCACCTCTGCTTCGGCTATGCCGCCGTTGTGACCGGCCTGAAGCCCACCGGCTATTCCTTCCTGCCGCAGCTCTCCGACACGATCGCCCAGCAGATCTCGATCGAATCGGCGCAGCCCAAGCTCGACCTCGGCGTGCTGAAGGATCTGGCGCCGAAGAAAGTCATGCTCGGCGTGATCGACCTGAGCGATCCCGCGGTCGAAACGCCTGAGACGGTCGCCGGCCGTATCCGCGCCGGCCTGAAGCATGTCGGCCCGGAGAAGCTGCTGCCCGCGCCCGATTGCGGCATGAAGTACCTGCCCCGCGCCACCGCCTTCGGAAAGCTCAAGGCCCTGAGCGAGGGCGCGGCGATCGTGCGCCGGGAGCTCGCCTAGACTCTCCGGCTCCTCAGAACGGCAGGCCGACGTAGTTCTCCGCAAACACGGTCTGGCCGGCCGGCGAGGACACGAGGTAGTCGATCTCGGCGCGCTGCATCTGCTCGGCGAAGCTCCCCTCCGGATGCACCTTGTGCATCAACAGGGTCAGCCACCAGGAGAAGCGCTCGGCCTTCCACACACGTGCCGAGGCCTGGTCGCTGTAGGCGCCGAACAGCGTGCTGTCGTTGCGGGCGTAGTGCGAGACCAGCGCCCTCGACAGATAGTGAACGTCGGAGGCCGCCAGGTTGAGGCCCTTCGCGCCGGTCGGAGGCACGATGTGGGCGGCATCGCCGGCGAGAAACAGCCGGCCGTGTCGCATCGGCAGGCTGACGAAGCTGTGCAGTGCCGTGATGCTCTTTTCGAGCGCGGGTCCGGTCGTGACGTGCGGCGCCACGTCGGGCCCGAGCCGCAACTTCAGCTCGTCCCACAGCCTGTCGTCTGGCCAGTCCTCGAGCTTCTCGTCGCGGGCGCACTGGATGTAGTAGCGGCTGCGCGTATGGGAGCGCATCGACGCCAAGGCGAAGCCGCGCCGATGGCTGGCGTAGATCAGCTCGTCCGAGCACGGAGGCACGTCGGCCAGGATGCCGAGCCAGCCGAACGGATAATCCTGCTCATAGGCGCGCAGGCTCGATGCCGGCATGGAGGAGCGACTCACGCCCCGGAAGCCGTCGCAGCCGGCGATGAAGTCGCAGGCCAGTTCGTGGTCGACGCCATCGAGCCGGTAGGTCAGCCGCGGCCGCTCCGTCTCGATATCGTGCAAGCCGACATCCGCCGCCTCCCAGACGATCGGTCCATCTCCGGCAAGGCGCGCCGCGATCAGGTCTTGCACCACCTCGCTCTGGCCGTAGACCGTGATGGTCTTGCCCGTGAGCCCGGTCAGGTCGATGCGAAAGCGCCCACCGTCGAGCCCCAGTTCCACCCCCTCGTGGACCAGCCCCTCCCGGTGCAGCCGATCGGCGACGCCCGCCTCCTCCAGCAGCTTGACGGTGCCGTGCTCCAGAACGCCGGCCCGGATACGGGCCTCGACATAGGCACGCGATCTCGCCTCGAGGATGACGCTCTCTATTCCGTTCACCTTCAGCAGCCGCGCCAGCAGCAATCCTGCAGGTCCCGCGCCGATGATCCCTACTTGTGTGCGCTGCTGACGTGCCATCCGCGTCCTCTTCGGGCCTAGGAACTCGATTTGCAGGCGAGTATGCCGTACTCGCGCCGACCTGTGATCGGCTCGATTGTCATCGTCTGGGGCGGCTTGACCGACCGCATCCAGGCATCGACCAGCGCCTGGTTCGAACCGGCGTCGAAGAAGAGGCAGCCGCTCCGGGTACCGGCGACCCGGGCGATCCAGGCCCCCTGTTCAGACCGCAGCCAGAGACTGTTCTTCGGCGAGGTGATGCCCGAAAGCGACCGCAGGCCGCCCAGGAAATAGGCCGTATCGGGATGGGCCACGAGTTCGTCGAACCTGTACGAACCCAGCTCGACGGGTCGCCCCTTGAGACGCTCGCGCATCAGGCGCAAGAACTCGTCGACCTCCGCATAGTCCGCGTGGTTGCGAAAGCCCGCCTGCCCCCCCGTGAGCGGCGAATAGAGGCTCGCCAGGTCGTACGTCTCGCGCCGATGGCTGCGGAGTTCGGCGTAGACATCGTGTACCGCAAGGGTGTCGCGCCAGATGCTGCCGAGACCCGCCACCCTGCGCTCGACCTCGACCCGTCCGGCAACGAGCGCCTCGGCAATGATTGCCGCGGACATTGCCATCAACAGGGTCCGTCGCGGGCCGGGCGACATGCAGCGCCAGAAGAAAACCGGCAGCATCATCAGGAACAGCCCAAGAAGAAACGATGGTCCCGCGAGATGCGATGTATCTGAACGCAGCAGCGAAAAGAGATGCAGGACGAACGCGCCCACCGCGACGCCAGCGAACTTCCCGCAGAAAATCCGCGTCGGTTCGTCCGCGGTCGACCATCGTCGTCCCAGGAACACAGCCAGCAGGCCGAGCACCAGCAGGAAGAGGAGTACGAGAGCGTAGGTGAGGATGAGTTCGCGGAACTCTCCGGCGACCCGCAGATCCGTCTCCAGCCGGCCATCGACGATGTTCCAGGTGAGCTGCAGGCCGAGATTGTCGGACCATATCGAATTGGAGACGCCAGCCATGACGAGACTCGACTTCGCGTTGGCCAGTGACACCACCTCGACAAGGTGGGACGGTCCCATGAAGACCGAAACCAGCGCGACGAAGGTCACGCCGCCCGCGAGGACGAAGAGGCCTGCAAACGTCGCTAGTCGCCGCGGTGTCATGCCGGCGGCAGGGCCGAACAGGGCGAGCGAGAAGATCAGGACCAGGAGGCCACCGCTGAGATTCTCCTGACTGAGGAAGCCGCCCGCTCCCCAGAGCATTCCCGCAAGCACCGCAGCCGGCCAGCGGCTCCGGCCCACCCCTGCGCGCAGAAGGAGCCACGCCAACCAGAGCGCCAGGATGGGAACCACGATCCATCGGGTGAACACGGCCCATCCCGCCAGATCGATCCGCTCGGCTGGGCTCGGCCAAAGGACCCAGCCGAGGAGCCCGGCGACCGCCCAGCCAAAACCCAAGAATTGCTGTACGACCACGAAGAACAGAATGACGCAGCCGACGTTGATCAGAAGGTTGGCGGCGAAGAAGCCGTGGTTGCTGAAATGCACGAAGTCCGTGAGGGCTCCCAGCAGCAGTTGATTGCCCGGCCCATACTGCGTCTGCGCCTCCAGATAGGGAATCGCACCCAGCCGGATTTGCTGCAGACCGCTCAGGTGGACGTGTGCATGAAGGTCATAGAATTTTGCCAGGCCCTCGCTGCCGCCACCATCGACACTGCGCAGCGCCGGCAGGCCGATCCAGCCATAGGCCATCACTGCGATGCCGAGCGCGCCGAGGAACCGCATGGGCCGCACCCATGCGGTCGCGACCACCGCACGATGCGGGGGCGGCGCCTGGTTCTGGATGAAGGCAACCCAAAGCCAGTGAAAAGCGATGAAGGCGGCAAGGCCGAGATAGCCGAAGACCAGCGGACGCTTGTCCATCCGCCCCCAGTCGATGACTTCGTCGTGCGGGGCGATCGCGGCTGAAGGCGCCAGGGCGAGAAAGCAATATCCGCCGACCGCGCCCAGCAGCCCCACCGCGTAGATCAGTGTTGCGTGTCCTTCGCCGCGCTGCCGCGCCAGCCAGTGGACGAGCGCCAAGGCCACCGCTGCCGTCGGCAGGGCCATCGTCACGAAGCCAATCCTCGTTTCGAGGAAGGCCACCTCACCCAGCATCAGGAGCGCAGCGACGAGGCAGATCAGCCCCTGCAAACGTGTCACGGTCGTGCCGTGGCCAACAGGAGATTGCCGGCACCGAGATGCTTTGCGCGCGTCTCGAGACCGTGCAGGGCATCGGCCGCCCCGAGCCCGAACACGGCTGCGAACGGCGCCAGGCCAACCGCCGTCCGGATCGAGACGTCGCGATAGCCCGCCTGGCCGAGATGGTTCGCCAGCAGGCCACGACGGTATTTGTTGATGTGCTGCTCTTCGTAGGCCACCGCGGACACCGCGTTCACGCCGAACTCGATCAGCGGCCAGAGCGAGCGGTAGTTGGGCGTGGTCACGATGAGCGGTCCGTCGGCCGCCAGCAGCGGGCGGACCTCGGAGAGCAGCCGGATCGCCTCGGCCGGCGAGAGGTGCTCGATCAGTTCGATCATCGTCACCGCGTCGAAGCGCTCGCCGGCGTCGCGGAGCACCGCGAGTGGCCGCGTCGAAAAGCGATGGCTCGCGCTTCCATAGGTGCGGGTCGCATAGTCGATCTGGGCCGCACTGATGTCGACGCCGAGCGCCTCGATTCCCGGCAGATAGTTGCCGATGAACGTACCCGGACCGCAGCCGATATCGAGGACCCGCCGAGGCGTACCGAGCTGCGCGGCAACCGTGCGGAACTTCAGGTCGTGCCAACAGAAGCGTACGCCGGCTCCTCGGCGATACACCCTGTCATAGAATCCGGCCGGGATTTCCTTCTCGTAATCGTAGGCGGCGTCTTCCATCGCGGCTCGTCGGGTCCCCCGGCCTCACAGGCAGACGGGTCCCAAGCCCCCTGATCTCGCCAGGCCCTCGGCAACCTCTTGGACCGCCACACAGCAGGTTGCAAGACCCGTCAGCGGGCGAGCCGGCCCTTCAGCACCGCCCCGGCACGGGCACCGGTCGCCTCGCCGTCCTCGAAGGAAACGGCACCGTTCACCAGGGTTGCCCGTATCCCCTCCGCCTTCTGGACGAGCCGGCGGGCGCCCCCGGGGAGGTCGCGCTCGACCGTCGGCAATGTCGGCCCGATGCGCTCCTCCTCGAACAGCACCAGATCGCCGCAGTACCCTTCTCGGACAAGGCCACGGTCACTGAGATCCCAGGCAAGGGCATTGTCCCGGGTGATCTTCTTCACGGCCTCCTCCAAGGTGAAGGCACGTCGCTTGCGCACCCAGTAGCTGAGAAGATGCGTCTGCAGCGACGAACCCATCTCCTGCGCGACGTGAGCGCCGGAATCAGAGAAGGTCGCCAGCGTGCGGTCGTGCTTCAGGATGCCGAGCACGTCTTCCGGCGATTCGTTGACCAGCGGTTGGACATAGACCTGATTCTCGTTGGCGAGCGACAGGTCGATCATGACTTCGACAGGGTGTTGTCCACGCGCCCGGGCCAGTTCCTCGACCGTGGGATCTTCCCAGTCGACGCCCTTCATCGCGAACAAATTGGCATAGTCGGGCTTGCGGGGATCCGTGGTCGCCGCACCCCCGCCCTGAAAGACGTTATCGCGTGGCTTCATCCGGCTCTCGGCCGCGATCAGTTCGCGCCTGACCTCGGGGTCGGCCAGCCGGCGCTTCTGCTCTTCCATCGGCAGGCCGCGGATGGCGCGCCACGCCGGCAGCACGTCGAACGGGAGGTAGGACTTCAGCGAGAAGATCGCATTGATCGAACGAGTCGTGCCCTGGCCGAACATCCGCCCGCCGGCCGCCACCGTCTCGTCGATATAGCGCGTCTGATAGGCCCATCCGGTCGGATCGTCGCCCTGCTTGGTGGCCAGCACGCCGAACATGACCGGGCGCCTGTAGGCGAGCGCCACCTCGCGCAGGCGCGCGAGAAAGGCGCGGTGAGCCGGCCCGCTTGCCACGTCGGGTCCCACTTGAAAGATGCCCGTATCGAGTTCCGCCATCGCCGCCACGATACGGTCGATCTCCTCCCAGTCGGCGATCCGGCTGGCGACCGGGGTATTGTCTGGCGTCACATGCGTCGACGCCCGCGAACTGGAGAACCCCATGGCCCCGGCCCGCAGGGCCTCCTTCACGAGATCGGCCATTCGCACGATCTCCTCCTCGGTCGCCTTTTCCGTGAAGGCCCGCTTGCCCATCGCGTACATGCGCAGCGCCGAGTGGCCGATATACATGCCGTAATTGATGGCCTTGGGCAGGCGCTCGACGGTCGCGAGGTATTCCGGGAAGGTCTCCCAGCTCCAGTCGATGCCGTCCGCCATCGCCTCGGTGGGAATGTCCTCGACCGCCGAAAGGCAGCGTGCATAGAGGTCGCGGTCCTCTGGCTTGCAGGGCGCCAGGGCGAAGCCGCAATTGCTCATCACGACCGAGGTGACGCCGTGCCAGCAGGAGCAGCTGCCGAGCGGGTCCCAGGCGACCTGCGCATCCATGTGCGTGTGGCCGTCGATGAAGCCCGGCGCGACGATCAGACCGTCGGCGTCGAAGGTCCGTGACGCGGTGGAGGTGATGCGTCCGACTTCGGCGATCCGGCCGTCCCGGATGCCGACATCGGCGGTAAAGCGCTGCGTGCCGGAACC
>CAZPOS010000086.1:18300-19649 GCA_964588065.1 uncultured Reyranella sp.
GAATGACGAGATCGTAAGCCATGACGACGCCCTCCCCAGTGCGATGCTTGTGGCGAAGGCGTCATGCGCCGATGCAACGTCCGGCATACGAAACCGCCCTCGACGCTTTGCACGACGATTGCAGGCCCGCGCCTTTCCGGCAAGCGGACGGACACGGCCCTCGCTACCGTGCTAGCGTGGCGGCAATAAACGGGGAAACGCCAAGTGTACGACTACATCATCGTCGGCGGCGGGTCGGCCGGCTCCGTCATGGCCAATCGACTGTCTGCCCGCAGCGCCAACAAGGTGCTGCTCTGCGAAGCGGGTCCGGACACGCCGCCCGGCCGGGAGCCGAAGGAGATCGCGGACAGCTATTCCGGCACCGCCTACTTCGATCCGCGTTTCCACTGGACCGACCTCAAGGTCCACACCCAGGTCGTCAGCCACAACAATCCGCAGGGGAACCGGCCGCCGCTGCGCAAGTACGAGCAGGCCCGTGTGCTGGGCGGCGGGTCTTCGATCAACGGCCAGATGGCCAATCGTGGTGCGCCGACCGACTACGCCGAATGGGAGAGCCGGGGTGCCGTCGGGTGGGGCTGGAACGATGTGCTGCCCTATTTCAAGAAGGTGGAGCGCGACCTCGATTTCGACGGGCCGTTGCATGGCAGGGACGGCCGCATCCCCGTACGTCGGATCCCGCGTGACAAGTGGGCCGGCCACGCCCAGGCGGTCGGCCGTGCCTTCGAGGCCAAAGGCTTCAAGTACCTGCCCGACCAGAACGGCGACTTCGTCGACGGCTATTTTCCGGTCACCCACTCCAATGCCGAGGAGCGGCGGGTCTCTGCCGCCATGGGCTATCTCGATGCGGAAACCCGCAAACGCCCCAATCTGACAATCTCGACAGAGACCCAGGTGACGTCGCTGCAGTTCGAGGGCACACGCTGCGTCGGCGTAACGGCCCGCGTCGCCGGCCAAGAGCAGGAGTTCCGCGCTCGGGAGGTGATCCTGTCGAGCGGCGCCATTCATTCGCCGGCCCATCTGATGCGGGCCGGCATCGGTCCCGTGGGCCAGCTCGCCGAGCTGGGCATCCCGGTCGTCTCCGCCCTGCCCGGCGTCAGCCAGGGGCTGATGGACCACCCCTCGATCGCGCTCTCGTCGTTCATCAAGCGCGGCGCGCGTCTTCGCGAACACACGCGACGCCACATCCATGTCGGCCTGCGCTATTCGTCTAACCTGCCGGGGATCCCGAAGGGCGACATGTTCGTGGCCGTGGTCAGCAAGTCGGCCTGGCACGCCGTGGGCGAACAGATCGCCTCCCTGCTCACCTTCATCAACAAGACCTATTCCGAGACCGGCCAGGTCAAGCTCAC
>CAZPOS010000087.1:0-11872 GCA_964588065.1 uncultured Reyranella sp.
ACATCGACGTCACCGTCATCGTCGACGGCTGGCACGGCGACACCAGCCGCATGTATTACGCGGGCGATGTCGGGGTGAAGGCGCGGCGCCTGTGCGACGTCACCTACGAGGCGATGATGCGCGGCATCGCGGCCGCCAAGCCTGGCGGGCATGTCGGCGACATCGGCTTTGCCATCCAGTCCTATGTCGAGGCGCAGCGCTTCTCCGTCGTGCGCGACTTCTCGGGCCATGGCCTCGGCCGCATCTTCCACGACGCGCCGAACATCCTGCACTACGGCAAGAAGGGCACCGGACCGGTGCTGAAGCCCGGCATGTTCTTCACCGTCGAGCCGATGGTGAATGCCGGCACCTGGCAGGTGAAGGTGCTGAGCGACGGCTGGACCGCAGTGACCCGCGACAAGCAGCTTTCTGCCCAGTTCGAGCACTCTGTGGGTATCACCGAGACCGGCGTCGAGTTCTTCACGCTCTCGCCGAAGGATCTGGCCAAGCCGCCCTACGATCTGGCCGCGGCGCAGCCCCTGCAGGCGACGCCAGCGTAACGGCGCCTGCCCCGATGCCCTCGATTGCACGGGCCCGGGACGCGACCTAGCATCCCTCTCCAGGGGGAGGCGGCGGCATGAAAAACGTCAACAGACGCGGACTTCTGGTCGGCGTGGGTGCGGCTGCGTCGATGCTGGCGGCACCGGACCGAGACGCGCTTGCCCAGCCTGCGCCGGCGAGCCAGCGCCCTCCCACGCGACCCGACTTTCGCGAGCCGGTCACGCTCACTTCGAAGGATGGCGTTCTTGAGGTCCGGCTGACTGCCCGCCAGGGCGAGGCGCGGCTCGACACCGTGGCCCGGCCGGTGAAGAACTTCCTGCTGCTCGACTATGAACTGGTGCGAGGACGCGCATCCGACGGCCGCCGGGAAGGCCGGAACCTCTATCCCGCGCCGACCCTGCAGGTCTTCCCCGGCGAGCGACTGATCGTGCATTTCGAGAACGGGCTGAGCGGCCTCACCATCCGCGACTTGTACGACCCGTCCTACACGGCCGCCGGGCAGACGGTGCCGCTCTATCCCGCGCAGCTTCGCGAATCGCCGCTGAACCTGCACACGCATGGCCTGCATGTCAGCCCAAAGGGCAATGCGGACAATGTGATGCTGCACCTGCCCGCGGGCACCTCCAACACCCACACCTACGACGTCCCGAAGGATCATCCGCAGGGCGCCTACTGGTATCACAGCCATCTGCACATGCTGACGGCCGCGCATGTCTATTTCGGCATGGTCGGCCTGCTGGCGATCGGCCGGCTCGATGGCGGTCTGCCGGTGGTGACCGAGAAGCGCATCCCGGTCCGCAACATGATGCTGCAGTACAATTACGTGTTCGACCGGGCGGGCGGCGGGGCGCAGCTCAACAATCCCTACTGGCCGCAATTCGTCAGCACGATCACCCCGCCGCGGGACGCCGAACTCGCCAAGGGCACCTATCGCCCGCTCCTGACGCCGACAAATTTCGACCAGACGCGCAAGGGCACGCGGTTCGCGACCGACTGGTACGCGGGGCCGCTATCGATCAACAACCGGCGCGGCGCGTTCCAGTACATCCCGGCGAACCTGATGAGCTTCACGGCAGCGGGCGGCCGGGCCGACCTCGACATGCCCGCCGATCCGTCCCTGCCGGATGAAAAGCGCGACATGCAGTTCACGGTGAACGGACAGTTCCAGCCGGTCATCCGCAGCCGACCCGGCCAGACCGAGATCTGGGTACTCTCGAACGTGAGCGACATCGCCTACATCAACGTCCAGCTCACCGAGACGGCAACCGGCCGGCATCCACCGATCGCGATCGTCGGCCAGGATGGCCAGGCCTACGGGGCGGTCCAGCATCCGCCGACCCACAACGGTACGCGCCTTCTGATCCCGCCCGCGAGCCGTTTCGCCATCGCCGTCACGATGCCGAGCCGGGGCGATCTCGTCCTGGAGATGCCGGACCGCGGCGGCGGCGCCCGAACCGTGACCCTGCCCGGGATCTGCTACACCAACGACGGCACCGACAAGCCGCCGGCGGTTCTGGGCAGTCTCACCGTGCTGCCCTCGGCGATCAGCTATGCTGACGGATTCTTCATGTTCCCGACGCAGGTGCTGGCGCGCGCGACGGCCCCGCAGGGATCGGCCCCCGGCGTAACGGTGCCCTTCCCCCGTGGCCAGCGGCTGCGCGGACGGACGCCGTTCGTCGACCTGTCGCGCGCGACGCCCGACGTCACGCGCAGGATCACCATCAAAGGCGGCTTCCTGAACGATCTCGCGAGCAAGGCGGATCCGATGTCCTATACCTACGCCTTCGACGCGGCCGCCTTCCCCAACATGCCGCTGGTGCAGCCGCGGCTGGGCTCGATCGAGGAGTGGCAGTTCATCAACCACAACAACGACGAGCACCCGATCCACGTTCACGTGAACGACTTCCAGGTGACGGAATATCACGACCCGACCACCGGCCTGCGCACCGGGCCGGACCCGTTTCTCGTCGACAATGCCAACGTGCCGGCGCCGGTCCTGATGCCCGACGAGACCGTGGTGCAGCCGGGCTACATGGCGATGCGCACGCGCTTCGAGGATTTCATCGGCCTCTATGTGATGCACTGTCATCGCCTGAACCACGAGGACAACGGACTGATGGCCCTGGTCAACGTGATCCCCGTCGTCTCGGCCTATGCGGTCGTGGTGCCGGGCGGCGGCGGCCAGGCGACCACGGTCCGGGTGCTCGACGCCAACGGCGACCGGCTGCTGGCCACCGTCATGCCGTTTCCAGGCCACGAGGGCGGCGTAAGCATCGCGCTGGGCGATCTCGATGGCGACGGGGTGCTCGACCTCGTGGTCGGCGCCGGCAAGGACCACGCGCCGGAAGTCGTCGCCTACGCGGGCGCCGCGAAACCCGGCAAACCCGCCTTCTCGACCGAGCTGGCCCGCTTCCAGGCGTTCGGCGCCGAAGCACGCGGCGGGGTCAGCGTGGCCGCCGCACAGATCGACGGCGCCACGTCGGACAACATCGTCGTGGGATCGGGACCCGGCATCGCGAGCGAGATCAGGGTCTATGGCGCGACCCTGCCGAAGCCGGGCGCAGCCCCGCCGCTCTTCACCTCGTTCACACCCTATGACGATTCCGCAGGCGTCACGCTGGCGACGGGCTTCGTCGACTTCTCGACCGGCCGCAACAGTATCGTCACGGCCCCCGGCCCCGGCAGTACTGCCGAGGTGAAGGTCTTCGTCTTCCCGCTCCTGCAGCAGATCGGCGACTCGCCGGTCACCTCGCCGCAGCCCGGCATGACGGCCCGTTTCGAACCGTTCGGCAGCGACTATCGCGGCGGCGTCTCGCTGGCCACCGGCTGGCTGGCCGGCACGCTGGGCGGCGCCAAGCGCATCGTCGTCGGCCAGCTGTCCGACGGGGCGCAGGTGAAGGTCTATTCCAGCGGCTCGGCGCTGGACGGCGGGCCGGCCATGTACCTGCACAGCCCCGTCCACCACGGGCACGGCGTGGCGTTCCGCGAGATCGCGGCCTTCTCCCCGTTCGGGGGCACGGCCGGCGTGCACGTGGCGGTGACCAGCACCACGACGGGCGCCGATCTGCTGGTGAGCGGCGTGTCCGCCGAGGCCACGGCGATCGTCCACAGGTACGACTTCGCGCGTGCCGATCCGAAGGCGACGGCATTGCAGGCCGTGAAGGTCGGCGACGTCGCCGCGGGCATGGCCGGAACGGTGCCGGCCGTGCTGGCGGGCGACTGATCGCGTCAGCCGCTTGCCGGCGTCAGGACCAGCTTCTGGATGCCGCCGTCCGCCTCGGGCGACAGGGTGACGGTGCCGTTCAGACGGCCACGCTGGCAGACGATTGCGAATCGGCCGGCCAGCGCATGGATCGGCTCGATGCGGTCGAGACGCCCCTCGCCCAGCTTCCGATGCAACGACGCGAGCTCGGCGTCGCGCAACGACGCCGGCGTATCGAGCAGGAAGTTCACCGCGAACGGCCGGTCGCCGCCCTCGATGCGCCCGGAGACATAAGCGGCGACGACCGCGTTCACCGCCCGCAGCAGCGCGCGCGAGGGGTCTGCGGGAGCGGCCGGCAGCGCAGCGGCGTGCAGCCTCTCCGCGACGTCGAGAGTCAGCCGCGACATCGGCGCATAGGTGCGATTGCCGAAAGCGAAGACGCCCCAGCCGCGCTCGGGCAGCATCAGCACATGCGAGCCGTAACCTGGCAGGCCGCCAGCATGATGAATCCGCATGCCGAGCAACGCGTCGGTCGAATGGGTAAGGCCGTAGCCATAGGCGCTGGGCTGCCCGGTGCGCGCGCCGGGCGCCGTCTCGGGCGCGAACGGTGGCGCGTGCCACAGCACCATCTCGCGCACGCTCGCACGGCGCACCGGACCCGATTCAGGTTCGTCGCGCGCCGGCCACGCGTTCAGCAGGAACGAAACATAGCGAGCATAGTCCGGCACGGTGGTGGCGAGGCCGCCCATGGCGCCGACCTCGCCGTCCGGCTCGATACGCTCGCGCGACCAGGTCCCGCCGTCCAGCCGGTAGCCGAAGGCATAGTCGCCGCGCGCCGCAGCCGGTGCATCGAAGGTCGTGTGCGCCATGCCGAGCGGCTCGAGGAAGGTCCGCCGCATATAAGCCTGGTAGGGCTCGCCGCTGACGTTGGTCAGCACCCGTCCCAGCAACGCGTAGCCCAGGTTGCTGTACTCGAAGGCGAGCCCCGGCGGGCGGGCGAAGAGATGGCCGGTGGCGATCACCTTGTCGAGTTCCGCCGGTGTCATCCCCAAGACCCGGTCGCCCCATGGATCGTCGGTGACGAAGCCCGCCGTGTGCGTGAGCAGGTGGCGCACCGTCACCGGCGCACTGTCGAGCGTGGCCGGCTTCACCGCCGCGAACTGCGGCACGTAGTGCGCCAGCGGCGCGTCGAGTTGCAGCCATCCCCGGTCGCGCAGCGACAGGATCGCCAGCGCCGTCATGTTCTTGGTCATGGAGGCGATACGGAAGGCGCTGCCTTCCGCCACCCGCCGTCCCGCCTCCCGGTCGGCCAGGCCGACGGTCGTCGCATGGACGAGACCTCCATCCCGGACGATCCCCAGCGCGAGGCCCGGAATCCGTTCCTGTTCGGCGAAGGCGGCGGAGGCCGCGTCGATTTCGGCAAAGTTTTCGGCAGACATCGGTTCAGTCTACAGGCCGCGGCGCGCCTAGCGAATCGTGAGATCCCGCGGCCGTCCCTCTTGGGCGCCTTCGTAGATCACGAGGATGCGCAGGCCGTCGCTCGTTCTTCCAAGCGGCAGGATGGCTTCCGGCTTGGGATATGCCGACTTGTCGCGCCCCTTGGCGGGGTAGACCGGCACGTCGGCGCCCGGCCGCGCGACATCGCCCGTACCGGCCCACCGGTAGATCGAGTACCTCCCCGGATCCTTGTCGTCCAAACCCGCTGCCGGGCCCACCAGAACGAGGAACGCGCCCTCGTGGAGCACGAGATCGCGAATCCCGTTGCCTTCGCCCACCGTCAGGGAATGCAACGTGAGCTTCGGGACATCCGGCTTGCCGTCGAACAGAGCCTCCACGGGAACCGTTGCCACCGTGGCCCGGCCCGGCGCCAGCACCGGCGCACGCAGGCCGATATAGAGGATACCCTCCCGGATCGCGACGCCCTCGATGGTAAGGCCGTTCCCATCGAGATCTCGCTCGGCAAAAGGCTTGAGTTCGGGATCGCTCGCCAGCGCCTTGCGCAGCTTGGCCGTCCTCTCGATCGTCGGCGATCCCTTCACCCGACCATCCGCCGTGACGTCGTCGTCGGCCAGCCGAAATCGGACGAGCTGGCTGCTGGCGGCGATGCGGGCCTCGCGCTTTGCCTCGTTCTTCTCCGTCTTCCGCGGCGCCCCGTGGGAGCCGATCACGTAGAAGTAGCCATCGCCGTAGGCGACGCCCTCGCCGTCGAGTTCGAGCGGCTTGCCGTCATGCGTGTTCGCGATCAGGTGCACTGTCTGTCCAGCGACGAGTGCATTCTCGTCGACGATCAAGACCTGCGCCCACTGCACCTCGTCGTCGATCACGAGGCAGCGGCGGGGAAAGCCGGATTCGCGGGTACACGCGATGCCACTGACGTCCCCGGCCTTGTCGAACCCGCCGGGCCTGTCCTTGTCGGGTTTGCCCCGGAGTTCGTTCTCGACCTTCCATTCGCGGGCCTGCACCGGGAGCGTAAGTGTCATCAGAAGTGCCGAGGCCAGGACGCGTGCCCATGACGTCCGGAAGCGGTTGGCCATCTACCCCTCCTGCCGCGATTTTGCCGTGCTCGCCCGGCAAGGTTGCAGAGCATGGCAAAGACACGCCCCCACGTGAAGCCCGTCGAGACGCCCGCCTTGGCGTCGGGAGCCGACGATTCGGCGTTGCTCAGTCTGCTGTCTGCGGGCCTTCGCCTGCAATCGTCGGACGGCCTGTGGCGTGTGAGCGGCAACACACTTCCCCATCGCACCCTGCTGCGCGAGGCCGGCGGGACCTGGAACCGGGTCGACCAGTGCTGGGACTTTGCGGGTGAGGATCCGACCATCCGGCTGGCCGCGGCGCTGGAGGCTGCACCACCGGCCACCAGCGGCCACAACAGCGGCGAGCCCGCGCCTCCCAAGCCGCACTATCACGGCCATCGTGGCCGGGTGCGCGAGCGCGTGCTGAAGGCCGGCCTCGAGCCGCTGGCCGACTACGAGCTTCTGGAACTGCTGCTCTTCTATTCGATCGAGAGGATCGATACCAAGCCGCTGGCCAAGGCGCTGCTGGAGCGGTTCGGCACGCTTGGCGACGTCTTTGCCGCGGAGCCGGCGCAGTTGCGCGAGTTCGAGATCGACCAACGCACGCTGGTCCACTTCAAGGCAATGCGCGAGGTCGGGCGGCGACTGGCCGAGCGCAAGGTGAAGGACATGCCGGTGCTGACCAACTGGCAACAGCTCATCGACTATTGCCACACCGCCCTCGCCCACGAGAAGACCGAGCAGTTCCGCATCCTGTTCCTCGACCGCAAGAACGTGCTGATCGCCGACGAGGTCCAGCAGCGCGGCACCATCGACCATACGCCGGTCTACCCCCGCGAAGTCGTGAAGCGCGCGCTGGCGCTGAATGCCGCCGCCTTGATCCTGGTTCACAATCATCCGTCGGGCGATCCCAAACCCTCGCGCGACGACATCGAGATGACTCGCGAAATCAAGGCGGCGTCAGACGCTTTGGGCATCGCGATCCACGATCATCTGGTGATCGGTCGCAAGGGTCATGCGAGCTTCAGGAGCCTTGGGCTGCTGGCGTAGCGTCCTTCAGCCGGCGACTAGGACCCCGGAATCGACGCGAGCACCACCGGTGCCAGCAGGCGATCCAGATCCTCCTGACGGAAAGGCTTGTTGAGCACGGGCAGGCTGGCCATCGCACTTCCGGCCGGGAACCAGTGGGTCCGTGTGCTGGAGGTCAGGATCACGCGTGTCTCGGGCCGATTGGCCGTGAGCCACCGGGCGAGGGCCGAGCCGTCGCTCACCCCGGACCAGTCGATATCGGTGACCACGTAGTCGAACCGCTGGTCGTACGCGATCCGAATGGATGCACCGCCATGCTCCGACTCCACATGCCTGAACCTGCGCCTTCGCAGATATTCCAGAAGAACGTCGCGGGCTGCCGGATCGCTTTCGACAACGAGAATCGACAGGCCCGACGCGCCTGCATCATCTGAGTCCACCAATACCCACCCCAATTCCGATACGCGCGGCTTCCCAGGACCGCATCGGTTATACGAAGTCCGGTGATCCGCGGTTCACGACCAAGGCCCGCATGCCGGAACTGAAGATTCGTTTTTGCGCTATACTGTTCGCATGAGCGGAAAAATCCTTGTCGGCATCGGTGGCTGGACCTTTGAGCCCTGGCGCGGCGTCTTCTATCCCGAAGACCTTACGCAGAAGCGCGAGCTGGAATATGCCAGCCGGCAACTCACCTCGATCGAGATCAACGGCACCTATTATTCGAGCTTCAAGCCGGCGTCCTGGGCCAAGTGGCGCGACGAGACGCCGGAAGGCTTCGTGTTCGCGGTGAAGGCTTCGCGCTTCTGCACCAACCGCAAGGTGCTGGCCGACGCCGGCGAATCGGTGCAGCGCTTCATCGGTCAGGGCCTCGTGGAGCTCAAGGACCGGCTGGGGCCGATCAACTGGCAGTTCATGGCCACCAAGAAGTTCGATCCCGAGGACTTCGAGGCCTTCCTGAAGCTGCTGCCGCGCGAAGTCGGCAAACTGCCGCTGCGCCATGCGCTCGAGGTCCGGCACGACAGCTTCAAGGACGAGCGCTTCTACGACCTCGCCGCCAAGTACAAGGCCGCCATCGTCTATGCCCATGACAAGGATTTCCCCGAGATCGACGAGCCGACCGCCGACTTCACCTATGCCCGCCTGATGCAGTCTGAAGAAAAGGTGAAGACCGGCTACAAGCCGTCCGAGATCGACAAATGGTCCAAGCGCGCCAGGGCGTGGGCGAAGAAAGGCGACACCTTCGTCTACTTCATATCCGGTGCCAAGGTTCGCAATCCCGCCGCTGCGCAGGCACTGATCAGCAAGCTCGGGTAACCCAGCCGGCGCTTGACTCGCGAACGGGCGCCGCCTAATTGTTAACCCTATGGTTAACAATAATAGCGCCCTGCTCGACCGCACCTTCGCCGCCCTCTCGGACCCGACGCGAAGGGCGCTCCTGGCCCGCCTCGACGCGGAGGAGGCCGTCACGGTCAGCGAGCTGGCGCGCCCCTTCCCGGTGTCGCTGCCGGCCATCATGAAGCATCTCGACGTGCTCTCCGATGCCGGCCTGATCGTGCGGTGCAAGACCGGCCGCACCGTCACCTGCCAGCTCAAGGCCGAGCCGATGGAGCAGGCGATGAACTGGCTCGCCCACTATCAGCGCTACTGGACGCATCAGCTCGACCGCCTCGCCGCCTTCCTGGAGGAAGAAGACAAATGGCCAGCAAACCCAGCCTCGCCCTCAAGCGCCGCCTCAACGCGCCGCCCGAGAAAGTCTACGAAGCCTGGACGCAGCCCGAAAAAATGATCCGATGGTGGGGGGTTATGGGCCACCACCGCTCCCCGATTGCCGAGACCGATCTTCGGGTCGGTGGCCGCTTCCGGGTCCAGTTCTGGACGCCGGACGACGAGCACCACAGCGTGAGCGGCGTCTACCGCGAGATCGTGCCGCCATCGAAGCTCGTCTTCTCCTGGGCCTGGCAAAGCACACCGGAGCGCGAATCGCAGGTCACGATCGACCTGAAGCCGGACAAGGACGGAACGATTCTCACCCTGACCCACGAGCAGTTCTTCGACGAGAAGGCGCGCGACGGCCATCGCGGTGGTTGGGGCAGAGCGCTCGACAAGCTGGAGGAACTGTTCGCTTGAGCCCCGTCCCCTTTCGCTCGCCAGTCGCCTTGAGTGACGCTGGCATCTGGGCGCTGCAGTTCGCCGCCTTGCCCAGCGATGTCGCCAACCTCGCGAAGGTCCTGCAGGGCCTCCTCATCCACGAGCACATGCCGGATGTCTACGGGATCAGGCTCTCGGAGCGTCAGCGGGGCGAACCTCATGTGCGCGGTGCCGGGGATATCCTGGAGCGGATCGCCGTCCATGACCCGCGGCCGCTGTCCCGGGCCCGCCTGCCCGGTGAGCGTTTCGCGGGATGCTGCCGTCACTACACGCTGCTGCACGTCGCGATGCTCAGGAGCAAGGGACTCGCGGCCCGGGCCCGCTGCGGCTTCGGCGCCTACTTCGCGAAGGACAGGTTCGTCGACCACTGGGTGACCGAGTATTTCGACGAGGCGCAGCGCCGCTGGATCCTGGTCGATGCCCAGATCGACGACCGGCAGCGTGCCCTGTTCGGGATCGATTTCGACACACTGGACGTTCCGCGCGACAAGTTCCTCGTGGCCGGCGATGCCTGGCGGCTGTGCCACGACGGCCAAGCCGATCCGCAATCCTTCGGGGTGCTGGACATGGCCGGCCTCTGGTTCATCGCCAGCAACGTCATTCGCGATGTGGCCGCGCTCAACAACCGCGAGATGCTGCCCTGGGACGTCTGGGGCGGCATGGTCCAGGCCGACGGCGAGATCGATCTCGCCTTCATCGACCGACTGGCCCACCTCACGCGCGAACCCGACCGGCATCTCGACGAGCTGCGGGTCGTCTACACCGACCCGCGCATCGCCGTACCCTCGACCGTCTTCAATGCAGTCCTCGGCCGGTCGGAAGCGGTTCCCCCGTCCGCCCGTTCGGCCTAAGCTTCCCCGGTACCATCGGAGCTTCAAGACCGAAGGAGGCATGCATGCCTGCACTCTCGCTCGACCACTACAACATCTACTGCACCGACCTCGAGGCCACCGTGCGCTTCTACGAGCGCTATGTCGGCCTGACCAACGGCGACCGTCCGCCCTTCCCGTTTCCCGGCGCCTGGATGTACGCGGGCGACAAGGCAATCCTGCACCTCGTGTCCGAGACCGGCCGAACCGACCGGGGCAGCGGCGCCATCGACCATGTCGCGATCAACTGCGCCGACATCCGCGGCACGCTGGACCAGATCAAGAAGGACGGCGTGCCGTTCGAGGTCAAGAAGGTGCCGGCGCGTCCGCTGCAGCAGGTCTTCGTCCACGATCCCGACGGTGTCATGATCGAACTGAACTTCTGGCACGAGGAAGACGTGCCCGAACTGGCGGGCTACGACCCGATGGCCAACAAGGTCACGGCCGAGAAGCAGAAGGTGCCGGCCTGAGGCATCGGCGAGCGACGCGCGCCACTCAGTCGAACGTCGGTGTCGCGGCGAGCTGGTCCCAGTAGTCGGACGGCAGCAGATCGCGGCCGGCGAGCAGGCAATCGAGATAGGCGCGCTGCGGCTTGAGGCCATCGCCCTGCATCAGCGCGACGTACGCGATCGCCTCGACCGCGTCGCCGGTGTCGCCGCGCACCACGCGGATCGTACGACGCTCGTAATGACGATCGGCGACGCCTTCGTAGATGTCGAGCACGTCAAAGCCCGCGTCGGGCAAGGCGTTCAGCGTGCCGTGCACGACGGAGCCCTCCGCCGGCACGATGTTCGCGGCCGCGGCGCCCTTCAGCAGCCGCGCCGGTTTGTCGAAGGCGAGCCGCCAGCCGTCGAGCCGGCCGGCGATGCGGGCGCCGCGCGTGACCCCTCGGGGCGCCAGCCGCTGATCGAACAGCCGCACGGGGTCCATGTTGGAGCCGTAGGCGAAGTACCAGCTCAGGCGATCCGCCATACCCGCACCCCCTCGTCGTAACCACGGATCGCAACGGGACCGAGATCGACCGCGCCGTCGCACGGCGTCGCGTCGCGAACCGACTGCGAGACCAGCAGTTGCGCCCCCACTTCCTTGGTGAGCTGCTCGAGCCGCGCGGCCAGGTTCACCGTGTCGCCGATCACCGTGTATTCCTTGCGCTGCGGCGACCCGACGGTGCCCGTCACCGCCTCGCCGAGATGCACACCGATGCCCACTTTCAGCGCCCATCCGGGATGCGTGTCGTTCCACCGTCCGACGGTATCGATCATGGCACGGGCCGCCGCCAGCGCGTTGCGCGCCGCCGCGGGATCGTCCAGCGGCGCCCCGAACAGCGCCATGAACCCGTCACCCAGGAACTTGTTGATGATGCCGTTGTTGCGGTCCACGACTTCGATCATCACGGCGAAGAAGGCGTTGAGCAGCGCCACCGTCTCCTCGGCGCTGCGCCGGCGCGTCATCGCCGTGAAGCCGCGGATGTCGAGGAACAGCACGCACACGGTGCGCATCTCGCTCGGCGGGTCGGTGCGCGTTGCCAGCAGGCGGTCGACCACGGCGGGCGAGACATGCTGGCCGAACAG
>CAZPOS010000087.1:11882-15088 GCA_964588065.1 uncultured Reyranella sp.
ACAGGTTGGTGACCCGGTTGCGGGCCGCCACGGCCTGCACCGACTTCTCGAACTGCGCGCGCAGGCTGATCGCGACGTAGGCGGCCACCAGGCCGCAGGCGAAGAAGATGATACTGCGGCTGAAATGGAACAGCGGCGCGGCTTCTGGAATCTCGCCCCAGGGCTCAAGCGGTACAAGCCACAGGACCAGTGCCATTTGCTGCACGCTGGCAACCGTCCCGGTCCAGACCGACAGCCAGAAATCGAGCCGCAAGGTCGAGAGTAGGATGAAGATGAAGTAGAGCAATGGCGGCCAGTAACTGAACACCAGCACCGGGTCCATGTAGTGGCTCAGCGTGACAATGATGACGGCGGGCAGCGACGTCTCGATCAGCGCGTTCGCAAAGCGCGCGACCTGCGGGAAATCACGGTCGCGCGCCGCCCGGTAGCGCAGGAACCTGAGGGATGTCAGCTCATAGATCAGGAAGGGTGCGATGCCGACGAGCGGCAGCCAGCCGGGCACATCGCGCTCGAACATGCGCGATGAATAGTCCGCGAAAACATTGGCGACCACCATCGCGAGCACGAGCAGGGCCGCCAGGATGATCGCGAGGGCGCGCATACGCTGCTGCTCGCTGCGGATGATCTCGCGGCGGAGCGCGTCTGCGAAGAAGTCGGGCGCCGCGGGAGGCATCGACCGGCAAACTAGCCAGAGCCGGCGGGCTCCACAACGGGGCGGGGCGATGGTAGGTACTCCCCATGTCGATGAAAGACGTCGCGCGGGAGGTTCAGGGCAAGATCGCCAACCTGGCACTGCGCATGCCGATTTCTTGGGTAAACATCCTGGCCGGACCGCCTGTGGCGGTCGACGGACGCACGCTGGACGGCCGCGCCCAGTGGTTCCTGAAACTCCTCGCCCATGGCAACCAGCCGCCGCTGCACACGATGAGCGTGGTCGAGGCGCGCGAAAACTACGATGCCTTCATGCAGTTGCTGGGCGGCCGGCCGGCACCGGTCAGCGAGATCGTCGATCGCACCCTGCCGGGTCCCGCCGGCTCGATGCGGGTCCGGATCTACCGTCCGGCCGGCACCGTGGCCCGCCTGCTGCCCACGATCCTCTATTTTCACGGCGGCGGCTGGGCGATCGGCAGCCTCGAAGGATACGATCTCGCCTGCCGTTACTTCTGCGCCCGCTCGGGCTGCGCCGTCGTTGCCGTCGACTACCGGCTGGCGCCCGAGCACAAGTTTCCGGCCGCCGTAGACGATGCCCTCGGCGCCTACCGCTGGCTGGCGGACCAGGCGGTGCCGCTCGGCCTCGATCCCGACCGCATCGTCGTTGCGGGCGATTCGGCGGGGGGAACCCTGGCCGCCGTGGTGGCCCAGACGATGCGCGGCGAACCGCATCCGCCCTGTTTGCAGTGGCTGATCTACCCCGCCACCGACATGGCAGGCACCAGCGCCTCGCACCGGACCTGTGGGGAGGGCTTCCTGCTGACGGAAGCCGACATGACGTGGTTCCGAACCCACTATCTCCAGGGCGACGCAGAAATCGACGATCCACGCGCTTCACCGCTACGCGCCACAGACCTGAGTGGCGTGGCGCCGGCCCTGATCTTCACCGCCGGCTTCGACCCGCTGCGTGACGATGGCCAGGCCTATGCAGACAAGCTGCAGGCCGCAGGGGTCAAGGTCGTCCACCGCGAGTTCGAGACCCTGATTCACGGGTTCGTCGGCATGCGGGGCGCCCTGCACGCGGCAGCGCGGGCGATGGATGACATGGTCGCGGGCCTGCGCCACGAACTGGCACAACTTTCCCGATGACGGAGCGCCCGGGATGAACGACGGAACGGCCTCCCTCGGCCAGCGCAGCGATCGGGCGGGTCGGCGCGAGCAGAACAAGGCGGAAAATCGCACGGCGCTGCTCAAGGCGGCGCGCGGCGTATTTGCGGAAATGGGTTACGGCGCCGCCAGCGTCCGCGACATCGTGCGCCGCACCGACCTCGCCTCAGGCACCTTCTACAACTACTTCAAGGACAAGGACGAAATCTTCGAGGCGGTGGTCGCGGAGCTTACGAGCGTCCTGCTGCAGCGCCATCGCGAAGGCCGCGCCCGGGCCACCACCGCCGAAGATTTCGTGCGCGAGCACTACACCGTCTACTTCAACTTCCTCGCCGAGGATCCGGAGTTGCTGGCGCTGGCGCGCTCGAGCTTCACCGCCGTTCGCACGCTGCTCGACAAGCCTGACGTGCGGGCGCTCGCGAAGGCGCTGAACGAAGACATCCGAACCGCCATCGCGCAGGGTATCCTGCCCAACGTCGACGTCTCCTATCTCGGCGCCTCGATGTCCGGCATCGCCTTCGAGGTTTCCATGGTCATGGTCGCCCGCGACCCGGTCGATCCCGCCGCCGCCGCCGAATTCGCGACGCACCTGATGCTGGGCGGCCTCGATCGGCTGCCGCGGCGCTGACGCCAGGAAAAACGGCGGCCCTTTCCGGAGCCGCCGTTGGTCTCGGGTCGTTGCGGCCGTAGCGCGCTACGCGCCTTGGGCGATCGTGTTGCGCAGGACGCCGATGCCCTCGATCTCGACCTCGCAGACGTCGCCCGGCTTCAGCCAGGGCTGCGGCTTGCGGGCCATCGCCACGCCGGACGGCGTGCCCGTGATGATGATGTCGCCGGGATCGAGGGTCATGCACTTGCTGAGCTCGTGCACCAGCGTGGGCACGTCGAAGATCAGGTCGTCGGTGCTGCTGTCCTGCATGGTGACGCCGTTGACCCGGGTCATGATCCGCAGCGGCGCCGCGCCCTTGGGCAGCTCGTCCGGCGTCACGATGTCGGGACCGAACCCGCCGGTCGCGTCGAAGTTCTTGCCCAGGGTGAACTGGCCGCCCGACTTGCGCTGCCAGTCGCGGATCGAGCCGTCGTTGAAGCAGGCGTAACCGGCGATCACCGACAGAGCCTTTTCCTTCGGCACGTTGCGGCACTTCTTGCCGATCACGATGGTGAGTTCGGCCTCCCAGTCGAATTCCTTCGAATGAGTCGTCGAGAGCATCTTGCCCTTGTGCGGCACCAGCGTGTTGTTGAAGCGCGTGAAAACGACCGGATACTGAGGAATCGGGCTGCCGGTCTCTTCGGCGTGCTTGCGGTAGTTGAGGCCGATGCAGAGGATCTTGCCGGGCGCCGGGATCGGCGGCAGGGCGCGGGGCAGGCCGAGCGGCGTGTTCTGGGGC
>CAZPOS010000087.1:15098-19431 GCA_964588065.1 uncultured Reyranella sp.
ACTGCAAGCCCTGCGGGCCACGCTCGGCGACAGCCGACACGGTGGCCCCGGCCTTCGGCTTGGCACAGGCCTTGAGCACCTCCTGCTGCAGCTTCTTGCCGCCGGCCAGGATCTCGACGACCGACTTCGGGCCCCGCGGCATCTGCTTGCTGAGATCGACGATCTTGCCGTCGCCCAGTTTGACGCCGACGACGGGTTTGCCGCCGTTCAGGATGGTGCAAAGACGCATGAAGTTCCCCCTTGAAGATTTTGCCCAAAATACGGCCGCGCGTAACGTCCTCCCTCCCGCATCTTCGGTCAAGCATGCCGCGTTTTTTGCTAGTGTCGGCCGATGCGTTTCCTTCTCCTGCTCGTCCCCCTGCTCTTCATCGCCCTGCCTGCCTCGGCGCAGCTCGTCGTGCCTCTGACGACACCCGACGGCCGCGTCGGCTGCACTCAGGGAAAGACCGGCATCGGCCGGCCCGCCGACTGGCGCGCCGTCGCCGATCCCGACGGTCCGGATGGCTGGGCCCTCGTCGAGAGCGAGCCCGACGCGACCGACCAGCGTTTCCCGCTCTGCATCGCCGAGCAGGCTTCGGGTCGCGACTTCGACGCCACCCTGCGGTTCAAGCCGATCTCCGGCTCGCGCGACCAGGTGGCCGGTTTCATGTTCCGCGCCCAGAGCGCCAACGACTATTACGTCGTGCGCGCCAATGCCCGCGACAACTCGGTGCGCCTCTACCGCATGGACAAGGGCAAGCGCAGCCAGCTCGGCATGAAGGAGGCACCGGTGACGCTCGGCCAGTGGCACTCCCTGCGCGTGATCGCCGCCAACGATCGCATAGAGGTGGCGCTCGACGGCAAACCTCTGTTCGGCGTCAACGACCGGACGCTGGTTCAGGGCGGCCCGGTCGGCGTGTGGAGCCAGGGTGACAGCGTGACCCATTACGGCTCGCTGCTGATCGGCCCGCCGCCCCCGCCGACGGCCGCTCCTCCCGCAACGCCGCGCTGAGATCAGGCGCGCGCGGCCAGCAGCGCCTTTGCCAGCTCGACGAAGCCGGCGCCCGAGCGGCCCGACGTGACCCAGCGCGGCCGGTGCTCCAGCAGGTCGGCGAAGTCCACGACGTTCGCCACGCCCACCGCGTTGGGGAAATAGCCGAACATCGGTGCGTCGTTGGGCGAGTCGCCCGAGAAGACGTAAGCCGCCTTCTCGGCCGCCAGATCGACGCGGAACAGTTCCTGCATCATGGCGCGGCTGGTGGTGAGCTTGTCGTAGTCGCCGAACCAGCCGTTGACATGGATCGAGCTCACCTTGGCATGGGCGCCGTGGCGCTCGAAGATCGCCACGATCCGTCGGACATCGGCGGTCGGGAGCGGCGGCACGTCCTCGCAGAAATCGACCGCGAGGTCGGCCAGGCGATAGGGCTGGTCGGAGGCGATTCCCGCGCCGGGCACTTCCTGCAGCATCTCGGCCCGCACCCTTTCCAGCCGCCGACGGCCTTCTGCGCGCTCGGCCTCGGACTGGATGAAGCGGGTGCGCAGCCGCTTCTGCTGGCGATCGTGCCACATCCAGAAGGCGCCGTTCTCGCCGACCACGGCATCGACTGGCCAGAAGCGGGCGATGTGATCGCACCAGCCGGCAGGACGGCCCGTGACCGGAACCACGAGCAGGCCAGCGTGCTTCAGCGCCTGCAGCGCACCATAGGCCTCGGCGGTCAGCGTCCCGTCGGTCGAAACGGTGTCGTCGATGTCGGTCAGGATGCCGCGGATGGCGGCCAGGGTCTCGCGGGGACAGTTCTGCAGCGGTTCCATGGGGCGCACTTCTAACATGGCGCCGCAGCGCCTTCGGCGCTAAAAGCCCGCCATGATCCCACGCTATTCACGGCCGCAGATGGCGGCCATCTGGGCCCCCGAGAACCGCTTCCGCATCTGGTTCGAGATCGAGGCGCATGCCTGCGACGCGATGGCGGAGGCCGGCATCATTCCGAAGGCCTCTGCCAAGGCCATCTGGGACGGCGGGGCCAAGGCGATGGAGGCGCTGAAGAGCGACCCGGCGGGCAACGTCGAGAAAATCGACGCGATCGAGCGCGTGACCAAGCACGACGTCATCGCCTTCCTGACCTGGCTGGGCGAGTTCATCGGCCCCGAATCGCGCTTCGTGCACCAGGGCATGACCTCCTCCGACGTGCTCGACACCAGCTTCGCGGTGCAGCTCACCCAGGCCGCCGACCTGCTGCTGGCCGACGTCGACCGTCTGCTCGCCGCGCTGAAGAAGCGCGCCTTCGAGCACAAGGACACGCTCACCATCGGCCGCAGCCACGGCATTCATGCCGAGCCGACGACCTTCGGCGTCAAACTTGCGGGCCATTACGCCGCGTTCCAGCGCAACCGCGAGCGGCTGGTCGCGGCCCGCGCCGAGATCGCGACCTGCGCCATTTCCGGACCCGTCGGCACCTTCGCCAATGTCGACCCCGGCATCGAGGCCCATGTCGCCAAGAAGCTCGGCCTCGCCGTCGAGCCGGTCTCGACCCAGGTCATCCCGCGCGACCGCCATGCCGCCTTCTTCGCGGCCCTGGGCGTCGTCGCCTCGTCGCTCGAGAACCTCGCCACCGAGATTCGCCACCTGCAGCGCACCGAGGTGCGCGAAGCGGAGGAATTTTTCTCGGCCGGCCAAAAGGGCTCGTCGTCGATGCCGCACAAGCGCAATCCGGTGCTGACGGAGAACGTCACCGGCCTCGCCCGCGTCGTCCGGTCGGCGGTCGTGCCGGCGCTGGAGAACGTAACGCTGTGGCACGAGCGCGACATCTCGCACTCCTCCACCGAGCGCTACATCGCGCCGGACGCCACCGGTACGCTCGATTTCGCGCTGAACCGTATGGCCGGCGTCGTCGAGCAGCTCGTGGTCTATGCCGACCGCATGAAGGCCAACCTCGATTCGCTGGGCGGCCTGGTCTTCTCGCAGCGGATCCTGCTGGCGCTGACCCAGAAAGGTATGAGCCGCGAGGCCTCCTATGCCGCGGTCCAGCGCAACGCGATGGACGCCTGGCGCGGCAACGCCTCGCTGCTGGCGCTCTGCCGGGCGGACAAAGAGATCGGCGAATTCCTGGCCGATGACGAGCTCACCGCGCTGTTCGACATGGGCTATCACACCAAGCACGTCGACACGATCTTCAAGCGGGTGTTCGGCTAACCCGGCCGCGCTTGTAGCGCGGAGGCGGCAACAAGGGGCTGGCGGTTCACCACCCCCTGCCTGCCAGGCCTCTCCCGAACCGGGAGAGGCAAGAGTTCAAAGTCCCTTAGCGGACTTCCGACATGATCTGCTTCTTGGCCTCGTCGGCCAGCCGATGCGACTCCTTGCGGATGGCGTGCTCGTCCGTCGGCTTGCCGGCCGCCGCGAGGTCGGTCATCAGCTTCTGCACGACGTCGGAATCGCCCGGCTTCTCGAAGTCGGCCATCACCACGTCCTTGGCATAGGCCTCGGCATCGGCGCCGGTCTTGCCCATCAGGCTGGCGGCCCAGAGGCCCAGCAGCTTGTTGCGTCGCGAGTTGACCTTGAACTTCAGCTGCTCGTCATGCTCGTACTTGGCTTCGAAGGCTTTCTCGCGATCGTCGAAGGTGGTCATCGGCCGCTCCGGTTGGGCTTGTCTCGTCGGGGCGGTATATAGCGACCGCGACACCGTCTTTCCACCCTGCGTTCGCAGTGGCAGTGTCACGCCGGCAGAAGGGAAACACGAGATGTCGCTGGAAAAACTCAAGGAGTGGATCGGCCGGACGCAGTCGATGGAGGATCTGGCCGCGCCCTTCCCGGTACGTGCCTTGTCCGCCGCCTTCGACGAGACCGGCGATCCGGACCCGAAGAATGGCGATCCCCTGCCGCCGCTCTGGCACTGGCTTTATTTTTTGGAGGTCGCGCCGCAGTCGAAGATCGGCTCCGACGGCCACGCCGAGCGCGGCGACTTCCTGCCGCCGGTGCCGCTGCCGCGCCGCATGTGGGCCGGCAGCCGCTTCTCCTTCGAGGGCGAACCAATCCGCGTCGGCGACACGATTCATCGCCTGTCGGAGATCAAGTCGGTCGAGCCCAAGACGGGGTCCACCGGCTCGATGGTGTTCGTGACCGTGAGGCACACGATTTCAGGCCCGCGCGGCCCTTCCTTTGTCGAGGAGCACGACATCGTCTATCGCGAGGCGGCCAAGCCGGGTGAGGCGCCGAAGCCGCCGCGGCCAGCGCCGACCGATGCGACCTGGAGCCGGACGGTCATGGCCGACCCGGTGCTGCTGTTCCGCTTCTCCGCCCTCACCTTCAACGGCCATCGCATCCATTACGACCAGCCCTATGTGACGGGCGTCGAGGGCT
>CAZPOS010000088.1:0-19162 GCA_964588065.1 uncultured Reyranella sp.
GAGATCAAGAAGGTCCATCAGAAGGTCCGCACCACGACGGTCTACGTGACCCACGACCAGGTCGAGGCGATGACCCTGGCCGATCGCGTGGTTGTCATGAACGGCGGGATCATCGAGCAAGTGGGCTCGCCGAACGATCTCTACCACTCGCCGGCCACCAAGTTCGTGGCGGGCTTCATCGGCTCGCCGGCGATGAACTTCATCACCTGCCAGCTGGAACAGGCGGCGGGTGCATTGCGCGTCCGACTGAACGATACGCTGTCGTTCCCGGTGCCGGCCGACCGCACGGCCCGCTATACGCCGCATGTCGGCAAGCCCAACCTGATGCTGGGCCTGCGGCCCGAACACATCACCGAGACGAGGCCACACACGGAGCCCAACCAGCACGATTTCGACATGCTCATCGACGTCGTCGAGCCGATGGGCATGGAGACCCTGGTCTATTTCACCGTGAACGGCCGGGAGGTCTGCGGCAGGGTGAATCCCAACGCGGGTGCGGAGGCGGCCCGCTCCATGAAGCTGCGGGCCGACCTCAGCAACATGCATCTGATCGACGATGGCACCGGCAAGGTGCTCTGAGCGTCAGCGCCGTTCGTCAGGGGGCTGCTTCGGATAGGAAGGCGGAGACGAGCGCCTTCACTACCTCGGGCTGGTCGTCGTGGATGTAGTGGCCGGCATCTGCCACTTCCTTCCAGCGTACGAGCGGGTTGCGTGCCGCCATCGCCTCGGCCGTCTCGCGCTTGAAATAGTCCGAGCGGCCGCCGCGCAAGGCAAGCGTGGGGGCGCGCAGCGCTTCGACATGAGGCCACAGGTCGACCCGGCGTGACGGGTCGGGATCGAGCCGGGCGCGAGCGATGCCGTCGTGGTCGTATTGCCAGCCCCACGTGCCGTCAGGATGCTGCTTCAGCATGTTGCGCAGGCGGTCCAGGCGCGCTTCCTCGGTGACGCTCGGGCGCAGCTTGCGCATGAAGGTGACGGCGGCATCCCAGCTTTCGAAGGAGCGGGGCGCCGATAGCAGCTCCTGGCGGATGCGGGCGGAGCCGGCGCTGTCTTCGGAGGCGCCCGGGCCGGCGTCCTCGATGATCAGCCGCCGGATCCGGTCGGGATGGGTCGCCGCAAAGACGTACGCTGCAATGCCGCCCATCGAATGGCCGAGCAGATCGAAGCGGGCGAGACCGAGATGCTCGATCACGTCCTCGATGTCGCGGACGTAGCTGTCGTTATAGTAGTTGCCGGCCGGATCCCAGTCGCTGGCGCCGCGGCCGCGCTGGTCCCAGGCGATGGTGCGGAACCCGGGCTGGAGCGATTGCGCCAGCGGGCCGAAGGTGCGGGCGTAGCCCCGGATCCCGTGCAGCATGACGATGGGTGCCGCCGACGGGGACCCCCATTCGAGCACGCGCAGCGACAGGCCGTCGCGGGTGTTGACCCTGTACTCCCGCGATCCGTCGTCGATGGTCGTCATGCGATCCTCCTGTCAGGCGGCACGCAATTCTTCGGCGGTGGGACCGCCGAGGCGTGCATGAAGACGCCCGCGCGTGGCGCACGCGAAGGCGATGACGATCTCGTCCGTGTTCGGGGCGTCCGCGAACATGGCGCTGATCGTGTCGTAGTGCGAGCGTACATAGAGCTCGTCCTTGTGGGCGAGCGGAATGTCGATTGATGCACCGGGTGCGCCGCGTTTTCCGGTCGACGGGATCCAGGACTTCGCTCCTCCGATGGCATCGCGCACGGGATCGGCGAACACCGTCGTCAACAGCGCGTTGCCGTGCTCGTATTCACCGGCCGCGCCCACGAGGCAGGCCTTTCCGTAGCTCGCGACCTGCGCATTGCCAACCGCCTCGCGGATGCGCCGGCCGAATTCCCGGCCCAGCGCCTCGGAGGCGCGCACCGAGCCGCCGAGATCCTCGACGAACCGGCCGGAGTACGGGTTATGCAGGGCGGCGCCGATCACGATCTTGCGGACGGGATCGCCGTCGGCCAGCTCACCCGTCTCGTTGGCCAGGGTGTCTTCGATTTGCAGGTACCATTTGCGGATGTGGAATTCGCCGAGATTGTTGGTGCGCATGTTCCATTGTTCTTCAGGAGGGGAGAGGCGGGCGGAGAGACGCCGTTCAGGTGATCGAGCGGGGATGGGCGCGGACCGGCGCCTCGAAGGGGGTCCACGCCACCGCAGTGATTTCCGGGAAGGCACGCCATTCCTTGAACCAGGTCTGGCCGCCGTCGAGTGAGCGGAACAGGTCGCCGTACTTGGTGCCGGCGAACACCAGGTTCGGGTCTGCGGAATGCAGGCCGAAGGCCCAGAAGGTCGAGTTCGGCTGGGCATGGAGCAGGGCGGGGACCCAGCTGTCGCCGCGGTCGGTCGAGCGGTAGAGGCGGCTCTTCGTGCCCGGCGTGCCGTCGCCGACCGCCAGCATCAAGGCGCCGTCTCCCGCCAGAGGCTGCACGGCGCGGGTATAGTAGAGCCCCTCGAAGCGATCCTTGGAGGCCGCGCCGGTCCACGCCTTGCCGCCGTCGGTGCTGGTGAAGACAGAGTTCACCGTCGCCACGAAGATTCGGTGCGGGTGCTGGCCGCTCGCCGGAAGCATCGAAATGCAATGGATGTCGGAATTGGTGATGCCGCACTCCGGGTCGATTCGAAGCCACGTCGCTCCGTGGTCGGCACTGCGCCACAGGCCGCCTTCCTCGACGCCGAACCAGACCTGCGCCGTGTCCGACGGGTCGATGTAGATCGTAAGGATGCGTGGGCGGTTCACGCCCTGGCAGAACTCGGGAATCTCGGGGGAAAGGCGCTGCCAGCTCTTGCCGCCGTCGGTCGAGCGGAACATGGCGGCGCGCGAAGGGGCGCCCGTTCCGGCATAAACGTAGGATGGATTGGCGGGATCGATGGCGATCGACCATACCGCCTGCCCGTTCATCGGCGACTCCACGAGCGAGAAGTGCGCGCCGCCATCGGTACTGATGCAAAGGCCCGAATCTGCACCGGCCAGGATCACCTTCGGATCGTTCGGGTGCACGACGACGCAGCGGACGACGCCATCGAATTCGATGGCCTCTTTCAGGCCGAGGCGGTGCCAGCTGGCGCCATCGTCGACGCTGCGCAGGAAGCCCTGGCTCGCCGTACCAACGAGAATCGTACCCTTCATTTCCGCTCCTCCATCGTCATCCGGTGCCCAATCGACCGGAATCGCCCCTGCGCCGAGGCTCCTGCGGAGCATCTTTGCCTGCCCAAAATCGTTCTTTCAACAAAATTGTAGTACGAGACTTGTGCATTGAAAGAAAATCGTCGTACTTTGTCTGTGACAGTTAGGGGGTGGCTATGACAGGGTTGCTTCGGAGGTTCGTGCTTACCTGCGCCGCGATGGCGCTTCTTCTCTCGGCACCTGCGCTGGCCGGACCTTATCCAGAGCGTGCCGTGACCATCGTCGTGCCATTCGAGGCAGGCGGATCGACCGACGTGTCGGCCCGTGTCGTCGCAAAGGCCCTGTCGGACATCCTTCGCCAGCCGGTGGTCGTATTGAACCAGCCGGGAGCGGGCGGGCGCATCGGCACACGCCGCGTCGCCACCTCGGAGCCCGACGGCTACACGCTGCTGTGGGGTAGCGGCAGCACTCTGGCCGTCGCCCCGGTCCTCTATCCCGACCAGACATACCTGACGACCCTGGTGCCGGTGAGCCTCGGCGCGCTGCAGCCCTTCGTGTTCGTCACCTCGCGGGCGACCGGGGCGCGGACCCTGGCCCAGCTGCTCGACCAGGCGCGCGCCAAGCCCGATGTGTTGAACTTCGCTTCCGCCGGCATCGGCTCCAGCAACCACCTGTTGGGCGAGATCCTGATGGCGACGACGGGTACGAAGTTCGTCCACGTCCCCTACAAGGGCTCGATCTCGGCGCGTGACGCGGTGATCAACGGCGACGCGCAGCTGATGGACGAGGTGCTGGCGCCGCTGCTCGCTCAGATCAGGTCGGGGCAGCTGGTTCCGCTGATGGTGACCAGCGAGTCGCGCGATCCCGCGCTGCCCGACGTGCCGACGGCAAAGGAGGCGGGGCTTCCCGACCTGTCGATCACCGGCTTTTTCGGCCTGATGGCGCCGCCGAAGACGTCGCCGGAGATCGTGGCCGCGCTCCATGAGGCGATGAAGAAGGCGCTGGCCTCGCCCGAGCTGCGCAAGTCCTTCGAGGCCATGAGCTTCGATGTCGGCAGCGGTTCGACCGAGGAACTGGCCGCACTGATCGCGCGCGGTCGCGAGCGCTACGGCCGCATCGTGACCGAACGCAAGATCACCGTGAACTGAATGCCACGAACCGGAACATCAGAGAGACCAAGATGAGACTGTACCTGACGCCCCATGCCTGCTCCCTCGCCGTCGACATCGTCGCGCGCGAGCTGGATGTCCCGCTTACCCTCGAGTGGGTCGACGTTCGTGCCAAGAAGCTGCGCGACGGTTCCGACTACTTCGCGGTCAATCCGAAAGGGCAGGTGCCCACGCTGCAACTCAACGACGGCGAGTTCCTGACCGAGGGACCGGTGATCGTGCAGTACCTCGCCGATGGCAAGCCCGGCAACGCGCTGCTGCCGCCAACCGGCACGATGGCGCGCTATCGCGTCCTCGAATGGCTGAACTTCGTGGGCACCGAGCTGCACAAGGGCTTCACGCCGCTGTTTCGCCCGACCACGCCGCAGGAGTATCGCGAGATCGCGCGGCAGAACCTCGCCATCCGCTTCAAGTGGCTCGATGGGGTGCTGGCGAACCAACTCTTCCTGACGGGCGCCCAATTCAGCGTCGCGGATGCCTACTGCTACACGATCCTGATGTGGTCGAAGCTGCACGAAATCGACCTCGCGCCGTGGCCGCACCTGGCCGCCTATGTCGCCCGTGTTGCCGCGCGCCCGTCGGTGCAGGCGGCCGAGGAAGCGGAACGTCGGGCCAAGGCGGCCTGAGGCGGGAAACGACCATGAAGTTCTTCCACGAATCCCACGGGTGTTCGCTCGCGGTCGACATCGTCGCCCGTGAACTTGGCGTTCCGCTCGAGATTGTCTGGGTCGACATGCAGCGCAAGGTGCTGCCCGACGGCACCGACCTCTACGCCATCAATCCGAAGGGGCAGGTGCCCTCACTGCAGCTGCCGGACGGCCAGTTCCTGAGCGAGGGGCTGGCGATCATGCAGTACCTGGTCGACCAGCGACCGGACAGCGATCTAGCCTCGACCGCGCGCGGTGCGGAGAAGTACCGCGTGCTGGAGTGGATGAGCTTCATCGGATCCGACCTGCACAAGGGCGGTTTCATGCCGCTGTTCAAGAAGACGACGCCGCCCGCCTACCGGCCGATCGCACTGCAGCACATCGCCGGTCGCCTGGAGTGGCTGAACCGTCACCTGGCCGGTCGCGACTATCTCGTAGGCGACCGGTTCACCATCGCCGACGCCCATTGCTACGCGATCGTCATCTGGACGAAGCGCCATGCGATCGATGTCACGCCCTGGCCGAGGCTCGAAGCCTACATGGCGCGTATTGCCGCGCGCCCGTCGGTGCGCGCCGCCGTCGACGCCCAGCTCGTCCAGGAAGCGTTGGAGGTCAAGGCCCGTGCTGCCTGATCCAGCGACGTCCCTTCCGCCTTCGAGACAGAGAGATCCCATGAAGTTCTTCCATGAAGTCCGCGGCTGCTCCCTTGCAGTCGATATCGTCGCCCGCGAGCTGGGAGTCCCGCTGGAGCTGATCTGGGTCGACGTGCCGCGCAAGCTGCTGCCCGACGGCTCCGACTATTACAAGGTCAATCCCAAGGGCCAGGTGCCGGCGCTCGAATTGCCCAACGGCGAATACCTCACCGAGGGCGCCATCATCATGCAGTACCTCGCGGACATGCGGCCGGAGAGCGATCTCTGCGCCGCGCCGGGCACGCTGCAGCGCTACCGGATCATGGAGTGGATGAGTTTCATCGCCTCCGACCTGCACAAGGGCGGCTTCATGCCGCTCTTCAAGAAGACGACCCCCGACGACTACCGTCCACTGGCGCGCCAGCTCGTGGTGTCGCGCATGAAGCTGCTCGACGAGCATCTGGCGGGCCGGGACTACCTGACCGGCTCCGCTTTCACCATCGCCGATGCCCATTGCTACGCGATCGCAATGTGGACGCACTATCACGATATCGACCTCGCGCCGTGGCCCAACCTCTCGGCCTACCTGGAGCGCATCAGCCAGCGCCCGAGCGTTCAGGCCGCCAAGGCGGCGGAACGGGCCGAAGCGAAACGCCAGGGCTACGAGGGCAAGGTATGACCGCGCGCTGGAGCCGCCGGCCGGACGGGTCGAACTGGGGTGAGTTTGGTCCCGACGACCAGCTCGGCGCGATGAACCTCGTCGGCCCCGAGCAGGTGCTGAAGGGCCTCGCCGAGGCGCGGACGGGCAAGACGTTCAGCCTGTCGCTGCCGCTCGACCTGCCGGGCGGCAATGCGCTGCATCCGAGTCGCCATCCGCCGCGGCGGTTCGCTACGCTGCGGGCCGGGAAGAGCGCGGGCGAACAGTGCTTCTGCTTCGCCCTGCAGCGCGACAACCCGCTGCTCACCGACGTGGTGTCCGACGACGTCGTCCTGCTGCACACGCAGTATTCGACGCAGTGGGACGGGCTCGCGCACATGGGCAGCCTGTTCGACTCCGACGGCAGCGGAAAGCCGGAGATCACCTTCTACAACGGCTACCGTCCGCGACATGGCCTGACGGTCGCGGAGCGCTGCGAGCGCAACGAGCCCTGGGCGACCTACGAGAACCCGCGCGCCGAAGTGCTCGGCATCGAGAACATGGCGCGTCACGGCGTGCAGGGGCGCGCGGTCATGGTCGATCTCGCGCATCACTACGGTCGTGAAAGCCATGCGGTCGGCTACGACGACCTGCAGCGCATCCTCGAGGAGGACGGCGTCGAAATCGAGAAGGGCGACATGGTGTGCTTCTACGCCGGTCTCGACGAGCTGATCCTGGGCATGGCCGGCAAGCCAGATGCGGCGGTCCTGCAGCGTTCCTGCGCCGGTCTCGACGGCCGCGACGAGCGACTCCTCTCCTGGATCACCGATACCGGCATCGCGGCGCTGATCTCCGACAATTTCGCCGTCGAGCTGATGGCGAAGGACGCGCCGCAGACCTCGCATGCCCTCCTGCCGCTGCACGAACATTGCCTGTTCAAGAACGGCATCCACCTCGGCGAACTGTGGTTCCTGCGCGACCTGGCTGTCTGGCTGAGGAAGAACGGAAGGAATCGCTTCCTGCTGACGGCGCCGCCCCTCAATCTGCCGGGCGCGGTGGGCTCTCCCGTGACGCCCATCGCCACAGTCTGAGGCGATCTCCGGAGGTTCACTATGAAGCGCAGGTTGTTCAACATGTCGGCCCTGGCGGCCGCGACCGCCGCGGCGGCCGGCCTCGGCCGTCCCGCGGCGCCGCGGGCCCAAGGCGCTGTGTTTCCCCCGCTCGTGTCGCTCATCGTGCCCTTCGCACCGGGCGGCGGCGCCGACCAGCTCGCGCGTGAATTCGCCAACGCCGCGGCGCCGTTGCTGCCTGGCACGACCTTCGTGATCGACAACAAGCCGGGCGCCAACGGTGTCATCGCCAATCGACAGGTGGCGCGACAGAAGCCGGACGGCGCCACGTTCCTGCTGGGCACGTCGAGCACCCATGCGCTCGGGCCCCTGATCCATCGCGGCGATGTCGACCCGATGACCGACTTCGCGCCGGCCACGCTTCTGGCCGAGACGGCGACGGCGTGGGCGGTGCTGGCGACGTCTCCCTGGAAGACGCTGCAGGAGGCCATCGCGGCGGCACGGCAGAAGCCTGTCACCTACGGGACGTTCGGCGCGGGCTCCTCCGCCCATCTCTACGGGTTGGTGCTGGCCGGCGCTACCGGCGCGAAGTTGGAGCACGTTCCCTACAAGGGCTCGGCCCAGGCCATCACCGATCTGCTGGCGGGGCACGTCGACTCGGTTTTCCTCACGACCAGTGCGCTCGATGCGATGACGAAGCAGGGCCGGATCCGACTGCTCGCCGTGAGCGGCGACAAGCGCACGCAACTCCTGCCCGACGTGCCGACGTTCAAGGAGCAGGGCGTGCCCCAGCTCGAATTCAACGGCTGGTTCGGCCTTTTCGGGCCCAAGGGTACGCCGGCCGCCCTGCTCGACCGGCTCGCCGGCGTTGCCAAGGCACTGGGCGAGGATCAGGCCTTCCGCAGTCGCCTCGTCGCCCAGGGCTACGACTGGGTCGGATCCACCCCGGATACGCTCGCGCGCGAACTGGCGCGGACGATGGAGATCTACACCCGCATCGTCGCCACCACGCCGGCCGGGGAGCTCTCGCGATGAGCGAGAACGGCATGAACGGCGCCGAAAGCGCAACACCGTTGCGCAAACAGGCGGAAGAGGATCTGCGCAAGGCGATCCTGTCCGGCCGCTACGATGCCGGCGAGCGCCTGAAGGAACGCCAGCTGATGGAGACGCTGGGCGTCAGCCGCACGCTGCTGCGCGAGGCACTGCGCCAGATCGAGGCGGAAGGGCTGGTCACGCTGGTGCCCAACCGCGGTCCCGTGGTGTCGGTGCTCTCGTACGAGGACGCCGAGGAGATCTACGAGGTGCGCGGCATCCTCGAGGCGCAGGCCTGCGCGGGGTTCGTGCTGCGCGCGTCCAGTGCCCATGTCCGAAAGCTGCAGGAGGTGTTCGCCAACCTGAAGCGGGCCGCGGAGGCCGGCGACGTCTCGCGCACGCTGGAACTCAGCACGGACTTCTACGACGTCATCCTCGAAGGCAGCGGCAACAAGGTGCTGAGCTCGATGCTCAAGCTCCTGCACAACCGCATCGTGCTGTTGCGCCGGACGTCCTTGTCCGAGCCCGACCGCCTCCCCGAAACGCTCGACGAACTGACCCGGATATACGAGGCCCTTTGCGCACGCGACGAGTCCGCCGCCAGCAAGGCCTCGCAGCACCATGTCCGCCAGGCCTCCCGCGCCGCCCTCCGCATCATGCGGCAACGGCAATAGGGACGGCACGCCCGGCAGGATTCCAGTTCGCCGGCAATTGAGCCGGTTCTCACGGGGGAAGGCTCCATGTCGTCGATCAGAATCCTGTCTGCCATACTGCTCCTGGCCCTGAGTTTCTCAGGGCCGGCGAACGCGCAAGCACCCTATCCGTCGAAAGCGATCACGCTCGTGGCGGCCTTCGCGCCGGGTGGTGCCACCGATACGGCGGCCCGTATCATCGCCAAGGAACTCTCGATCGAGCTGGGACAGCCGGTCGTCGTCGACAACCGCGTCGGCGCCGGCGGCGCGATCGGCGCGGCGTCGGTCGTCAGGGCCGCGCCCGACGGCTACACGCTGCTGCTGGGGACGGGGTCCGAGATGGTCGTCCTGCCGGCGGTCAAGATCGTGCCGCCCTACGATACGCTGAAGGACTTCACCCCGATCGCCGAGATCGGCACCGTGACCTTCGTCCTGGTGGCGCATCCGTCGGTCGCAGCCAACAACGTGCAGGAGTTGATCGCGCTGGCGCGGGCCAATCCCGGCAAGCTTTCCTTTTCCTCGTTCGGCATGGGGTCGACCAACCACCTTCTCGGCGAGTTCTTCATGAAGAAGTCGGGCACCGACCTGCTGCACGTGCCTTACAAGGGCAGCGCCGCGGCGGCGACCGACCTCGTCGCCGGCGAGGTGAAGCTTTCCTTCGACACGACGACCGTCGCGATGCCGCTGGTCCAGAGCGGCAAGCTGAAGGCGCTCGGCCTCCTGTCGCCGCAGCGATCCGACGCGGCCCCGGGCGTCCCGACCCTGGCCGAGAGCGGCGTTCCTCTCTCGACCGTCGGCTGGGTCGGCGTGGTGGGGCCGCGCGGCATGCCGGGCCCGATCGTCGAGCGTCTCAACACCGCGATCAACAAGGTCCTGGCCATGCCCGCCATCATCCAGTCGTTCAAGGACCGCGGTGTCACCGTCGTGACCGCCACGCCTGAAGGATTCGGCCGCTTCATCCAGTCCGAGGTCGCCGAGTGGACGCAGGTGGTGAAGGACGCCGGCGTGAAGATCGAATAGGACCCGCTGCCGGGAATGAGGGAAGGGGCTTGCCTTGGGGCAGGCCCCTTTTTCTTCGTTGTGCCGCCGGTTTCCGCCGCTCGGCTCGGGGACCGCTTCTCCCCGCGACGGCATCATCGTGAAAGCGTAGGCTTGCGAGCGCGCGGCTGGGGCCGCCCGGTACGGGCAACAATGGACCGAGAGAAAAACGAGGAGAGAGCGTGATGGGAATTCTGACGGGCAAGGTCGCGTGGGTGACGGGCGCGGGGTCAGGCATCGGACAGGCGGCGGCGGTGGCGCTGGCCAGGGACGGCGCGACCGTGGTGCTGACCGGCCGCCGCCGCGAGGCACTCGAGGAGACGGCCGAGATGATCCGTAAGGCGGGCGGCACGGCCGAGGTGAAGCCGGCGGACCTGATGAAATCTTCCGCGGTCGAGAAGACCGTCGCTGCGATCGCCAAGAAGCACCGCCGCATCGACATCCTGGTCAACAATGCCGGCCTCAACATCCAGAAGCGCAGCTGGAAGCAGCTGACGCCCAAGGGCGTCGACGAGGTCGTGCACGGCAACCTGTCGAGCGCCTTCTACTGCACGTCGGCCGTCCTGCCGCTGATGCGCAAGAACAAGGGCGGCGTGCTGATCCACACCTCCTCCGTGGCCGGCAAGGTGCCCAGCCTGCTCTCGGGCCCGGCCTATTCGGCGGCCAAGCACGGCGTGGTGGCTATGAGCCACACGATCAACATGGAGGAATGCGTCAACGGCATCCGCTCCTGCGTGGTGTGTCCGGGCGAGGTGGCGACGCCGATCCTCGACAAGCGTCCGGTGCCGATTACCCCGGCCGAGCGCAAGCGCATGGCGCAGTCCGAGGACGTCGGCGACCTGATCCGATACATCGCCTGCCTGCCGCCGCACATCGTCATTAACGAGGTCATGATCAACCCGACCTGGAACCGCGGCTACGTCGCCAGCCTGCAGCGCGGGAAGTCCTGACATGGGGAGCGTGACGATCAAGGCGAAGGAGCTGGAGTCCTTCGTCGCGGACATCTTCGCCGCCGCCGGATGCTCGAAGGAGGAGGGCAGCCGCATCGGCCGCTACCTGGCCAGCGCCAACCTGTCGGGCCATGACAGCCACGGCGTGGTGCGCGTGCCGCGCTACGCCTCGCAGAAGAAGAGCGGCACGGTCATCGCCGACGTGAAGGTCGACGTGCTGGTCGACACGCCGGTGATCGCCGTGGTCGACGGCAAGTACGGCTTCGGTCAGACCGTGACACCGCAGGCCGTGCAGATCGGCATCGACAAGTGCCTGAAGAACGGCCTCTCGGCGGTGACCCTGCGCAACGCGGGCCATGTCGGCCGGGTCGGCGACTGGGCGGAGATGGCGGCCGAGGCGGGCCTCGTCTCGGTGCACTTCGTGAATGCTTCGGGCAGCGTGCTGGTCGCGCCCTATGGCGGCGTCGAGCGCCGATTCTCGACGGCGCCCTATTGCGTCGGCGTCCCGCGGCCGGGCGAGGATCCGCTGGTCCTCGACTTCGCCACCTCGATCGTGGCCGAGGGCAAGGTCCTGGTGACGAGCCAGGGTGGCAAGAAGCTGCCGGAGGGAGCGTTGATCGGTCCGGACGGCAAGCCCAGCGCCGATCCGCATCTGCTCTATGGCGACTACACGCCCACGGGACCGCGCGACCACAGCAAGGGCACCGGCGCCATCCGGGCCTTCGGCGACCACAAGGGGTCCGGCCTCGCCTTCATGTGCGAGATCCTGGGCGGTTCGCTGTCGGGGACCGGGGCGACCGATCCCAAGCGCGGCCGTTTCGCCAACGGCATGCTGTCATTCTACGTCGATCCCAAGGTGTTCGACGCCGAGGGCTTCTTCCCGACCGACATCGCCAAATACGTGTCGTTCGTGAAGGGCTCCAAGCCGGCCACGCCCGGCGTCGAGATCCTGGTGCCCGGCGAGCAGGAATCGCGCACCCGGGCTCAGCGCCTCGCCGACGGCGTGCCTCTGCCGGACGATACCTGGGCCGCCATCGTCGAAACGGCGCGCTCGGTCGGCCTCGACGAGCGGCGCATCCAGCGGGCCACAATGTAGCGGTCAACGACCGGCGGTACGCTGCAGCCGGTACAGGGGACCCGCGACCGGATCGACCGAAACCGGCGTCGCGACGAAGTCGGTGCGCAGCATGCGTTGCAGCGCACCGAGACGGGCAGCGTCCGCGACCATGCCTGTCTCGGTGAGCAGCTGCGCTTCGGGAATGTCCCACAGGCGCACGACCAGCACCTCGTAACCCAGCGCCAGCGCGCGTTCGATCTGACGCCGCAACGATTCGACGTGCCGGTCGGTGCTCCAGTCGGGATGGCGCAGCACGTCGCCGGTGAAGCCGATCCACTTGAACCTTGGCAACGCCTGCGGCGCCGGCCCAAGCCCCGCGACGCCGGGCTCCGCCGTCCCCCAGTGCAGCGAGGCGTAGACCATCGTCCAGTCGAAATCGTGCAGCAGGAAGACAGTCCGCGACGGATCGCCCTCCTGTCCGAGGCGCTCGATGGCGCCCCGCCATTTGCCGTCGAGGCCGCGCAGTGGTGCGATGCTCCAGACATTGTAGGCGAACAGCATGACGGTGACGGCTGCCATCGCGGCCAGGCCGCGCACGGGCCAGCGGCGGCGCGCGGCCAGCAGCACCAGCGCCCAGGCCGGCGTGACCCAGGCCATGACGTTGATCTGCATCTGCGGGTCCTGTGGCTGGGAGTAGAGGTTGAAGACCTCGCCGGCGAGGAAGGTCACGCCGAATACGGCCATCAAGGCGCGCGCGCGGCCTTCGTCGCGGCTGCGCCACAGCATTGAACCCGCGACGAAGGCGATGCCCAGCAACAAGAAAGTCGTGACGAAGCGCCAGATGTCCCAGCCGGGAAGCCAGTCGAACGTCGTGATACCGGTCCCCAGCAGGTAGGCCACGATGCCGTCCCAAAGATAGCCGATCTTGGGCCAGGTGAAGCCGGCCCAGACCGAGCGCACCGCCTTGCCCGTCCAGATGAGATCGAACGGTCCGACGGCGCCCGCGTGCCCGCGCCAGGCCAGCGCCACGACGGTGGCCGTCGCCACCATGCCGGCAAGGAAGAGAGCAATCCAGGCGAACCGCCGGGCGACGCGCGGCTCGCAGAACCAGAGCGCGACCAGCATCGCCGGCAGGGTCGGGAACATCAGCCGCCATTCGAACAGCCAGCCGATCGAGAACAACACCGACACCGCCGAGACCCGCGCCGCCGTCGGCCGTGCCAGCCAGACCGCGCCCAGCGCCATCGCGGCGAACATCACCGTGTAGCTCGGCATGATGTCCTCGTTGACGATGGCGAGGAACATCACGTGGCTGGTCGAGAGATGGAATGCACTCGTGAGCAGGGCAATGCCACGGCTGCCGGTGATCGCGCGCGCGAGAAGATAGGCCACGCCTGTACAGAGGCTGGCGCTCACGGCATTCAGGATCGTGAGCTGTCGCCGCGGGTCGCCGGCGAAGACGCCCAGAAGGTCGAGCACCCGGCAGAGCGAGCCGTAGACTGGATAGAAGAGATAGTTCGAGGGATAGAGCGCCGCGTTCGCCGGGTCGACCACCCAGGGCTTCAGTTCAAGGCTCTTGAAGACGCCATTGCCCGTCAATCCGCCCTGTGCATTGTCGAACCAGAGAATCAGGGTAATCAGCACGGCGCTGCCGCCGACGACGAGCAGCAGCAGATCGAGGAGCGTGTGCCGCGCGGCCGGGCCGTTCAACCGGGAATCGGCGAGGAGTGGGAGAGTCATGGGGCGGACGCGCGGCCCCGGCCGCGGCGCTTGCGGCAGCAGCGCGGCGCGCGCACCATCGGCCCAGGCAACAGGAACGGGCGGATGGCATGTATCGGGTAACTTCCCAGTTCAAGGCGACCATACTGGCGCGCTTTGCGGCGGCGCTGCATCAACTCGACGACTGGGATCGCGAGCCCAACTGGAAGGAGGAGGAGTGTCTCTTCCGCGCCCTGGGCTACATGAAGCGTGGCAATTACAAGCTTGCCGAGGCGGAGCTCAAGGAACTGGCCGGCATCTTCGCGTCGCCGCCCGACAAGAAGGCGGTTGCACCGGACGTCGGGCGGGACCGCTACACCAAGGCCCTGATGAGGCGCGGACTGGCCCAGTTGAGAGGGGAGGCGGCCTGACGCCATGCGATCGACTCGAGATTGCCCCATGCGGCTGTTTCAGTAGCTCCTGTCCGCGGTATTCTCAACGATGCCGCCAATGAAGTCCCGGGAGGAAAAATGAAGAAGATGACGAGGCGCGCCGCGGGCGCGCTCGCTCTGGCCATGGTCGCAAGCTCGGCCTGGGCGCAGGATTTTCCATCGAGGTCCCTCAAGCTCGTGGTGCCCTATGCGCCGGGCGGCGGCGCGGACTCGGTGGCCCGCATCGTTGCCAAGAAGGTGGCTGAGAATGTCGGCCAGCCGATCGTGATCGAGAACAAGGGCGGAGCCGGCTCGATCGTCGGCACCGATCTCGTCGCCAAGGCCGAGCCCGACGGATACACGCTCCTGCTCGGCCAGTCCGGACCGATTTCGATCAATCCCGCCGTCTACAAGACGCTGCCCTACGATCCGGTGAAGGATTTCGCGCCGATCACCATGACGACGGCCTACCCCTACATCCTGGTCGTCAATTCCGAATCGCCGGCCAAGACGCTGCAGGAGTTCGTCGCCCTGGCGAAGAGCAAGCCCGGCGCCCTGAACTACGGCTCGACCGGTGTCGGCGCGGCCAATCATCTCGTCGCCGAGCTCTTCGCCAGCAAGGCCGGTCTCAAGATGACCCATGTGCCCTATAGGGGCACGGCGCTGGCCGTCGGCGATCTCGTCAGCGGGCAGTTGAACGTCGTGTTCGGCGATCCGATCAGCGTGCTGCCGCACATCAAGTCCGGCAAGCTTCGGCCGCTGGCGGTCACCAGCCTGGAGCGGTCGCCGGTGGCGCCCGAGGTGCCCACCGTGGCCGAAAGCGGCTATCCCGGCTTCGAGGCGCTGGCCTGGCACGGCATCCTGGCGCCGGCCAGGACGCCGCCCGCCGTCATCCAGAAGCTGAACGCCGAGTTCGTGAAGGCGCTGGCCGATCCCGCCACCAGGGAGCTGCTGGAGAAGCAGGCCATGCAGACGGTCGGCAACTCGCCCCAAGCCTTCGCCGCCTTCATTCAGAAGGACATTGCGACCTGGAAGGCCGTCGCGGCGGCCGCCAACGTCACCGTCGAGTAGGCACCGCCAGCGCCAGCAGCGAGGAGACATCCTCGCTGCGGTCGAGCGCCCACACCGCGTCGATCAGCGGCTGGATGTCGTGGTCGGGCTCCCAGCGCCTCGCCTCGTCGCGCAGCTTGCCCTCGATCTCGGCATCCTTCAGCGGGTTCGACGAACTGCCGCGCGCCGCCTTGGTCGAAAGCGCGTGCTTCTTCCCATCTGCGGTCCAGATATCCATTTCGGCGGCGATCGTCGCGAGGCGGTCGTCGCTCGTGCACTCGAACTTGCCCCGCAAGGCCTTGATGGTGGGATCGGCGACGCACTCATCGGTCAGCTGATCGAGGCCAGCCTTGCCGAGCACCAGCGCGGCCGCCACGCAATGCTGCAGGCTGACCTGAGCCTCGCGCCCCGTGGCGATGTCGGCCCGGTCGGTGCGCTGCAACAGCAGGGGATTGCCGCGCACGGCGATCCGCTCGACCGCCATGTCCGGATGCGCGCGGCGCCAGTCCAGCGCGAGGTCGAGCAGGGGATGGATCACGAAGCCCGCGGCATAGGGCTTGATCGAGTTGTGGTTGACCTGCCAGTCCGCGCCCAGACCGTCGAGCAGCGCCGCCCAGTCAGGCGGCTCGCCCATGGCCGCGAGGAAGCCTTGCGCGCCGGCGATGGGTTCCGGCGGGCCGGCAAAGCCCTTTTCGGCCAGCATTGCGGAGAACAGCCCGTTGCGCGCGGCGTTGCCGACGCTGACGCTCTTGGCGGGCCAGCCCAGGCATTCGCAGAGGCCGGCGGACTGGGTTGCGGCGCTGCCCAGCGCCCACACGGTGCGCTCGACGTCGAGGCCCAGCAGCTTCGCCGCGCCCGCCGCCGAACCGAAGACGCCGCAGGTCGAGGTGATGTGCCAGCCCTTGGGATAGTGACCGGGCGAAACCGCGCCGCCGATCCGGCACTCGATCTCGAAGCCCAGCGCGAAGGCGAGGAGAAGATCCGGCCCGCTGATGCGCCGGATTTCGGAGAGGGCCAGCAGCGCCGGCGCCAGCGGAGAGGTCGGATGAACGACCGTTGGGAGATGGGTGTCGCAATAATCGAAGACGTTCGCCCCCGCCGCGTTCAGGAAGGCGGCGGTGAGCGGGTCGATGCGCTCGGCGCGCCCGACGATCGTCGCCTGCCGGCCGCCGGAGAATTCGCCCAGGGTGCGCAGCGCCAGCTCGACCGGCTGGGTTCGGCAGCCCGCGATCGCCACCGCGAAGAAGTTCAACAGAGCCCGCTTGGCTTCGCGGCGCGCCTTCTCCGGAAGGTCGTTCCACTTCGTGTCGACGATGAAACGGGCCAGTGCCGGGGTGACGCCTTGTCTGGGCAGCATGCTTACTCTTTCGATGGATAGGCGTGTCTATTCGCGAACCGGCGGGCCTTCGAGCCGGAGGGCCGCGTCGGCCGCGGGCTTGATGCCCTCGTCGAGTCGCAGGCAACCGGCATTGAGCCCGTCTCCGGGCTTCCTGTCGACCGGGGCGATGAACAGCGCGGTGACCTTGATGTCGCCAACGATGAGTCGCGCCTCGCTCAGCCAGCGGGTGGCGCGCAGCGAGGCGCCGCCCTTGTCGAGTGGAACCCAGCCGCAGAGCACCGTGCGCTCTCCCGTCGGATCGATGCGCACATGGGCCGTGTCGTTGCCCTTGAAGCTGCCGGCGGTGCTGTTCACCTGCCATTCGAAGGCAACGGGTCGGTAGAGCTTCGCATCGTCAACCGAAACGTCGATCGTGCCGACATAGTCGGCCTTGGCCAGCGACGGATCGCGCAGCCAGCCCTGCGAGGCCGCAATCCCGTACAGAACGAGCGCGGCCGCCAGCAGGAGCATCGCCCAGCGCGGGATACCGGTCATGGTCTGGTGCCCGATCAGGCGAGGATGGTGGTCAGGCCGCCATCGACCACCAGCGTGTGGCCGGTGATGTAGCTGCCGGCATCGGAGGCCAGCAGGAGCAAAGCCCCGCGCAGGTCCTCGGGCTTGCCCCAGCGCCCGGCGGCGGTTCGGCGCTCCAGCATGCCGCTGAATTCCTTGTTCTGCTGAAGCGGCACGTTCAGCTCCGTCCGGATGTAACCCGGTGCGATCGCGTTGGCGGTGACGTGCGGTCCGAACTCGGCCGCGAGATTCTTGGTGAGGCCGACCAGCCCGTGCTTGGCCGAGACGTAGCCCGCCACCGAGGCGCGGCCGAGGACCGCCATGACCGACGAGATGTTGACGATACGGCCATATTTGCGCGCGAGCATGTGACGGCCGACCTCTCGGGCGACGATGAACTGCGAGACCAGATCGGTTTCGATCACTTTGCGAAAATCGGACGTCGCGGTGTCGACGATCTTCTGGCGATGCACGATCCCGGCATTGTTCACCAGCACGTCGATGCGGCGATGCTTGGCCACGATGGCCTTGACCTTGGCGACGACGTCGGCCTCGTCGGTCACGTCCATCGTAAGGACGTGTGCCCGGCCGCCCTTGCGCTCGATGGCCCGGGCCGTCGTCTCGAGTTCCTTCACCGTGCGGCCGGCGCAGAGCACGGTGGCGCCGGCCTCTGCCAGGGCCAGGGCCATGTCGCGGCCCAGCCCGCGGGATGCGCCGGTCACCAGCGCTACGCGATTCTTCATCGAAAACAGATCGGCCATGATCCCGCCTGAGGTGCGTTTCTTTGCCTTGAGCCCCGATCCTAGCCTATGAAAGGTGCTGCGAGATATCGGGAGAAGCGACATGGCGAAATCGAACAAGGTGGCGATCGTGACGGGCTCGGCGACCGGACTGGGCGCGTCCTGCGCGCTTGACCTGGCGGAACGCGGCTGGAACGTCGCGATCAACTATACCAAGAGCAAGAAAGAGGCGGACGAGACCTATGAGGCGGTGAAGGCCAAGGGTGTCGAGGCGATCCTCGTGCAGGCCGACATGGGCCAGGATGCCGACTGCCGGAAGCTCGCCGAGGAGACGATGAAGCAGTGGGGCCGGATCGACGGTCTCGTCAACAATGCCGGCACCACCAAGTTCCAGAACCAGGGCGACCTCGATGGCGTGACGCCGGAGGATTTCGACCGCATCCTGCGGGTGAACGTGACCGGCCCCTACATGATGAGCCGCGCGGTCTTCCCGATCATGAAGAAGCAGTGGGAGGCCGATCAGGCCCGCGGTTCGATCGTGAACATCTCCTCGATCGCGGGCGTCATGGGAGTCGGCAGCTCGATCCCCTATGCCTGCTCCAAGGGCGCGCTGAACACCCTGACGCTGACACTCGCGCGCTGGCTCTCGCCGGCGGTCCGGGTCAATACCGTCTGCCCCGGCTTCATCCAGACGCGCTGGCTGCTGGGCGGCATGGGCGAGGAGAACTACAACAAGATGAAGATGGGGCAGGAGCAGAACACGCCGCTGCGCCAAGCGGGCACGCCCGAGCAGATGTCGGAAGCCGTCATGTTCTTCCTGACCAGCGCCAGCAACATCACCGGCGAGTTCCTGATCGTCGACGCCGGCACCCATCTCGCCAGCCTGCCGATGAAGGCGCGCTAACCCTCTTCAAGGCATGATCCGGGCGTGGCGTAAGCCACGCCCCAATACTCAGGCTGGAATCTCGTGGCCGCGGCCGATGTTGCGGACCACTTCCTTGAGGTGCGGCTTCACCTCGAGCAGCGCCTTGCGGTAGGCGACCAAGCCCCGCAGCATGGCACCGTCGCGCTTCAGGAGCGTGTCGGCGAACTCGACCATGCGGGTGTTGGGCCAGCCGTGCTTGCGCAATTCCAGCAGTTTGAGGAAGGCCTGTTCCTCAGTTCCCGGCGCGAACTGCGTCATCAGGATGGCGGCCGCCGCGGTCGAGCGCGAAATGCCGGCATGGCAGTGGACCAGTACATGCCCGTCGGGCCGTGCGTGGACCCGCTCGCCGAAGGCCAGGACCTT
>CAZPOS010000089.1:0-19152 GCA_964588065.1 uncultured Reyranella sp.
GATATTGGAAGGCTTGTCCTTGTACTTGATGAAGTCGTGCAGGGTCGGTGCGTCGGGCTTCATCGCCTCCTCGACATCGATCACGAACGGCAAGACCTCGTACTCGACCTCGATCAGCTTGCAGGCTTCCGCTGCGATCTTCTCCGTGGTCGCCGCGACCGCCGCCACCGGATGGCCGGCGAACAGCGCCTTCTCCCGCGCCATGACGTTGCGGCACATCCAGCGCATGTCCTGGATGCCCAGCATCACCGACTTCTCGATCGGGAAGTTCACGATATCCTTGGCCGTCATCACGGCCTTCACGCCGGGATGCGCCTCCGCCTTGCTGGTGTCGATCGACTTGATGCGCGCGTGCGGGTGCGGGCTGCGCAGCACCTTGCCCCAGATCATGCCGGGCATGGTCGTGTCGGCGGCATAGGCTGCGCGTCCCGTCACCTTGTCGGCGCCATCGGGCCGGATCGTGCGCTTGCCGATCCACTTGTTGTCGTTGGCGGTGTCGGGAGTGTTGCTGCTCATCGGGCGGCCCTCATGTCGGCGGCGGTGTCCATCACGGCGCGGATGATCTTGTCGTAGCCCGTGCAGCGGCACAGGTTGCCGGCCAGCCAGAAGCGAACGTCATGCTCGGTCGGATCCGGGTTCTTCTCTAGCAGCGCCTTGGCGGCCATCAGGACGCCGGGCGTGCAGATGCCGCACTGGAGCGCCGCCGATTCGAGGAACTTCTGCTGCAGCGGATGCAGTTCCTCGCCGGCCATGCCTTCGATGGTGCCGATCTGCTGGCCCTCGGCCTCCGCCGCCAGCATCAGGCAGGAGCAGACGATGCGTCCGTTCAGGGTGATCGTGCAGGCGCCGCAGTCACCGGTGCCGCAGCCTTCCTTGGCGCCGGTCAGGCCGAGCGGCCCGCGCAGCACGTCGAGCATGCTCTGGTCGGCGTCGCAGAGGAATTCCTGCGGCTCGCCGTTGATCGTGGTGGAAACGTGAAGCTTGGCCATGGTCCTATTTTCCTCCCGCGCGTTCGGCGGCAATCAGGGCGGTGCGCTTCAGCAGGACGCCGGCGACCTTGGTGCGATAGGCGATCGTTCCGCGCTTGTCGTCGATCGGGCGGCAGGCGGCGCTGCAGGCAGCAGCGGCCTTGGCCAGCGCCGCCTCATCGAGCTTGGAACCGATGAGCGCCTTCGCCGCTTCCTCGACCAGCAGCACCGTCGGGGCGACGGCGCCGAGGCCGACGCGCGCGGCGGTGCAGGTTCCCTTGTCCATCGTCAGGCTGACGCCGCAGCCCACGACGGCGATGTCCATCTCGGTGCGCGGGATCATGCGCAGATAGGCGTCGCTCGAGCCCTTGGGGCGCGGCGGAAGGGTGAAGGACACGACGATCTCTCCGGGCTCCAGATTGAGGCGTCCCGGTCCCTTGGGCACCTTCTCGACCGGCAGTTCCCGACGCCCGTTGGGACCCTGGATGGTGACGATGGCGCTGGCCGCGACCATGGCAGGGACGCTGTCGCCCGCCGGCGAACCGTTGCACAGGTTGCCGCCCGGCGTCGCGCGGCCCTGGACCTGGGTGGACCCGATCAGGTTGGTGGCTTCGACGACACCCGGCCACACCGTGCTCACCTTGGGATGCTCGCGCAGCACCGCACCGGATACGGCCGCGCCGATCCGGAAGCCGCCCTCCTTGGTCTCCTCGATCGAGGTCAGCTCGCCGATCTTCTTGATGTCGACGATCGTCCCCGGCGCGACGACGCCGTTGCGCATCTGGACCAACAGGTCTGTGCCGCCGGCTAGGATGCGGCCCGCGCCCGCGGACGCGGCGAACGCCCGCACCGCTTCGTCGAGCGTTCGAGGCGCTACGTACTGGATATCCATGCTCATGCCCTTTCATCCCGTCGGCGGCTGCGGTGCAGCTCGTTATTTCGACTTTGTTGGAATGAAGCCTAGGGCAGCAGGTCGGTGCGGGGCAAGGCGCGTCTCCGCCATCGGCCGCCATGCGGCCGATGGCAGGGCGCTCCCTATCTTTGCGGCTTGCGGCGGCCCTCGTAGGGGTTCTTCGGCTTGCGCATGCTGAGCCGGATCGGCACGCCCGGCAGATCGAAATCGTCGCGCAGGCGGTTCGTCAGGAAGCGCAGATAGTCGTTCCCCAGCTCCTGCGGCTGGCTGACCGATAGGATGAAGGTCGGCGGCCGGCGCTTGATCTGGGTCATGAAGCGCAGCCGGATACGGCGGCCGTTGGGGGCGAGCGGCGGTGGATGCAGCGTCTCCATCTCGCGCAGCCAGCGATTGAGCTTCGGCGTCGTGACCCGCTTGTTCCAGAGTTCGTAGGTTTCGAACACCTTGGGCAGCAGGCGATCGACGCCACGCCCGGTCAGGGCCGAGAAGCCGACGATGGGCACGTCCTTCACCTGCGCGAACGACGCTTCGAGCCGGTCGCGCAGCTTGCGCCACTGCTTGGACGATTCGGACTGATCGTCGGCCAGCAGGTCGGTCTTGTTGACCGCGATCACCAGCGCGCGGCCCTCCTCGATCACCCAGCCGGCGATGTTGAGGTCCTGTTTCTCGGCCATGTCGGCAGCGTCGAGCACGACCACCACCACGTCGGCGAGGCGGATCGTGTCGAGCGTGTCGGCAACCGAGGCGGCCTCCAGCTTGGCCTCGATGCGGCTGCGGCGGCGCATGCCGGCGGTGTCGACCAGGCGCACCGGGCGGCCCCGCCATTCCCATTCCACGCGGATCGAATCGCGCGTGATGCCGGCCTCCGGCCCCGTCAGGACGCGTTCCTCGCCGACCAGCCGGTTGAGCAGCGTCGACTTGCCGACATTCGGCCGGCCGACGATGGCCAGCAACAGCGGCCGACCCTCGGGCACGTCGTCGAGGTCGGGATCGCTCCCGTCCGCCTCGGCCGCCTCGTCCTCCTCGGGCATCGGCTCTATGTAGCGGCCCAGCGCCTCGTGCAGATCGCTCAGCCCCTCCCCGTGTTCGGCCGAGACCGGGATCGGTTCGCCCAGACCCAGCCCATGCGCCTCGGCCAGCCCCTGCTGTCCGGCACGGCCCTCGCACTTATTGGCGACCAGGATGACCTTGGCCGAGCGCTTGCGCAGCCAGCCCGCGAAACTCTCGTCGAGCGGCAGGATGCCCGACCGCGAATCGATCAGGAACAGGACGACGTCCGACGATTCGACGGCCCGTTCGGTGAAGCGCCGCATGCGCGCTTCGAGCGCCTCGCCTCCGGCGGTTTCCCAGCCAGCGGTGTCGAGCAGCATGAAGGCGAGGTCGCCGAGCTGCGCGGGCTGCTCGCGAATGTCGCGTGTGACGCCGGGCGTATCGTCGACGATCGCGCGGCGGCGACCCACCAGCCGGTTGAACAGCGTCGACTTGCCGACGTTGGGCCGACCGACGATGGCGACCCGACGCAGCCTCTGCGGCGAAGTGTGTTCGTCAGCGGAGGGCAATGAGTCGCCCGGAGTCTGAGAGGATGTAGATCGTCTGGTTGGCGATCACGGGGCCGAGGCGTACCCGGTCGCGCAAGTCGATCTTGCCCATGATCTCGCCGGTGTAGGGCGAGACGGCGAGCAGGTCACCGAGCGAGCTGGTGAGCAGCAGGCGGTCGCCGGCCAGCACCGGTCCGCCCCACTGCACGGGAACGTGCCGCTTGGAATCCTCGAACTGCGTGAGCGGCGTGACCCACCGGATCTTGCCGGTGTCGCGGACCATGGCGACGATGTCGGCATTGCCGGTCACGATGAAGAGGAAGCGACCCGCCGGCCACGGGGTCTGGCTGCCGCCGATGTTGCGGTCCCATTGGCGCTGACCCGAACGCAGGTCGATGCCCGCGATCTGGCCGCCGGACCCCATGGCGATCACGAGGCCGCGGTCGATGACCGGCCGGCCGCGAATGTCGGCGAGGTTGCCGAATGCACGCACATCGGCCCGCGCACCGATCAGGGTTTCGTTCCAGACCGGCCGGCCATTGTCGATCCGCAGTGCGGCGAGCTCCCCGGACGTGAACGGCGCCACCACAAGATCACCCGATCCCGCCGGGCTGTTGCCGCCGACATATCCAGCGGTCTCCTGCAGGCCGGAGAACTGCCAGAGATCCGAGCCGTCGGACGCGGCCAGGGCATGCAGCTTGTTGTCGATCGCGATGACGAAAACACGATCGCCAAACACCAGCGGCGCACCGCGGACCGGCGCGCTGACGGTCGAATGCCAGTCTTCCTTGCCGGTGGCCGGATCGAGCGAATAGACCGTGGCAAAGCCGGTCGTCACGAACAGCTTTCCGCCATAGTAGGCGATGCCGCCGCCGAACTCGTCGGAATCGCGCGCCTTTTCGGGCGCCAGCGTGACCCGCCACAGCAGCGCACCCGTATCGGCATTGAAGGCCGACACCGTTCCCTGCGCGTCCTTCGCGAACACCTTGCCCTCGGCGACGACCGGCGGCGTGGTCAGGATTCGTGTCGTGCTGCTGCCCGCTCCGACGTCTGCCGTCCAGATGATCTGTGGCGAGGCCCCGATCGCCAGGTTGTGCATCGCGTTGTTGGCGAAGCCGCCCGACTGGGGCCAGGATTCGTTGATCGTCGGCGGCGGCAGCACGACCGGAGTGTTGGCGGCCTCGCTGTCGGGTTCGAGATCCTTGCGGTCTCCCAGCACGGCGATGCGCTCGCCGGCAAGCGCCGTCTTCTTCTTGTCGAAGATATCGCAACCGGAAAGCGAGACCACCAGAAGCACGGCGGCGAGGAGGAAACGGGGGTCGATCACGCGCACTACGCTCAACATCGGACTATTTGGCCTCCGCGCCGCCATAGAGATTGAGCATCGCCGAAACGCGCTGCGAAGCGCCCTGCGGCACGGCCGGATCCTTGGCGATCTCGTTCCACAATTCCTTCGCCCGCTTGGTATCGCCCTTGCGAACGGCCAGCATCGCCTGCAACTCGCGGACGCTCAGCCGGAACGGACGATCGGGACCCGCCAGCGGCTCGAGACGAGCCACCATCTCTTCGGCCTTGGGCGTGTCGATGCTCTTGAAGGCGGCGATCACGAGGGCAAGGTCGCTCAATTCGCTTGCCGACAGGCTCGGCGCAACGGCGGACAGCGCCGTCACCTGCTCCTCCAGCGTGGCGCGAAGTTGCGCGGCCGTTAGCGCGGCGAGCGACCGATAAGGCTGGACGGCATTGGAGGCCTGCTTCTCGAGTTCCGAGCGGGCCGCTGCCGGATCGCTCGCGATCTGGGCGAGGGCCGCCGAGTAGGCGGCGCTGGCCGCGGCGCGTTGTGCCTGATCGTACTGCCGCCAACCCACGAAGCCGGTCACGGCGACCACGACCACGACGGCGCCCGCGACCACCCAGGTCCCATAGCGACCCCACCACTCCTTCATCTCGTCCTTGCGGACGGCCTCGTCGATTTCATGGAACGCGGCGGAGTCGGACACAGAGTGCTCCCGGAATATCGCGGAATATCAACAGCTTCAGCGGCGGTTCATAGCCCCCTACCCCGGCTTTGGCAAACCACCGAATGGGTCGGCGAGGCGCTTTACCCCCACCCGAGGTTCTGCAAGAATTCACGCAACTGACATGTTCGAAAACGCGACGGCATGAGCAACCTGTACCGTTTGGCCGATCAGCGGGCCCGGCGCCGAATCGTCTCGTTCGACAAACGGGAACTGTCGCGGCTCCTGGGTTTGTACAGCATGCGTGTGGCATCCGGAGAATGGCGCGACTATGCCATCGACTTCCGGCCCGGCATGGCGATCTTCTCGATCTTTCGCCACACCGCGGAGCAGCCGCTTTTCGCCATCGCAAAGGTCCCCGGTGGGGGTGGCGGCAGCTACATGGTCTATAACGGCCCGCGCAAACTGGCACACGGGGACTCGCTCGAAGACGTCCTGCGCGTCTTCGACCGCAAGCTCAAACTTCTGCTCGGCTGAGCTACTTCTTCGGCGTCGTGGCCGCGCCGATACCGGCGCCGACCGCCGTGCCGACCAGCACGGGCGCGACCAGCGGCCAGCCCGCGATCGCGCCGACCGCGAGGCCGGTCCCCGCGCCGATGCCACCACCGGTCACGGCACGTTCGCCCCAGGTGTCGCCACAGGCGGCAACCGACAAAGCCAGCGGCAGGACGAGAACGGAAACAGGGAGAATCTTCATTTTTCGGACCTCGAAAATTGAGGGGCGCCCACGAGGGTCAGTGATAAAATTATCGTGCCCTTGCAGGGCGTTATGGCCCGACTCTCCAAAAATTCGCCAAGAATGTCAAACGCTTAATACAAGACTTTGTTTTACAAGGAAAATTACTCGCAAGTAGTTCCTACAGCAGTGCCTCGTACTGCTGCGGCTTGAAGCCGACGAGTAGCTTTCCGCCGGCCTCCAGCACCGGCCGCTTGATCATCGACGGCTGTGCCAACATCAGGGCGATCGCCTTGGCCTCGGTCAGCCCTCCCTTATCCTCGTCGGGCAGTTTGCGGAAAGTCGTGCCGGCGCGATTGAGGAGCGCCTCCCAGCCGACCTGCCGCGCCCAGGCTTCGAGGCGGCTGCGCTCGATCCCCGCCGATTTGTAGTCATGGAAAGCGTAGGCGACGCCCTTACCGTCCAGCCAGGCGCGCGCCTTCTTCATCGTGTCGCAGTTCTTGATGCCGTAGATCGTGGTCATGGGACGACGATCCCGAACTCAGGGCTGGACGTCCAGCCCCTTGTAGAGGGCGGCGCTGTAGATGCCATGAGAGCGCACGTTCTTGATGCTCTTCTTGGCGACCAGGAACAGTCTCGAATGCGCCGCCGGGATCATCAGCGCCTCGTCATGCATGCGCCGCTGGATCTCCTTGAAGTATTTCGCCCGGTCGGCGTCGTTGGTGGCCGTGCGTCCGGCATCGAGGATGCGGTCGGTCTCGGGATCATTCCACATCATGCGATTGGGCACCGGCCGGTTCTTGGAATGATAATAGAGGTACATCTGGTCGCCGGCCGAGGTGTACGGCACCGACAGGGTCCAGATGTCATAGTCCTGCTGGGCGATCTTCTGGAAGAACACCGTCGGATCCCAGGTCTGGATCTTGATGTCGATCCCGACGGCCCGGGCGGCCCCCTGCAGAACCTCGGACAGTTTGGGGTTCTGGCCCACGGTGTAGGAATACATCAGCAATTCCAGCTTCTTGCCGTCCTTGTGGCGGAAGCCGTCGGCACCCATCGTCCAGCCCGCCTCGTCGAGCAACTTCTTGGACTTCTCCGGATCGCGCCTGGTGAGGACGTCGAGGGTCGCCGGCTCGAAGTCGAGCGCCTTGGGATGGACCAGCGACCGGGCAGTCTCCGCCTGCCCGAAGAAGATGGCCTTGTTGATCTCCTCCCGGTCGACCAGATGCGCCAGCGCCTGGCGCACCCGCCGGTCCTGCAGGTTTTCGCGCGTGCTCTTCAGGCCCCAGTAGTACATCGCGAAGTCGGCGGCTCGTACACGGCAAGATGCGGGGCCTTCTTGAAGCTCTCGATCGCCTGCAGCGGGTTCCAGTGGCAGAAGTCCGCCTGGCCCGACAGCATCGTGGCGATGCGCGTCGTCTCCTCCGGTACGATGCGCCAGATCATCTTCTCGTACTTGACCGGGCCCTTGTTGGCGTAGACGCCCGTCGGCCCCCATCTGTAGGCATCGTGCCGCTTCAGCACGAGTTCCTTGCGCGGCTGCCAGCTCTCCCAGCAGAGAGGGCCGGTGCCGTCGAAGCCCTTCACGCCGAAATCGGGCCCGAGCGCCTCGACATTGTCCTTGTTGATGATGGTGGCGGCGAAGTTGGCGAGGTCGACCAGCAGTTCGGAATGCGGCCGCTTGAGCTTGTAGACCAGCGTATGGGGATCGGGCGCCGTCAGGCTGTCGATCTCCCCCAGGCGCCAGAAGAACGGCCAGCGCGCCGATGGATCGGCCAGGCGCGTGAAGGAATAGATCACGTCCGCCGCGGTGAACTTCTTGCCGCTGCAGAAGGTGACGTCGTCCCGCAACGAGAAGGTGTAGGTCAGCCGGTCGTCCGAGATCGTCCACGACTTGGCCAGGAGCGGATGAACGCTCTTCAGGTCCCAGTCCAGGGCGACCAGCGTGTCGCCCATCATGAACATGGGATGCCCCATCCCGCTCGACGTATTGCTGTGGGGATCGTATTTCGGCGCGTCCTGGGAACGGATGTTCACGAAGGTTTGCGCGGAGGCCGGCATCGCGAGCGCACACCAGCCCAGCGCGAGCGCCAGTACGGCGCCCGTTGCTCCCTTGATCATGTCGCTTCCTCCCGCCGGTGTGTCCCCGGCTGTTGCCGGAAGCTTACCTGCGGTGGCCTGTGCCGCCAAGCGGCTCGACGGGCACGTCCGGGTTTGCTTAAAGTCCGCCCATGCCCATCGAGTACACGATCGATCACGAGAAGCGCCTCGTCCAAGCCCGGGTTCTGGGCGTCATCAGCCTGAAGGACATTGAGGCGTTCACGGACGCGGTCGTGGCACAGAACGCCCTCACCTATCGCAAACTGTTCGACGGCAGCCGCGGCGACGGAACCTACGACGATCACGACGTCATGATGCTGGCGGCGCGGGCGTCCGCTTATGCAACCCTGGCGAAGCGCGGACCTCTCGCGCTGATCCCGAGGCCGACCCATGGTGCGGAGCTCGCCAAGCGTTACGTCAATCTCGGCAAGTTCGACGGGCAGGCACAGATTTTCGCCTCGGCCGAGGAAGGGCTGAAGTGGCTGGAAGCCCAGCCGGCCGGCGAGCCCTGATCAGGACGCTGCGGCGTTCGCCTGCTCGAGCCGGCGAATCGCAGCGGGGACCTGGTCGTCCTCGGCCGGCTGGTACACGACGCTGAACAGGGTTCGCGCCCTGGCGAGCGCTTCCCCGAATCCCGGCTGCTCGCTTTCGAAGGAATCGAAGCCGCAGCGCAGCATGAAGGCAATCTGGTCCTGCAGGACGCCGCCGGTGGCCCGAAGCTCGCCGCGATAGCCGAGACGGCCGCGCAGCAGGCGGGCCTGGCTGTAGGCGCGGCCATCGCTGAACTTGGGAAACTCCAGGACCACGAGGCGCAGGCGCGCGAGATGCGGGGCCAGGCTTTCGACCGGATCGGTGTTGGCCAGCGACACCGCCGGCCATTCCGGCCGGGTCTTCCATTCGGCGAAGGGAAGAGCGACGTAGGATGCGGGCAACCCCGCTTCGCTATAGAGAGCCATAGACATTCTCCTTGAAGGGCTGGGCGCCGATGCGTCGATAGGTATCCACGAAGCGTTCGCCTTCCTCGCGCGCCGCGAGATAGGTCGTCACGACGGCATCGACGGCCTCGACCACCTTGTCGGCTGTCACGGCGGGACCGAGGATCGTGCCGATCGCGGTCCGACCGAAATCGACGTCGCCGCCGAGGCTGATCTGGTAGAGTTCGACGCCGTTCTTATCGACGCCGAGGATGCCGATATGGCCGACATGGTGATGGCCGCAGGCATTGATGCAGCCCGAGATCTTGATCTTCAGGTCGCCGATATCGTGCTGTCGCGCGAGGCTCGCGAAATGGTTCGAAATGCGCTGGGCCACCGGGATCGACCGCGCATTGGCCAGCGCGCAGTAGTCGAGGCCCGGGCAGGCGATGATGTCGGTGATCTTGCCGACATTGGCCTCCGCGAATCCGAGGACCGCCAGCGAGCGATAGACCTCGGGCAGGTCCTCCACCGCGACATGGGGAAGGATCAGGTTCTGCTCGTGGCTGACCCGCAATTCGCTCTGGCTGTAGGCCTCGGCAATGTCGGCGATCCCCTCCATCTGCGTCGCACTGGCGTCGCCCGGCGGTGAGCCGGCTGGCTTCAGCGAAGCCGTCACGATGGCGTAGCCGGGCACGCGATGCGGCGCGACGTTGGACTTGAGCCAGAGGGCGAAATCCGGATCGGACAAGCGCTGCGCGTCGACCCGTCCTGACGTCATAGGCCGCGGCGGCAGGTCCGGCGGTGCGAACTGGCGCGCAATCGCCTCGATCGCTCCGGTCGGCAACTTCAGGGCGCCATCGCGGGTCGCGGCATACTCGGCCTCGACCTCGTCCCGGATCTTCTCGACGCCGACCTCGTGCACGAGGATCTTGATGCGGGCCTTGTAGAGATTGTCGCGACGACCGTAGCGATTGTACACGCGCAGGGTCGATTCGAGATAGGCGAGCAGTTCGTCCCTTGGCAGGAACTCGCGCAGCGTCTTGCCGATCATCGGCGTGCGCCCGAGCCCGCCGCCCACGATCACCTCGAACCCGACCTCGCCCTGCTCGTTGCGCCACAGGCGCAGGCCGATGTCGTGCACGCGCACGGCGGCGCGGTCGTTCGGCGAGCCGGTGATGGCGATCTTGAACTTGCGTGGCAGGAAGGTGAACTCGGGATGCAGCGTCGACCACTGGCGCACGATCTCGGCCCAGATGCGCGGATCCTCGATCTCGTCAATCGCCGCCCCGGCATAGTGGTCGGCCGTCACGTTGCGGATGCAGTTGCCCGACGTTTGCATGGCGTGCATGTCGACTTCCGCCAGGGCGGCCAGCGCATCCGGCGCGTCTTCCAGCCTGATCCAGTTCAGCTGCAGGTTCTGGCGGGTCGTGAAATGGCCGTAGCCGCGGTCGTACTTGCGCGAGATGTCGGCCAGCTTGCGCAGCTGGCGCGACGACAGGGTGCCGTAGGGAATGGCGATCCGCAGCATGTAGGCATGCAGCTGCAGATAGAGACCGTTGTGCAGCCGCAGCGGCTTGAACTGCTCCTCGGTCAGCTCACCCGCCAGCCGGCGCCGCACCTGGTCGCGGAACTGCTCGACCCGCTCGGAGACGAGCGTGCGATCGTAGGCGTCGTAGCGGTAGAAATGCGTATCAGGCATAGCGCACCGCGTCGGCCGCGATGGCCTCGAAGGTGAGGCCGGAGGCGCGGATCTTCTCCCGCAGCGACAGCGGCTCGATCGTGCCGTCTCGGTCCTCGTTCACCGCGACCAGGAATGGGTCCACCACGGTGAAGGCCTCGACGCGGGCACGCTCCAGCAGGATCTCGGCCTCCCGCTTGTCGCGCGCGACCGCGGCCAGCTGAAGCCGGTCGGTCCATTGGCCGGCCTCGTCGAGCCAGACCACCATGCCGTCGACCAGGCGGTTGGCGGACGCGACCTGCAGGTCGCCGCTGAGATTCTTGGCCATCAGGACACCTTTGCGAGCGTCGGAAGGTCGGACGCGGCGGCATAGGCCGCGACATCGCCGACGATGATGAGGCTGGGACCGGCGGTACCGGCCGCCGAATGAGCCGCGGCGAGGCGCGGCAGGTCGCCCAGCCGGCCGGTCGAGACACGCTGGTCGGCCCGCGTGCCGTTCTCGACGATGGCGACCGGCGTGGACGGTGCGGCACCGGCCGCCAGGAGCCGGTCGCGCAGGGCCGGAGCCTCCGTGGCACCCATGTAGATCGCCAGCGTATGGCCCTCGGCGGCCAGCGCCGCCCAGGCCGGGGGCTTGCCATCCGTAGATCCGTGCCCCGTGACGAAGGTCACGGCCGAAGCGTGTCGGCGATGGGTGAGCGGTATGCCCGCCGCGGCGGCGCAGCCCAAGGCCGCGGTGATGCCGGGCACGACGGTCCACGGCAGGCCCGCGGCGCGCAGCGCGTCGATTTCCTCACCACCACGGCCGAAGATGAACGGGTCGCCCGCCTTCAGACGGACCACCGTCTGGCCTGCACGCACCCGCCGCACCAGCTCGGCATCGATGTCCGCCTGGGCCCAGCCCGGGCGGCCCTTGCGCTTGCCGACGGAGACGATCTCCGCGTCGCGACGCGCCCGCGCCAGCACCGCCGGCGGGACGAGGTCGTCGTGCAGGATGACGTCGGCCTCCTGCAGCAGCTGTGCCGCCTTCAGGGTCAGGAGGTCGGGATCGCCCGGCCCTGCCCCGACGATGTGGGCGATGCCGGTCGGGGTCATGCCGCGGCGGGCCGCATCGAGGTCGGCGAGCGCCACCCGGCGCGCCCCGGCCTCGTCACCGGCCAGCGCCAGGCGGGCGGCAGGCCCCTCGATCAGCCGGCGCAGGAAGGCGCGACGACCGGCGGGATCGGCGACCAATGCATTGATCTGCGCCCGGAACGTCGCGGCGAGCCGTGCGAGGACGCCCAGCCGTTCGGGCAGCATCGCCTCGATCCGCCCCCGCAGGACCGTCGCCAGGGTGGGCGAAGCGCCACCGGTCGAGATCGCGACCACCACCCCGTCGCGGTCCACGATGGCCGGCATGATGAAGTCGCAGAGCGCGGGGCGGTCAGCGACGTTGACGGGAACGCCGGCCACCTTCGCCTGACGGTGGGTGGCGGAGTCGGCGGCCTCGTCCTCGGTCGCCACGAAGGCCGCCACCGCACCACGCAGCTCTTGCGCCGTCACCGGGCCATGCAGCCTCAGGACCTCGGCGCCAGCGGAGCCTGCGAGCTTGGCCCGAAGGTCGGCCTTCGGCCCGTCACCGACGACCGCGACCTTGCGACCGGCGAGATCGAAGAACAGCGGCAGATGCTTCATGACTGGGCCATTCGGGGGACAAAACTCGACATGCGGGTACCGCCTTTGATCTGGCGATATCTCGCACATTAGCCATGAGTTGAATTTCCGAAGGTTCGGCGGAAGGAAGCAATTCCTGCCGTTCAAGGGTCCGCGAAGGAAATTTTTGCCGCCCTTGAAGCCGCTGCTCCCGCACCCAAATCAACCTCGTTCCCAGCGCCCATCCGGGGCGGGAACGTCCAGCATCGCTCAAGAGAGGATGATCAACATGCGTACTGTCGACTATTCCCCGTTCTATCGTGCCACCGTCGGCTTCGACCGGGTATTCGACCTGCTCGACTCGGTGGCCAGCCAGTCCGGTGCCAACGGCTATCCCCCGTACAATATCGAGAAGGCCGGCGATAACGCCTACCGGATCGTGATGGCGGTTGCGGGCTTCGCCGAGGCCGAGCTGAACGTCACCCAGAAGGAGAACGAGCTCCTTGTGACCGGCCAGGCCGCGCCGACCGAAGGCCAGGAGGAGAAGCAGTATCTCTATCGTGGCATTGCCGGCCGCAACTTCGAGCGCCGCTTCCAGCTCGCCGACCATGTGAAAGTCACGGGTGCGAAGCTCGCCAACGGCCTGCTGACGATCGAGCTGCAGCGTGAGATCCCGGAGGAGAAGAAGCCCCGCGCGATCCCCGTCCAGGCCGGCACCGGCCAACCGGCCCTCACCCACTAAGCCGGTAGCAGACTGACGTCCCGAAGGTGCGCCGCGGGAAACCGCGGCGCTCTTTCCTTTTGTGCCGCCGTACCATCCGCACTACAGGGCGGGGTCAGCGCAGCAGTACAGGGGCGGCCTCCACTTCGATGAGGAATGCCTCGTCAGCGAGACAGCGGACACCTATCCACGTAGTGCAGGGCAGCGCGTCGCCAAACGTCCGCTTCAGCACTTCCGCGATCGTATGTCCCTCGCCCATGCATTCCTCGCGGATGTAGAGGCGAAGCGCGCCGACGTCGTCGAGCGATCCACCTGCAGATCCAAGCGCGATCGCCAGGTTTTCCAGCGCCTTCTCGAACTGACGCCCGATGTCGCCGCGGCCGACGATGTTGCGCCGAGCATCCCATGCCACCTGCCCGGAGACATGGACCATCCGTCCCATCGGGGTCGCAATGATCGCGACCTGCGCGAAGCCGAAAGGCCTGCTGTCGAAGAGCGACGGGACTGCTGGAACAGCTCTCGTCATCGACCTCTCCCTGTCCCGCCTTCGCCCGATACGGCCGTCTCGGCGGCCGTATGGGGATCGCGACTGCCTACTTGGCGTACTTGCCGGTGAGCTGCGGCGTGTGCGGGCCCTCGCCGCCCTTCTCCTTGTGCTGAAGGCGCGTGGTGCGGGCCCAGGTGCGCTTCAGCTCGTCCTTCACGTTGATCCGGAGCGTGCCGATCTTCTCGACCGTCAGCTCGATGCGGTCGCCATCCATGAAGGAATTCAGGCCGCGATGGTTGGTGCCGGTCGCGACGATGTCGCCGGGTTGCAGCGTGTGGATCGAACTCACCCACTCGATGATGCGCGGGATGTGGTGCGCCATGTCGGAGGTGTTGAACTTCTGCATCACGGTCCCGTTGTTGGTCAGCGTGACGTCGAGGTTCTGCGGATCGGCGATCTCGTCCGCGGTGACGATGCAGGGGCCGATCGGCGCGAAAGTGTCGCGCGACTTCGTCTGGAAGAACACGTTGCCCGGCGGCGGCAGGCCTCGGGCCGAGCCGTCGATGAAGCAGGTGTATCCGAAGATGTGCTTGAAAGCGTCGGCCTGGGCGACGCGAGTCGCGGGCGCGCCGATGACCAGCGCCATCTCCGCCTCGCCCTCGAAGATCGTGGCCGGCGCGTCGGGCAGCACCATCGTGTCGCCATCGCCGATCACCGCCGTCGCCGCCTTGTGGAAGGCATTGATCGCCGGCTTCTCCGGCAGGGTGCCGTCTTCCATGTAGTTCACCGCCATGCAGACGATGTTGCCGGGCTTCGGAACCGGCGGGCGCAGCTTCACGCCCGACACCGCCACGCCCTTGCCCTCGACCGCGGCCTTCTCGACCTTCGCCTTGTAGGCATCCCAGCGGGCGATCAGACCGATGATCAGGTCGCGCGAGTCGAGATGAGGGATGTCCTTCACGGCATCCGTCACGTCGACGACCTGGTCGCCCTTGATGACGCCCAGCCGGTAGTCGTTGAAATAGCAGATCTTCACTTCTCTCTCCCTCGGTCCCTTTTCAGGATCGCCTGATGCGGCTAGCGTTCCTCCAAAAAGCGGAGGAAGCAATGGCCATCATCAAGGCAGCGGAATTTGCCTGGCCACGAATGGAAGCACCCGACCTCGACGCGATGGAGGAGTTCCTCACGCATTTCGGCCTCGTTCGCGCAGAGCGCACACCGACTGCGCTCTACATGCGCGGGAGCGACGAGCACCATCATCTGCACGTCACACAGAAGGGCGGCACGAAGTTCGTCGGCTTCGCCTACCATGCCGAGCACGAGGACGATCTGGAGCGGCTCGCCAGGCTGCCCGGCGCCTCCGCCATCGAGACGCTCGACGAGCCCGGCGGCGGCCGGCGCGTGCGCCTCACCGAGCCCAACGGCTACCAGATCGAAGTGGTGGCAGGACAGAAGCGGGTCGCCCCGATCAGGATCGTTCGCGACGAACAGAACACTGCGCGTGAGCCGGGCCGCCGCGTCGGCCGGGTCCTGCGGCTCGGCACCTCGCCGACGGCGATCCAGCGCATCGGCCATGGCGTGCTCGCGTCGCCCAAGGTGACCGAGACCGTGGCCTGGTTCCGCGAGACGCTGGGGATGATACGGTCCGACGACGTCTACGCCGGCGCAAAGGACAACATCATAGGGTCGTTCAACCGGCTCGACCGCGGAGAGGCCTATGTCGATCATCACGTCTTCTTCTGCAACCACGGCACACGCGCGGGCCTGCACCACGTCTCCTACGAGGTTCAGGACATCGACTGCGTCTTCCAGGATCACGAATACATCAAGCGGCTGGGCAAGTACGATCATGTGTGGGGCATCGGCCGCCACCTGCTGGGCAGCCAAGTATACGACTACTGGAGCGATCCCTGGGGACGCGTACACGAGCGCTGGGCCGACACCGACCGGCTGAACGCAGCGAATGGCGGCAATCTCGTCAGCGCCGAGGAAGGTCTCCGTTCGCAATGGGGCGACGGCCCGCCGGAGCGATTCATCGGTCATGCCAGCCCGTAACGATCGGTTGGCCCGCCCCGTACTTCGTCCTAATGTCCGGCCCGGTCCGCAACGGAGAGAGTCCCAATGAAGAGCTACAAGGTCGTCGAATTCGGCCAGCCCCTGCAGAAGGTCGAGGAAAGCAATCCCGCGCCGCAGGGCGCCGAGGTGCTGGTCAAGGTCACGGCCGCCGGCGTCTGCCACAGCGACGTGCACCTGTGGGAAGGCTTCTTCGACATGGGCGGCGGCAACAAGGTGTCGACCCAGAAGACCATGAACCCGCCCCGTACCATGGGCCACGAAATCGTGGGTGAGGTCGTGGCGCTCGGCCCCGACGCCAAGGGCGCCAGGGTCGGCGAGGTCTATCCGTGGATCGGCTGCGGCACCTGCTGGTACTGCAGCAACGGCCGCGAGCATCTCTGCCCGGCGCCCCGCGCGCTCGGCGTCAACAAGGATGGCGGCTATGCCGACCATGTCCTCGTCCCCGACGCCAAGTATCTCTATCCCTATGGCGACATCCCGACCGAACTGGCCTGCCTCTACGCCTGCTCGGGCATCACCGCCTTCAGCGCGGTCAAGAAGGCGGTCGGCGAGGATGCCGGCAAGCCCATCCTGGTGATCGGCGCCGGCGGCGTCGGTCTGATGGGCGTGAAGTTCGCGCAGTCGGTGCTGGGCCATGCGCCGATCGTGGCCGACATCGACGAGAACAAGCGCAAGCTGGCGCTCGACAACGGTGCGGTCGCCGCGATCGATCCGCGCGACAAGGATGCCCGCAAGAAGATCTTCGAACTGACCGGCGGTACCGGCGTCGGCGCCGCCATCGACTTCGTCGGCGCCGAGAGCACCGCGCAGTTCGGCGTCAAGGCGCTGGCCCGTGGCGGCCGGCTGATCGTGGTCGGCCTGTTCGGCGGCACCTTCTCGTTGCCCATGCCGATGTTCGCCTTCACCGGCTGCCAGATCGTGGGCTCGGTCACCGGCAGCCCGGGCGAGATGAAGGAGATGATGGACCTCGTCACCGCCGGCAAGGTGACGCCGGTGCCGGTCGTCAAGCGCACGCTCGACGAGGCCGACACGACGCTGCAGGAACTGCGCAAGGGCCTGATCATGGGGCGGGCCGTCCTCGTCCCGTGAGCCAGGCCACACGCGCCCTCGCCCACGCCTTCGAAACCGGAGCGCTCGCCGAAAGGCGGGCGTTCTTTCTTCGTGCCGAGGATCCGCCGTTTGCCGGGATCGACGCGGAGCAGTCGTTTCGTCCCGCCTTCCTGCGCCTCGAGAAAGCGGTGCCTCGGCTGGAAACCGGCGGGCATGAGCTCGGCCTGATCCTGCTGACCAAGCACAAGGAAGAGAACTTCGCCAACATCGCGCGCGGCTGGGATCTCCTCGCCGCCGGCGGCACCCTGGTGTGCGCCGGCGCGAACGACGACGGCGCCGCCAGTCTCGAAAAGCAGGTGGGCAAGGCCTTCGGCGGTGTGGATTCGCTGTCGAAGTTCCATAGCCGCGTCTTCTGGTTCGTGAAGGGAAGCCACGCACCCCCCGACTACTGGCAGAAACTCACGGCTCTGCATTCCGTCGGCGACGGTTCGTGGGTGAGCCAGCCCGGTGTCTTCTCCTGGGATCATGTCGACGACGGCTCTGCCCTGCTCGCGGCCCACTTGCCCCCCGACCTCTTCGGACACGTCGCCGATTTCGGCTGCGGCTGGGGTTTCCTCACGCGGCGCGTCCTCGCAACCTGTCCCGCCGTCACGAAGATCGACGGGATCGACGCCGAGCACCGCGCGGTCGAAGCGGCGCGCGCGAACGTCCCCGACCCGCGCGCGACGTTCCATTGGCTCGACCTGATCCACGAGGCCGCGCCAGCAACCTACGACACCATCGTCTGCAATCCGCCCTTCCATGCCGGCCGCGCCGCCGAGCCCTCACTCGGGCAAGGCTTCATCGCCGTCGCCGCCAAGGCGCTGAAGCCCAGAGGCCGCTTCTACATGGTCGCCAATCGCGGCCTGCCCTACGAGCCGCTGTTGAAGGCGCACTTCGCCACGTTCGAGACGCTGGCCGACAACAACAAGTTCAGGGTGACGCTGGCGCGCCGCTGAACAGCCCGGCAATCAGGAACTCCTTGTTGCCTTCCGCGCCGGTGATCGGGCTTTCGGTCACACCCAGCACCTGCCAGCCGGCCTGCTCCGCCAGCCACGACGAGATCGTCTCGACGACTTCGGCATGCAACTCGGGCTCGCGCACGATGCCGCCCTTGCCGACCCGGCCTTTGCCGACCTCGAACTGCGGCTTGATCAGCGCGGCGAGATGGGCGCCGGGTGCCGCCAGCGCGAGCGCCGCCGGCAGGACGAGCCGCAGGCCAACGAACGAGGCATCGCAGACGACGAGATCGACGGGTTCGGGAAGCTCCGCGCGTGTGACGTCGCGGATGTTGGTCTTCTCCATCGATACGACACGCGGGTCGGTGCGCAGCTTCCAGGCGAGCTGGTTGGTGCCGACATCGACGGCATAGACCTTGGCGGCGCCGCGCTGCAGCAGGCAGTCGGTGAAGCCCCCGGTCGATGAGCCGACGTCGAGTGCGACGCGGCCGGTGACCGGGATGGCAAAATGATCCAGCGCCTTCTCGAGTTTCAACCCGCCGCGCGAGACATAGGGGTGGAGCTGGCCGCGCACCTCGATCGGCATGTCCCCGGTCACGGGTTGCCCGGCCTTCTCCAGCCGCCGGTCGTTGGAGAAGACGAGTCCCGCCATGACGAGCCGCTGCGCCGCGGCGCGCGTTTCCACGAGCCCGCGCTCGACCAACGCCACGTCCAGTCGTGTCTTCGCCAAGACTGTCTCCTTTCCGGGGACCTGCTAGCATGCCGGGCATGAGCATGAAACTTCTGGAGGGCGAACGCGCCCTGATCACCGGCTGCGCCGGCGGCATCGGCCGCGGCATCGCCCGGGCCCTGAAGGCCGAGGGCGCGACCGTGCTGGGGAGCGACATCGTGGCGCCGCCCACCGAGGACGGGATCGCGTTTCTCGCAGCCGACCTCTCGCAACGCGACGGCTGGAAGAACCTGCTCGACGGCGCGGCCAGCAAGCTCGGCACGATCTCGCTGTTCGTCCATGCCGCGAGCCCGCGCCGGCTCGAGGTCGACACGCCCCTGTCGGTCAGCGAGGAGACCTGGGACCGGATGACCGACATCAACCTGCGCTCGGGCTTCTTCCTCGCCCGCGAGGTCGGCCGCCACATGCGCGACAACGGGATCAAGGGCCGCATGATCCTGGTGACCTCGCAGCACCGCGAGATGCCGCGCAACCTGCCGCACTACAGCGCCTCGAAGGCCGGCATGACCATGGTGATGAAGGAACTCGCGCGCGTGCTGGCGCCGGACGGCATCCGGGTGAACGCGATCGCGCCGGGGGCGATTCCGGGCGGCGGCTTCGTCGCCGACAATCTCGCCGAGCTGGTCGCGCAGATTCCGCTGGGACGCGCGGGC
>CAZPOS010000090.1:0-14488 GCA_964588065.1 uncultured Reyranella sp.
AGGATCGAGCCATGCGACGCGCCGCCGATGGCCAGCACGTTGTCGATGCCCATCACCGCGTCGGCGATGATGATGGTGCGCACCGCCGCGGCGAAGCTCGCCGCCGGCGCCTTGACGAGGTGGCTCTCCTCGGAATTGTCCTGTGGCGTCAGCAGCTTGCGTGCGATCCAGACCAGCGCGAGGCCGCCGGCCAGCATGAAGCCCGGCACCGCCAGGATGTAGACGACGAGGATGGCCATCAGGGCGCGGATGGCGATGGCGCCGAAGGTGCCCCAGAAGATGACCTTCTTCTGGCTTTCCTTGGGAAGATTGCGCGCGACCAGGCCGATGATGAGGGCATTGTCGCCCGCCAGGACGAGGTCGATCAGGATGATGGCGAGCAGCGCCGAAAAGAATGCGCCCGAAAACAGTTCGAGTTCCATGAAAATCTCCAACAACGATTGAATGTGTGCCCACGCCGCGCGCTTCCCGGGGAAGGGCGGTCGAGGCCGTTTCAGCCAGTCGTCAGAGTTTTATCGGCACCTTCTCGACGCCGCCGGAATCGGCGGGATCGAGCGGCCGGAAGAACGCGCCGCCCACGATGCGCAGGACCATGATGCCGGCGGCGATCACGGCGCCGGCCAGCAGCAGCTCGAGCAGATGCCAGTGACGCATCGCCAGAACCGAGAATTCACCGCCCAGGTCGAAGAAAGCGAACTCGAGCCCCGCCTCGCCGAACCAGGTCGGATCGACCGCATCGCCGAACGAGGACAGGATCATGCAGATGACCAGACTCGCAACGAACAGCTCGCCGCTCGGAGACACGTTCCGGACGGCGTTGGCGGCACGATGCGATCGGTGGATCAGACGCATGATGAGGGCAATTTCCAGCCGAGACGGCCCGGGATCAAGCGGAAAGCGACGAGGACTTCCGAAATTCCGGTCGGCGGTTCTCCGGCAAAGGAAGTAGAGCCGTGTCCGATCAGGTATTTTCTTCGTCGATGCGGCTTTCTTCGAATCCCGCACAATGTTAGGTGTCGGACCGTTCTAAGGAGGAGGGACGTCCGGGAAATGTCGGCTTGGACATTGAGCGGTCGGTGAGGCGTGCCGTCGTGAGAGGCGCTATCTGGCTTAAGCATCCTGCGGCAGCCGCGCTCGGTCTCTTCGCTGCCGGCTGCATGGTCGGCCCCGATTTCACCGCTCCGGAGGCCCCGGTCGCCGAGCAGTATCTCGAATCCGGAAATCCGGCCGTGCGGACGGATCGACAGAACTACGTCGAATGGTGGTCGGCCTTCGGCGACCCGACGCTGACCAGCCTCGTCGAACAGGCCTACCGGCAGAATCTCGGCCTGATGGCGGCGGGCGCCCGCGTCCTCGAGGCGCGGGCCGCGCTGGGCGTGGCGATCGGCCAATTCTACCCGCAACAGCAGCAGCTCGGCGGCGGCGTCACCTACAACCAGTTCAGCAAGGCCGATTCCAGCACCAATCCGCTGGGCGCGCTCGACAACAACATCTGGCGCGCCAATCTCGGCGTCTCGTTCGGCTGGGAGCTGGATTTCTGGGGGAAATTCCGGCGCGGAGTCGAATCGGCCAGCGCGACCTATCTTGCCTCCATCGCGACCTACGACGACGTTCTGGTCACGCTGGTGGGCGATGTCGCGACCACCTACATCGGCATCCGCACCCTGCAGACGCAGCTGCGCATCGCCCGTGAAAACGTCGTCAAGCAGCGCAAGGCGCTGCAGATCGCACGCGACCGCTACAATGGCGGCGCGGCGACCCTGCTCGACGTCTTCCAGGCCCAGAACGTGCTGGGCCAGACCGAGGCGTCGATCCCGCAACTGACCGCCCAGCTGCAGCAGGGCGAGGCGGCGCTTCGGGTCCTGCTCGGCCTGTCCCCCACCGCGATGACGCAGTTGCTCGAAGGACCGAAGACGATTCCGGTGCCTCCGCCGGACGTTGCGGTGGGCATACCGGCCGACCTCGTCCGCCGCCGCCCCGACATCCGCGCGGCCGAGCTCAGGGCCGCGGCGCAGAGCGCCAAGATCGGCATGACCAAGGCGCAGCTCTTTCCGGCCTTCTCGCTGACCGGCGCATTCGGTGGCGCAGCCACCTCGACCAACGAAATTCCGGTCGGCCAGGTCTTCACGTCGAACGCCGTCAGCTTCGCGTTCGGGCCGACTTTCTCCTGGCCGATTCTGAACTACGGCCAGATCACCAACCAGGTCCGGGTTCAGGACGCGCGCCTGCAGGCGCTGCTGCTCGAGTACCAGCAGGCGGTGCTGGTGGCCCAGAAGGAAGTCGAATCCAATCTCAGCGGCTACCTCAACGGCCGCCAGCAGATCGACTTCCTGCGCGCGAGCGTGCGCGCCGCCGGCAATGCCGAGACGATCGCCCTCGAGCAGTACCAGCTCGGCACGCGCGATTTCACGACCGTGCTGACGGCCGAGCAGAATCTCTACAACGCCCAGATGAGTCTGGCCTCGGCCGAGGGCAGCCTGTCGATCGCCCTCGCGCGACTGTACCGCGCGATGGGTGGCGGCTGGCAGCTGCGCGGCAACTCGGAATTCGTCAACGACAAGGTGCGTGAGCAGATGCGCAACCGCACCAACTGGGGGACCCTGTTGCCGCCCAGCGGTCCGCCACCCGTGCCGGTGCCCGGTCTGCCGGGGCCGGATGACCGTGGTCCAACCGTTCGAGCGCCGGAGTGGTGAAGCCGATGAAAGGTCCCGCCAAGAAATCCTCGGGGATTCTCTGGATCTCCGCCGTCGCCGTGCTGGCAGCCGGCGTGCTTGCCTACGGCCTCGATCGCTACGGCATCATTGGGCGCCCGGGCACGGAAACGGCTCGTGCAGACACTGCGGCTCCGGCGGCGCCCGCTCCGGCATCGCCGGGACCCTCCGCGGCGATGGCCCAGTCGCCCATGGTCGCGCCCGTGCCGGTGGCGCATCCCAAGGTCCAGAACGTCAGCGACACGCTCGAGGTCACCGGCAATGCCGCCTCGGTCGCCCAAGTGAAACTGCTGGCCCGGGTGGTGGGCTATCTCGAAAAAATCCACTTCGAAGACGGCGCGCTGGTGAAGAAGAACGATCTGCTCTTCACCGTGCAGCAGGACCAGTACAAGGCACAGCTGCAGCAGGCGCAGGCCCAGCTGGCGCTGGCCCAGGCGCAGGTCGACCATGCCAAGATCGAGGTCGTGCGCTACACCAACCTGGTCAAGAAGGGTGCGGCAACCCAGGTCGAAGTCGACCGCTGGAACTACCAGCTGCAGGCTGGCCAGGCCAACCTGATGGCCGGCGAGGCGGCGGTCGCGCTGGCCATGATCAATCTCGGCTACACCGAGATTCGGGCGCCGTTCGACGGCCAGATGGGCAAGCATCTGATCGATCCCGGCAACGTCGTCGGCGGCAACGGCCAGCAGGGCGCGTTGGCGGTCATAAACCAGCTGGATCCGATCTACGTCGAGGCCAACCTCTCCGCCCAGCAGGCGGTCCAGATCCGGGCCAACATGACCCAGCGCCAGCTCACCCTGGCTCAGATCCAGCAGATCCCGATCGAGGTCGCCGTCGGTAACGAGCGGACCTTCTCCCATCGCGGCACGCTGCAGTACGTGGCGCCGGCCATCGACCCGGCGACCGGGACGCTGTACCTGCGCGGCATCGTCCGCAATCCCGACCGCCACATCCTTCCGGGCGGCTTCGTGCGCCTGCGCCTGCCGATGGAGAAGTCGACACAGAACGCGCTGCTGGTACCCAACAACGCCCTTCAGGAAGACCAGGGCGGGCGCTACGTCCTGGTGCTCGACAAGAACAACGTCACGCAGCAGCGCTACGTCCAGATCGGCCAACAGGTCGGGTCGTTGCGCGTCATCACCGGCGGACTGAGCGTCGACGACCTGGTGGTGATCGGCGAACTGTGGCGGTCCTCGGCGGGGACGAAGGTCACGCCGCAGCTCAAGACGATCGACGGCTGAGGCGGCGCGCGCATGTCGAAGTTCTTCATCGAGCATCCGGTACTCGCCAACGTCCTGGCGATCGTGCTGGTCGTGCTCGGCCTGGTCAGCGTCTTCCGCCTGCCGATCTCCGAATACCCGAACGTCGTTCCGCCGACGGTCCAGGTGACCGCGTCCTATCCGGGCGCCAGCCCGCAGACCGTGATCGACCAGGTCGCCCTGCCGATCGAGCTGCAGGTCAACGGCGTCGACCGCATGCTCTACATGCAGTCGACCAGCGCCGCCGATGGCACCTACACGCTGACGGTGACGTTCGAGATCGGCACCGATCCCGATATCAACCAGGTGCTGGTCCAGAACCGCGTCCAGCTGGCGCTGGCCTCGCTGCCGCAGCCGGTGCAGGCGCAGGGCGTCAACGTCCAGAAGAAGAACACGGCGATGCTGCAGATCGTCACCCTGGACTCGGCCGACAACCGCTTCGACAGCCTGTTCCTCAGCAACTACGCCACGATCAACCTGGTCAACGTCCTGGCCCGGCTGCCGGGCGTGGGCCAGGTCAAGGTGTTCGGCGCCGGCCAGTATTCCATGCGGATCTGGATGGATCCGCAGAAGCTCTTCAGCTTCGGGCTGCAGCCGTCCGACGTGATCGACGCCATCTCGCAGCAGAGCAAGCGCGTGGCGGCGGGCCAGGTCGGCATGCCGCCGGCTCCCGCGACCGCCGGCTTCCAGTACACCGTCGACATCCAGTCGCGGCTCAACGAGCCCGAGCAGTTCGCCAACATCATCGTCAAGGACAAGACGAAGGAGGGCGGCGAGCTGGTGTATGTGCGCGACATCGGCCGCGTCGAGCTGGGCTCGCAGACCTACTCGCAGCAGTTCAACCTCGACGGAAGACCGGCGGCGGGTATTGCCATCTACCAGACGCCGGAGGCCAATGCCCTGGCAGTCGGCAACGCCGTGCGCGCCAAGATGACGGAGATGGCCAAGCGCTTCCCCGACGGGCTGCGCTGGGGCATCCCCTACGACACGACTCTGTTCGTCACCGCTTCGATCGACGAGGTTTATTCCACGCTCTACCAGGCCGGCATTCTGGTGCTGATCGTCATCCTGGTGTTCCTGCAGAACTTCCGCGCCACCATGGTGCCGGCGACGACCGTTCCGGTGACGATCATCGGGGCCTTTGCCGGCATGGCGGCGCTGGGCTTCACGGTCAACCTGTCGACCCTGTTCGGCATCGTGCTGGCGATCGGCATCGTGGTCGACGACGCGATCGTGATCGTCGAGGGCGTGACCAAGTACATCGAAAAGGGAATGTCCGGCCACGACTCGGCCATCAAGGCGATGCGCGACCTGTTCGGCCCGATCATGGGCATTACCCTGGTGCTGATGTCGGTGTTCCTGCCGGCAGCCTTCGTGCCCGGACTGACCGGCCAGATGTTCGCCCAGTTCGCGCTGGTGATCGCTGCGACGGCACTGATCAGCGCCGTCAATGCCGCGACGTTGAAGCCGACCCAATGCGCCCAGTGGCTGCGTGCGCCGGTGCCGGAGGACAAGCGCAACTTCTTCTATCGAGGCTTCAACAAGGTCTATGACCGGATGGAAGCGGCCTATACGCGCCTCATACGTGCAATGGTCCGCCATGCCGGCGTGATGGTGCTGGTCGGCCTCGGCCTGTCCGCCGCTGCGGCCTACGGCATCGCGCGCCTGCCCACCGCGTTCATTCCGATCGACGACCAGGGCTACCTGATCGTTTCCCTGCAGCTGCCCGACGGCGCGTCGCTGAACCGCACCGCGGCCTCGCTGCAGGAGGTGCATGACAAGGTGAAGGACATCCCGGGCGTCCAGAACGTCATCGCCATCTCGGGTATCTCGCCGCTCGACAACAGCGCCGACCTCGCCAACGCCGGCGTCGCCTATGTGATGCTGAAGTCCTTCTCCGAACGCGATGCGGCCAAGGGGCAGGATCTCCTCTCGATCTATGGGCGCGTGCAGAAGGCCCTCGCGACCCTCAACGACGGCCAGCCCCTGGTCTTGCCGCCACCGGCCATCCAGGGAATCGGCAATGCCGGCGGGTTCCAGATGCAGCTCGAGCTGCTGGGCGGCAGTTTCGACTACAAGAAGCTGAGCGAGCTCACCGACCAGATCGTCAAGGAGGCGGCGACCGAGCCCAGCGTCCGCAACGTCGTGTCCACGTTCCGGGTCAACGCGCCGCAGGTGATCCTGTCGGTCGACCGGGCGCGTGCCGAGACGCTGCGGGTCTCGGTTGGCGACATCTTCTCGACGCTGACCGACTATGTCGGCTCGACCTACGTCAACCAGTTCAACAAGTTCGGCCTGTCGCTGCAGGTCTACGTGCAGGCCGACTCGAAGTATCGCGTGCAGCCCGACGACCTCCTGAACCTGTATGTGCGCAGCCAGGATGGAAACATGGTGCCGCTGAGCGCGGTCGCGACGCTCAGCCCGGCGGTCGCGCCGCCGCTGATCACGCTCTACAACCTCTATCCTTCGTCGACGATCGTCGGTGGATCGGCGCCGGGTTTCAGCTCGGGCCAGACCATGGCGGCGATGGAGCGTATCGCTCGGAAGGTGCTGCCGTCCGACGTCACCTTCGAATGGACGGCGATGTCGTACCAGGAGCAGGTGACCGGCAACCAGCTTTACTACGTCTTCGCGCTGTCCCTGCTGCTGGTCTATCTCTGCCTGGCCGGTCAGTACGAGAGCTGGATCCTGCCGCTGTCGGTCCTGTCGGCAGTGCCGCTTGCCCTGATGGGGCCGGTGATCGCACTGACCAGCCTCGGCGCCGCGAACAACCTCTACGTCCAGATCGGCCTCATGCTGCTGATCGCGCTGTCGGCCAAGAACGGCATCCTGATCGTCGAGGTGGCGCGCGAGCGCCGGATCTCGGATGGAGAGCCGATCCTCGAGGCCGCGGTCGAGGCTTCGCGGCTGCGCTTCCGGCCGATCCTGATGACCTCCTTCGCCTTCATCCTCGGCGTGCTGCCGCTGGTCACCGCGGTCGGGGCCGGCGCCAACGCCCGCCACTCGCTGGGCATCAGCGTGTTCAGCGGCATGATCGCCTCGACCTGCCTCGCGGTCCTGTTCGTACCCTGCTTCTTCGTGGTGCTGCAGCGCTTCGAGGAATGGCGCAGGTCGAAGAAGAAGCCGACCGCAACCACAGCGACCGAGCCGACGCCGCAGGCGGGATAGATCGGATCGCTCAGATGTCGAGCCGCCGCAGTCGCAGGGCGTTGCCGATGACACTGACCGAGCTCAAGGCCATGGCCGCGGCGGCGAAGATCGGGCTGAGGGTGATGCCAAGCAGCGGATAGAGGGCGCCGGCGGCGATCGGAACGCCGGCGGCGTTGTAGACGAAGGCGAAGAACAGGTTCTGCCGGATGTTCGTCATCGTGGCGCGGGAAAGACTCCGGGCGCGGGCGATACCCAGCAGGTCTCCCTTCACCAGGGTGATGCCCGCGCTCTCGATGGCGACGTCCGTGCCGGTCCCCATGGCGATACCGACATCGGCGGCGGCGAGGGCGGGGGCGTCGTTGATGCCATCGCCCGCCATCGCGACCACGCGCCCTTCCTTCCTGAGCCGCTGGACGATGCGCGCCTTGTCTTCCGGCAGCACTTCGGCCTCGACGGCGTCGATGCCCAGCCGGGCGGCGACCGACGCTGCGGTGCGCCGGTTGTCGCCGGTCAGCATGACGATGTGCAGGCCGGCTTCACGCAGGTGCGTCAGCGCCTCGGGGGTGGTGTCCTTGACGGGATCGCTGACAGAGAGCAGTCCCGCCGCCTGGCCGTCGACCGCCAGCAGTACCACGGTGGCGCCCTCCTGCCGCAGCGCATCGGCCTGCGCTTCGGCCGCGGCGACGTCGATCCCGGCCTCGCGCAGGAAGTTCGCGTTGCCGAGCAGCAGCCGGTGGCCTTCGACCGTTCCCGAGACGCCCTTGCCGGCGGGCGAGGCGAAGTGTTCCACGGCGGTCGCAGCCACGTCTCGCGCCTTCGCGCCGGCCAGGATCGCGGCGGCGATCGGATGCTCGCTGCCGCGCTCCAGGCTGGCCGCCAGGCGCAGCACCTCGTCGGCGGACAAGCGGCCGAGCGGCTCGACCGCCGACAGCGTCGGCCGGCCGAGCGTGAGTGTGCCGGTCTTGTCGATCACGAGCGTGTCGACCTTCTCCAGCCGCTCCAGCGCCTCGGCATTGCGGATCAGGATGCCGGCCGCGGCGCCACGGCCGACGCCCACCATGATCGACATCGGCGTGGCGAGTCCCAGCGCGCAGGGGCAGGCGATGATCAGAACCGAGACCGCCGCCACCAGTGCATAGGAGAAGGCAGGCGACGGGCCCCAGATCGACCAGGCGGCGAAGGCGATCATCGACACCGCGATCACTGTCGGCACGAACCAGCCCGCGACGATGTCGGCCAGGCGCTGGATGGGCGCGCGGCTGCGCTGCGCCTCGGCCACCATCTTGACGATGCGCGACAGCATCGTGTCGCTGCCGATCAGTTCGGCCCTCATGACGAAGGTGCCGCTGGCGTTCACCGTGCCGCCGATGACCTTGGTGCCCGCCGCTTTCGAGACGGGCATGGGCTCGCCGGTGATGCTCGATTCATCGACCGAGCCCGCGCCCTCTATGACGGAGCCGTCGACCGGTACCTTTTCACCGGGCCGCACGCGCAGACGGTCGCCGACCGCGATCCGATCGATCGCGACCTCTACATCGTTGCCGCTGGCATCGACCCGCAGGGCCGTACGCGGTGCCAGCCCCAGCAGGGCCTTGATGGCACCGCCGGTGGCGTCGCGTGCGCGCAGCTCGAGGACCTGGCCGACGAGCACCAGCACGACGATCACGGCGGCCGGCTCGAAATAGACCGGCACGAATCCATCGGCACCGCGCAATCCGGCGGGGAAAAGGCCGGGCATCACGGTCGCCACCACGCTGTAGGCCCAGGCGACGCCGGTGCCCAATGCAATCAGGGTGAACATGTTGAGATGGCCGGTGCGTACCGACTGCCAGCCGCGCACGAAGAACGGCCAGCCGGCCCACAGGACCACCGGCGTCGCGAGCGCCATCAGCACCCACGGCAGGGCGCCGTGCGGCAGCAGCCCGTGCAGGCCGAACAGATGGCCACCCATGTCGAGCGCCACCAGCGGGACGGCGAGGGCACCCCCGATCCACAGGCGGCGAGTCATGTCCACGAGCTCTTCGTTCGGCCCGTCATCGAGCGAGATTTCGGCAGGCTCCAGCGCCATGCCGCAGATCGGGCAGCTTCCCGGGCCGACCTGCCGGATTTCGGGATGCATCGGACAGGTGAAGATGGCGCCGGGCGCGACCGGCGCGGCGGGCCGTGCTTCCTCGGGCTTCAGGTAGCGCACCGGATCGGCCGTGAACTTCTGCAGGCACTTGGGGTTGCAGAAGTAGTAGGTCTGCCCCTCGTGCACCGTCGTGTTTTTCGCGCCGTCGATCTTCACCTTCATCCCGCAGACGGGGTCGATGGCGATCGCGGGATCGGTGGCAGGAGCGGTGCCGGGGGAGGCGTGGCAGCAGGAGTGGCTCATGCTTGCTATCTATACCCTACGGGGGTATGGTTCAAGGATGGACGACAAGCTCAAGAAGTCGCAGCTCGCGCGCCTCAGTCGAATCGAAGGCCAGGTGCGCGGCGTGGCGCGCATGATCGAGGAGGAGCGCTACTGCATCGATGTGCTGACGCAGATCCGCGCCGTGCGTGCTGCGCTCGACAAGGTCGAGCAGGAGACGCTGGGCGACCATCTGCAGCATTGCGTGGCCCATGCCTTCCATGCCGGTTCGGAGAAAGACCGGCAGATCAAGATCGACGAGATCCTCGAAGTGCTGGATAGCCGCCGGCGCTGACGCCAATGCGTGGCATGCAAATTGCTGCGTCGTTCCGGGATAGTCGGGGACGATCCAGGGGGTTCGCATGCTTCGTCGTTTGTTGTCTGGTTTGGCACTGGCGACAGCGGTCGTCTCCGTCGCTTCGGCGCAGGACCTGCCCAAGAGCCAGTTCAAGGTGATCGGGCTCAACAGTCCGACGCCGGTTTCGATCCATGACGAGCTGCCGTTCTGGCGCAAGACGATCCCCGAGGCCTCGAAAGGCGCCATCACCGTCGACGTGACGCCGCTCGACCAGATGGGCATCGACGACAAGACCATGCTGCGGTTGCTGAAGCTCGGCGTCATGGATTTTGCCGCCATGGACATCTCCAAGATGGCGGGCGACGACCCGCGTTTCGAGGCCTGCGATCTCGCCGGCCTCACGCTCACGCCCGCCAAGGCGCGGGAAGCCTGCAATGCCTATCGCACCGTGATCGATCGCCAGATGCAGAAGAACTGGAACGCCAAGCTGCTGGCGTTCGGAGGTAACACGCCGCAGGTTTTCTGGTGTCGCGACGTGCTGGCCGGCCTGGAAGGGCTGAAAGGCAAGAAGGTGCGTGTCTTCAACAACACCATGCGCGACTTCCTGAGCGGCGTGGGAGCGACCGCCGTCAGCATGGCCTTTGCCGAAGTGGTGCCGGCCCTCAACAACGGGGTCGTCGATTGCGGCGTCACCGGCAGCCTGTCGGGCAACACCGCCGGCTGGGCCGAGGTCACCAAGTCGATCTACCCGATGTCGCTGGGCTGGAGCATCAATGTCCTGGCCGTCAACCTCGACACCTGGAAGCGGCTCGATCCCAAGACGCAGGCTTTCCTGACCGAGCAGTTCAAGGTCTACGAAGACAAGATGTGGAAGACCATCGAGACCACGACCGCCGAGGCCGACAACTGCAATACCGGCGTGCAGCCCTGCACCATGGGCAAGCTCGCGAAGACCACCATCGTTCCGGTCAAGCCCGAGGAAATGGCCGCGCACAAGAAGCTGGTCGAGGGCGCGGTCCTCGCCGGCTGGGCCAAGCGCTGCGGAGCGGCGTGCGCCAAGGAATGGAACGAGACCGTCGGCAAGACGCTCGACCTCAAGGCGCCCACGCCCTAACCGGCGGCTTCCCACATGATCGGTGTCCGGCGCTTCGCCCAGTGGGGACTATGGTTCGGCGGCGGGCTGGTCCTTCTTGCCGCCGTGCTGATCGGGATCGACGTGCTGATGCGAAAGTTCCTGGCACTGTCGATTGGCGGCGCCGACGAACTGGCGGGCTATTCCCTCGCCATCGGGACGACCTGGGGGCTGGGCGCGGCCCTGCTCGATCGCGCCCATATCCGCATCGACTCCTTGTATGTCCTGTTCCCGCAGAAGCTGCGGTTGGCGCTCGATCTCGTGGCACTCGTGCTGTTCACGGGGTTCTTCGCGCTGACCCTGTGGCACGGGTACGGGGTCATGGCTCAATCCTGGACGTCGGAATCGCGCAGTCAATCCGCCCTAGAGACGCCCACCATCATCCCGCAGTTCCTCTGGCTCGCCGGATTGGTGGCCTTCGTCGTTGTGGCGTTGATCCTGCTGGTGCAGGCCTTCCGGCTGGGCGTCGCGGGCGACCTGAACGGCATGGCCCGCCTGATCAGCACGCGCTCTGCCGAGGAGGAGGTGGAGGAAGAGATTCGCGACCTCAAGGATCGTCAGGTGCGCGAGGGGAGGAATTGACGTGCTGATCGTCACGCTGCTCATCCTCATCGGCCTGCTTGCGCTTGCTATTCCGGTTGCGGCCGGCCTGGGCATTCTCGGCCTGTCGCTGTCGGGCATCTACTCCAAGCTGCCGCTGTCGCTGGCGATGGGAGAGATCGCCTGGGGCACGTCGAACAACTTCCTTCTCGTGGCGATACCGTTCTTCGTGCTGCTGGGGGAGATCCTGCTGCGGTCCGGCATGGCCGAGCGCATGTACGGTGCCCTCGTGCTCTGGGTGCCGTGGCTGCCGGGCGGCCTCATGCATTCCAACATCGCCTCCTGCGCGATGTTTGCGGCGACCTCGGGTTCGAGCGTGGCGACGGCGGCGACCATCGGCACGGTGGCGCTGGGCGAGGTCGAGAAGCGCGGCTATTCCGAGCGGCTGTTCCTCGGCACCATTGCGGCGGGGGGTACGCTCGGCATCCTGATCCCGCCCTCGATCAACATGATCGTCTATGGGGTACTGACCGAGACGTCGATTCCGAAACTCTACCTCGCGGGCTTCGTTCCCGGCCTCGTCCTGGCCGGCCTCTTCAGCCTGACGGTGCTGGTGATCTGCCTCGTCCGGCCGGAGATGGGCGGCAGGCCGACTTCGACGAGCTGGGCGCAACGCATGGCCGCCCTGCCCGATCTGATTCCGCCTCTGGTGATCTTTCTCGCCGTGATCGGCTCGATCTACGCCGGTTGGGCGACGGCCACCGAGTCTGCGGCGCTGGGCGTGATCGCCTCGATCGGTATTGCCGCCGCCTATCGGCGCCTGACGTTCCGCACGCTCCTCAACGCCTTCGAGGGAACCATGCGCACGACCGCCATGATCATGGCGATCCTGCTTGCGGCCTACTCCCTCAATTTCGTCATCACCTCGATCGGCCTCACGGGCCAGGTGAACCGCTTCATCACCAGTCTCGGCCTCTCGAAGGTCCAGCTCCTGATCGTCGTGGTGCTCTTCTACTTCGTGCTCGGCATGTTCATGGAGACGCTGTCGATGATGGTGGCGACGGTGCCGATCATCGCGCCCATCGTGATCGCGGCCGGATACGACCCGATCTGGTTCGGAATCGTGATCATCATCCTGATGGAGCTGGCGATGATCACGCCGCCGGTCGGTATCAACCTCTATGTCGTCCAGGGCCTGCGCAAGAAGGGCCGGATCGACGATGTGATCATCGGCACGTCTCCCTTCGTGATCACCATGCTGCTGATGCTGGTGGTTCTGTCGATCTGGCCGCAGATCGCGCTGTGGCTGCCGCAAATGGCGGCAACCTAAGTCGCCAGCGCCAGCGTGATCACGATGTTGCCGGCGCTGTCGCGTTCGGCGCGGGTGCCGGGCGGGACGACGCAGGTCGTGTCGTATTCGTCGACGATCAGCGGACCGGTCATCGGCGTGGCGAGATCGTTGCGGCTCACGACCGGGGTTTCCATCCAGCCGTGCCTGTCGCCGAACCAGGCGCGGCGCGAGGCCTGGCTCTTCACTTCGGCACGGCTCGGCTGCACGTTCCGGGGCACGCCGCTGCCGTCGCGCAGGCCCGCGCCCACCAGCTGGATGGCGACCAGTTCGACCGGCTCGTCGGGGCCGGCACGGTGCCCGTAGGTGCGCTCATGTTCCTGGCCGAAGGCTTCCTCGAGATGCGTCACCATGCGGGCGTCGATCGGTCCGTCCGGGACCGGGACGGTGAGCTCGTAGCTCTGGCCCTTGTAGTGCAGCGCCGCGGAGCGCTTCAGGCGGGCACTCGGGCCGGTAAAACCTTCCTCGGCGAGTTGCCTGGTGGCCTGTTCCGCCATCGTGGTCCAGGCGCGGTCGATCTCGCGAAGATCGGCGTGGCGCAACAGGCGTCGGAAGGTCCGCGCGTAGTGATGCTCGACATCGGCGTAGAGCAGGCCGAAGGACGAGAAGAGGCCGGCCGACGGCGGCACGATCACGCGGCCGATGCCCAGAGCCGCGGCCATGCCGGCGGCGAACAGCGGGCCGTTGCCGCCGAAGGCGAACAGCGAGAATTCGCGCGGGTCGCGCCCGCGTTCGGTCGACACCGCCTTGATGGCGCGGATCATGTTGGAGGCCGCGATCAGGTGTGCGCCATAGGCCGCGCGCTCGACCGTCATGCCGAGCGGCTGGGCGATCTTCGCCTCGAATACGGCCCGCGCCTTGTCGGCGTTAAGCTTCACCGCGCCGCCCACCAGATGGCCGGGATTGATGTAGCCCAGCAGCACGTTGGCGTCGGTGATGGTCGGCGCCTCGCCGCCCTTGTCGTAGCAGACCGGTCCGGGGAAGGCGCCGGCGCTCTCCGGTCCCGCCTGCAATGCGCCGCCCGGATCGATCCAGACATGGCTGCCGCCGCCCGCACCTACCTCGGCGAGGTCGATGGCGGGGACCTTCAAGGTGTAGCCGGCACCGGTGAGCAGGCGCGAGCCGATCATGATGCCGGCACCGACGGCATATTCCTGCGCGCGGGCAACCTCGCCCTCCTCGACCATCGAGGCCTTGGCCGTCGTGCCGCCCATGTCGAAGGTGATGATCTTCTCGAGCTTCTTGGCCCGCGCCAGCGCCTGGGCGCCGACCACGCCGCCAGCCGGGCCCGATTCGATGATGTTCATCGGCCGCTCGGCCGCGGCGGTGTCGGTGGTGAGGCCGCCGTTCGACTGCATCAGCAGCAGGCGCGCCGGAATGCCCGCGCTGTCGAGCCCGCGGCGCAGCGCCTGCAGATAGGTCGCGACGATCGGCATCACATAGGCGTTGATGACCGTGGTCGAGGTGCGCTCGTATTCCTTGATCTCGGGCAGCACCTCGCACGAGACGCTGAGCGGCAGGTGCGGAGCCTTGGCGGACACGATGTCGCGCAGCATCAGCTCGTGCGCCGGATTGGCGAAGGAGTTGAGCAGGCAGATGGCGATCGCCTCGACCTTCTCGGCCAGCAACGCATCGACGGCGCGATCGGCGTCGGCGGG
>CAZPOS010000090.1:14498-19065 GCA_964588065.1 uncultured Reyranella sp.
ATGGTCGACGCGTTCGTCCACGACGCGACGCAGGTAGCGCTCGACCAGCGGCTCGGGCTTGGTCCAGCCGAGATCGTAGAGCTTCGGCATGCGCAGCGTGCGGATCTCCAGCACGTCGCGGAACCCCTTGGTGGTGATCAGCCCGACCTTGGCGCCCTTGTGCTCGAGGATCGCGTTGGAGGCGACCGTGGTGCCATGGCGAATCTCCTCGATGGCGCCGCCATCGAGGCCGGTCTCGCGGAAGACCTCGCTGAGACCGTCGACGATCGCCTGGGCGTAGTTGCCGACGCTCGACGAGATCTTCTTGGTGTGGATGGTGCCGTCGGAGCCCAGCAGCACGATGTCGGTGAAGGTGCCGCCGATGTCGACGCCGACGCGATAGGAAACGGTCATCTGAATTACTCCGCCGCCCGGGCCAGCGGCGCCGGGTCGTGCCACTGCACCTTGGGCGTCTCGGTCCAGCCGCGCGCCTTGGCGATTTCGGCGCGGCGAGACTCGGTCGCGGCGGCGTCGACCGTCCAGGCGGTGGTGTCTATGACGACGCCATAGTCGCCTAGTGCCTTCGCCGGAGAGAGAAGTTCGTTGCGCACGTCGCGCAGCACTGCGGCGGGGTCGCGTTCCAGCGGATCGCCCCAGCCACCGGCGCCGGCCAGCACATGGCGGAAAATGTCGCCGCCCCTGACCGTCATGGTGAGTTTCGACGGCAGCAGCCGGTTTTCGCCGTCGGGGTTGAGGTAGTTCTCCGACGGTCCGCCGGGACTGCCGCCGTAGAGGCCGAACGGCCGGTGGTCGCGCCGGTCCGAGCGGACCTGCAGCATGCCCTCGGCCTCGAGGAACTCGTAGTCGCGCCGGAACGGCACGCCGCCGCGATACTTCCCGGCACCGGCCTTGTCGGCCACGAACTCGTAGGCCAGCAACTTGATGGGCTGCTCGGCCTCGGTGACTTCGATCGAATGCGAGGCCATGTTGGCGAACATGTGCGAGTTGCCGTCCAGCCCGTCGGCGAAGGGCCGGGCGCCCCAGGCGCCACAGGTGAAGTCGACATAGACGAAGGGCTTGCGGGCCGCATCGTAGCCGCCGATCGAGATGCCGGTGTTGCCGCCATCACCCGCGGCCTTCACGCGGTCGGGCAGCATCATGGCGAGCGCCCCGAACATGCAGTCGGTCATGCGGAAGCCGGTCAGGCCGCGTGCCGCACAGGCCGCCGGCAGCACGCCGTTGCCCACGGTGCCCGGCGGGCAGATCACCTCGATGGCGCGGAACACGCCCTCGTTGTTGGGGATGCCCGGCGGCAGCACCGACCGCACGCCGGTATAGGAAGCGGCCTTGGTGAAGGAGAGCGTGTTGTTGATGGCGCCCTTCACCTGCGGGTTGGTGCCCGTCCAGTCGACCACCATGTGGCCGCCCTTCTTGGTGATGGTGACGAACAGGCGGATCGGCTTGCCGTAGTCGACGCCGTCATCGTCGATCCAGTCCTCGAAGCTCCATTGCCCGTCGGGCAGCTCCTGGATCGCGGCGCGCGTCAGCCGTTCGGCATAGTCTATGACCTCGTTGAGATAGAACCTGGTTTCCTCCGCGCCATGCCGCGCGACCAGCTCGGCGAACTGCTTCTCGCCGATATGACAGGCCGCGAGCTGGGCACGCAGGTCGCCGAACAGCTGGACCGGCAGGCGGACGTTCTTCTCGATGAACGTCATGATCGTCTTGTTGAGGACGCCCTTGTCATAGAGCTTCATCGGCGCGATGCGCAGACCTTCGGCGTAGATCTCCGTCGAGTCCGAGGCGTTCGAGCCGGCGACACGGCCGCCGACGTCGATGTGATGGCAGACGGTACAGGCGAAGGCCAGCCGCTCGCCCGCGTGGAACAGCGGCTTGATCACGAAGATGTCGGGAAGGTGCATGCCGCCGTCGAACGGATCGTTCATGATGAAGACGTCGCCTTCGAACATGTCGTCCTTGAAGTGGCGCATGATCGATTCCATGGCGGTCGGCACGGAACCCAGATGGCCCGGCAGGGTCAGCCCCTGGGCGGCGAGCTTCCCGTTGGCATCGGCGAAGCCCGTCGAGTAATCCATGTTGTCTTTCAGCACGCCGGAATAGGTCGTCCGGAAGACGGTCAGCGCCATCTCGTCGGCGATCGAGAAAATGGCGTTCTTGAAGAGCTCCAGGGCGATCGGATCGGACACCGGCACTTCGTCTTCCTCCCGAGATCTGCTGCCGTGATTGGCGAGCCTCGCCATGCAATTTGCAAGCCGCTTCGCCTGTCGAACGCGTGGGCGGTCGCCGGGCCACCAGGACCGACCGGTCGCATGGGCGAACGCGCCCGCGGTGCGCTAGAGTGCGCGCCCCTCCGAAGGAAACGCGCGATGCCCAAGACCAAGATTGCCCTCGCCTGCCAGGGCGGCGGCAGCCAGACCGCCTTCACCGCCGGCGCCCTCAAGGCGCTCTGTCAGGCCCAGGGCCAGGGCCGACTCAAGGACGAGTTCGAGTTCGTGGCGATCAGCGGCACCTCGGGCGGCGCCGTCTGCGCCACGCTGCTCTGGTATTCGTTCATGAAGGGCGAGCGGCCGGTCTGGAAGCGGATGATGAATTTCTGGGAAGAGAACACCGCCCAGGGTCCGGTCGAGCACGCCATCAACAGTTTCATCGTCGAATCGGTCCGGCTGGTGAATGCCGGCATGATGCCGACGCTGCAGCTCAGCCCGTCCTCGCCGATCATGCAGTCGATGATGGAGTTCATGACCACGGGCCAGCGCGCGGGATTCTCCGATTTTCGTGGGCTGCTCAACAAGCACATCGACTTCGCGGAAATCGCGTCCTGGGGGCGAAGCCGCAGCGTCCGGTCCTGATGCTAGGCGCCGCCAACGTGACCAGCGGCGCGCTGGCCAAGTTCGTGTCCGCGCGCGAACCCATCCGGATCGAGCACATCCTGGCGTCCTGCGCGGTGCCGAACATCTTTCCGGCGGTGCAGATCGGGCAGGATGCCTATTGGGACGGGCTCTTCTCCGACAATCCGCCGGTCGAGGAACTGATCCGGCCCCGCTCGGTCGGCGAGGCCAACATTCCCGACGAGATCTGGCTGATCAAGATCAACCCGACCGCCAGCCGGCGCGTGCCACTGAAGCCGGGCGAGATCGTCGACCGGCGCAATCAGCTCGAGGGGAACATTTCGCTGTTCCAGCAGCTCGGCCACCTCGAATTCATGAACGACCTGATCATGGCCGACGCCTTCCGGCCGGAATTCCTGAGCCGTTTCGACATCAAGGCACCCGTTCGCATTCCGAAGTCGTTCCACACCGACGGCGCCAAGCCCTACCACATCCCCTGTATCGAAATGCCCGACGAGCTTCAGGACCTGCTCGACTATGAGGGCAAGATCGATCGCGGTTCCGAGAATATCGGTCGCCTGATCGCCGAGGGCGAGAAGGCGGCCGAAGTCTTCCTCAAGGCCCGGGCGGAAGCCGTCGCGGCGTCTTCGCTCGGTGAAACCCAGACGGCCGGACAGGCGGCGCCGAACGGCGACGGGTTCAGCGAGCTTCCGCTGTCGCGCTGGCGCGATCCGCCGACCCGATCCGAGTAGGGCCTACTGTGGCTCGATCTTCGCGATCTTTACGTACTCGGCCCACTTGGCGCGTTCCTCGCGATCCTGCGCCGCGCACTGCTCGAGCGTAAGCGGCCGGGCGGTGAGGGCGAACTCCTCTGTCAGGCGCTTGTTGTTGTCAGGCGCGGTGATGGCCTCGTTGATCAGCGTGTTCAGCCGCTGCTGGATCGGCAGCGGCGTCGCCTTCGGCACCGCGATGGCCAGGAAGCCCGAGGTGGTGAAGCCGGGGAAGGTCTCTGCGAGGGTCGGCACGTCGGGATAGAGTGGGCTGCGATTGGGCAGGGAGACGGCGAGCGGCCGCGCCTTCTTGTCGACGACCTGGCCGCGCGCAGCGGTGAGGTCGACGAACATGAAGTTGATGGCGCCGCCGTAGAGATCGTTCCAGGCATTGCCGATCGCCTTGTAACCGACGCCCTGCCAGGTGACGCCGGCCTTTGCGGCCAAAACCTCGGCCGGCACCTGCGAGCTCGCGTTGAAGTAGCCGAAGTTGAGCTTGCCGGGCCGTGCCTTGGCATCGGCCAGCAGGTCGGCGAGCGTCTTGTAGGGACTGTCGGCCGGGACGACGAGGAAGGTGCCCGAGGAGCCGATGATTCCGACGACGGAAAAATCCTTCTCCGGATCGTAGCCCGGGTTCTTGTACATGTGGACGTTGGCGGCATTGGTCGAGGTCGTGGCCAGCATCAGCGTGTAGCCGTCGGGCGGCGCGACCTTCACCGACATCGCGCCGACGATGCCATTGGCGCCCGGCTTGTTCTCCACGATGAAGGGCTGGCCGGTCTTTTCCTCGATGTACTTGCCGACCAGGCGCGCGGTGATGTCGCCCGAACCGCCGGGCGCGAAGGGCACGATGATCCGGATCGCTTTGTTCGGATAAGTTTCGGTCTGCGCAGCGGCGGGCAGGGCGGCGAGAAGCGGGAGGGCGAAGAGGCTGCGGCGTGACAGCGATGTGCGGAATGTGTCCATGGG
>CAZPOS010000091.1:0-6690 GCA_964588065.1 uncultured Reyranella sp.
TCACCGGTAATCCCTCCGACATCGGCGACGCGATGATCGTCGACCCGCGCGCCGACCTCGTGACCTTCACGGGCTCCGTCCGGGTCGGCAAGTACATTGCGGAGAAGGCCGGCTACAAGCGCATCGTGCTGGAACTGGGCGGCAACGATCCGCTGATCGTCATGGAGGATGCGGACCTCGACAAGGCCGCCGAGCTGGCCGTCGCCGGCGCAACCAAGAATTCCGGCCAGCGCTGCACGGCCGTAAAGCGTATCCTGGTCGTCGACAAGGTGGCCGACGCATTCGTCGAGCGTGTGCTGGCCAAGGCGAAGAAGCTGAAGGCGGGCGACCCGCTCGATCCCGAGACCGATGTCGGCACCGTGATCCACGAGCGCGCCGCGACGCTGTTCCAGAACCGTGTGAGCGAGGCTGTCGCCAGGCACGGCGCGAAGCTGCTGCACGGCAACGACCGACAGGGCGCGCTCTTCCCGCCCACGGTCGTCGACCATGTCGACCCGCAGGCCGAGCTGGTGCGTGAGGAGACCTTCGGCCCGGCGATCCCGATCATCCGGGTGAGGGACATCAACCATGCCATCCAGGTCTCCAACGGTACGGCCTATGGCCTGTCGTCGGGTGTCTGCACCGATCGCCTCGACTACATCACGAGGTTCGTCGACGAGCTGCAGGTCGGCACGGTGAACGTCTGGGAAGTGCCGGGCTACCGCATCGAGATGTCGCCGTTCGGCGGCATCAAGGATTCGGGCCTCGGCTACAAGGAAGGCGTGCTCGAGGCGATGAAGAGCTTCACCAACGTCAAGACCTGGTCGCTGCCCTGGCCAGGCTAGCGCCCGCCCTCACGGCGGGGTCGTGTCGGCCTTGTCCCAGTTCTTGTCCGGATTGTAGACCGTGATCGCGGCGGCCTTGGCCGCCGTGTCGGGGCCGAGATCCTGCTCGTAGACGATGCCGTCCTGATTGACCATGAAGGTCATCACCCCGGTATCGCCGTAGCGGATCGGCCAGGCAAGGATCGCGAAGCCGCCGATCATCCGGTCCTTGACCAGGTAGTCGTAGGCGCCGCCCGGTGCGTCGGGGCCCTGGGCGTAGAGCAGGCGGAAGCGGTAGCCGTAGTAGCCGTCCTCGGTGCCGCCCTGGCCCTGCGCCTGCGCGGTCGCGAGAGCCGGTCCGATCGGGCTCTCGGGCTCCCCGGGAGCCGTGTCCCAGTAGAGCCCGTCCTTGCGCCCTGGCGAGCTCAGCAGCCGCCGCGCATAGACCGGCACTCCGACCTTCATCGGGTCGAGGGCCGCATATTCATGTTCGGCATCGACCAGCGCCAGCAGGCTCTGGATCACCGACAGCTCGTTGCGGCCGATGCGGCGCGCCGTGATCTCCTGCCGCCCGGCCTCGGTATCGAAGCGCCACTGGTCGCCGTCCTTGACGATTGGAATCGGGCCCGTCCAGCCGCTGGTGCCGGCCTCGATCGTCGCCTTGTTGCCCTCGACGACGACCTTGTGACTGGCGTCCCAGGCTTCGAGGAACTTCTGGCGCAGCCGTTCCTCGTCCTCGGGACGGCCCAGCACGATGTCGCGCCAGCCGGCACCCAGGATCGCCCCGATGGCCTTGTCGTCGTCGCGCCTGATGGCGTCGGTGAGGGCGTCGGCGGCCGCCTCCGGCGTCGCGAAACCCTGCCGCTTCGACGATTGAGCCGAGACACCGGTCGCGCAGGCGGACGCGAGCGTCGCCATGAGAACAAGCGCCAGAAAGCCCTTCCGGAACATCGACGCGCTCATTGCCGTCCTCCGCCGCGATTGCCGCCGCCCGCGCGGGCGGCGCCACCTCCGCCTCCGCCAGGGCGCGCACCGCCGCCGCCGGACGCGTGGGTCGCTGCCCTCGATTGCTGGGCACGACCGCGGGCGGCCTCGCGATTGACCTGCTGCCCGTTGTCGACGCCGCGGATGGCGCCACCGCCACGCGGGGCGCCCGCATGATTCTGGAAGTTGGGGTGCTGGCCGCCGGCGGCGCGATTGGTGACGTTGGGCCGCTGCGCAGGGCCGCCGCCGGCCGGGCGGTTGGGCTGGTTGGGCCGCGCATTGGCCTGCGGCCTGGGCTGATTTTCCAGGCGGCCGCGGAATTCCTGGCGCTGGTCGGCCCCGGGGCGGGTCTGGTTGAAGCGCTCGCGCGTCGCCGGATCGCGATAGGCCACGCCCTTGCGGTGGATCGGTTCGTGCTGCCAGCGGCCGTTGTTGATGGTGTTGACGTTGAAGTTGCGGTCGATGTTCACGGCGCGATTGACGTTCACGTTGACGTAGCTGTTGCCGCGGCCCCAGTTCCAGCCGCCGAAGATCGCGCCGGCGGCCGCGATGCCGATCCCGAACATCAGGCCGCGCAGCAGCGCCGATCCATAGCCGTATCCCGGCGGCGGCGGATAGTAGGTCGGCGGATAGGCCGGATAGGGCCACGTACCGTAGACCGTATTGGGATTGTAGGCCGGCACGTAGATAACCTCGGGATTGGCCGGGGCGATGACGATCGTGCGCTCGGCGCCCGATCCCTGGGTGGTGACGGTCTGTTCCTTGCTGTTCTGGAGATTTCCGGCGTCGGCGGCCCGGGCGCGGAGCCGCTGGATCGAATCGGCCACGTCCTGCTGCTGGGCGATCATCGCGTCGCCGACCTTCTGCATCCAGTCCAGATGGTCGCTGAGTTGCATGAGCACCTGCGGGAAGGCGACCAGCGACTTTACGCTGACGTCCCAACTCTTGTCCTTGACCGCAGCCACGGCGGCATCGCCCTTGAGCGCTGGATTGGCCTTCGACCAGCGGGCGGCCTCGACGACTTCCAGCGGATAGCCCGCCGCCATCAGGGTCTGCGCGAGCAGAGCGTCGGGATAGAGCGCGATGGGCGCCAGGATCTGGTCGAGCTGCTCGGGCGTGAACGGCTTGCTGCTCGCCTCCTGCGCCTCCGCGGCGCGCCAAACGCCGGCCGCGACCGAGGCGAGCAGAACTGTCATGAGGCTACGACGCTGCATTGATCTCACTCCCGCGGCCGCGGCCAGTCCAAGATGGGCGCGCCCGTGCAGCATACCCCTACATCACACCCGTACATCATCGAACATTAACATAGTTCGACGCCGACCCAGGCTGCCATTCACCGGAGCATTCGGCACTGCCGCCGAGCGCTTCGGACGCAAGGCGGGGCGACGTTGAAATGTTCTCGGTTGTCCTGCAGAGAGCGGGCGAGACAAACTCCGCCGGATCATACGAATGAGGGGAAGGGCGTCATGAGTGTCAGCCAGGCTGAGAAGGCCCGAAATTTCCGGACGCTCCACGAGCGGCCGGGCGCGTTCGTCATTGCCAATCCCTGGGACGCGGGCTCGGCGCGCATCCTCGCGGGGCTGGGATTCGAGGCACTGGCGAGTTCGAGTGGCGCGAAGGCGGCGGTCCTGGGAAGACGCGATGGCCGGGTCACGAGGGACGAGGCGCTGGCCAATGCCCGGCAGATCGTGAATGCCACGGACCTGCCGGTCGCGGCCGATCTCGAAAAGGGTTTCGGCGACGCCCCCGCCGATGTGGCCGAGACCATCCGCCAGGCAGCGGGCGTCGGCCTGGTCGGCGGTTCGATCGAGGACGCCACCGGCAACCCGGACCAGCCTCTCTTCGATATCGACGCGGCGGCGAGCCGCATCAAGGCGGCCGTCGACGCCGCGCGCTCCTTGCCGGTGCCGTTCATCCTGTCGGCCCGTGCCGAGGGATTCCTGCGCGGGAAGCCGGACCTCGGCGATGTGATCAAGCGCCTGCAGGCCTACGAAGCGGCCGGTGCCGATGTCCTGTTCGCCCCGGGCCTGCCCGATCTGGCCTCGGTCAAGAAGGTTTGCGGCGCCCTGCGCAAGCCCTTCAATTTCATGGTCGGCATCAAGGGCAAGTCTTTCAGCAAGGCCGAACTCGAGGCCGCCGGCGTGAAGCGGATCAGCCTCGCCACCTCTCTCTATCGGGTCGCGATGACGGGCCTGATCGATGCGGCAACCGAGGTGAAGGAAAAGGGCACCTTCACCTATCTCGACCGGGCGATCCCGACGGGCGACCTCAATGGGTACATGAAGGCGTAGCGTACGAAGATGCTGACCGAAGACGAGATGAAGCGCATCGCGGCGGAGGAGCGCTATCGCCATTCGATCCGCAAGTCCCTGGAAGAGGAGTCCGCGGGATCCGCGGCGGAGCCGCCGCCGCCCCCGCCGCCGGGCTTCGGTGCCAAACTCTACGAGTTTCTCAACAGTTCGGTGGGCATGTGGCTGCTGTCGTCGGTCGTTCTGACCGGCGGCGCGGCCTTCCTTCAGCAGGTGCAGCACCAGCATGAGATCGCGCTGAAGAACCAGGCGGACCTGACCAGCCACCGCTTCGAGATCGAGCACCGGCTGGACGGTATGGGGTTCCTCCTGCGCCGCGCCAAGACCGTGGGCGACGCCAAGGCTGCCCTGAGCGGCATCTACAAGAGTGAGATCCCGCTGACGCCGGAACTGCAGAATCGCAGTCTCGCCTCGCTCTATCTCACCGTCTATCCGATGCTCGCCGGCACGGAAAAGGAGAGAACCGACAAGGCCTACAAGCTCGTCAAGGAGCTGGAGGAAGTCGAGCTGCTGCTGCAGCCGCAGCCCGACAATACCCCCCTGAACGACGCGCAACGCAATCACATCAACAAGCTGATGAGCGCGATTCAGCAGCTGAAGTTCGACGCCAAATAGGCGTCAGGCCTTGTCGACCGCGCCGCCGCTCTCGACCCAATCCTTGAACGCGCCGAGATTGAAGACATTGGTGTACCCGAAATCCTTCAGCACCTTGCCGCTGAGCGCCGAGCGGCCGCCGGAGGCGCAATAGACGATCACCGTCTTGGTCTTGTCGAAAGCCTTGTCGTGGGCGGGCGATTCGGGATCGGCACGGAATTCGAGCATGCCGCGGGAAACGTGGACGGCGCCCGCGACCTTGCCGCTGTTCGCGACTTCCGCCGCATCGCGCACGTCGACGACCAGCGTGTTGCCCTTCGCGATCATCTCCTTCGCCTCTGCGGGCGTGACCCGCGGCACGTCGGCATTCGCCGCTTCGATCATCTGCTTGACGTTGGTGGCCATTGGCGTCCTCCCTCGCGTTCCAGTGAGCCTGCAGCTTAGCATGCCCGCGTCGAAGTCGTTGGTCGGCCTTCGCGTCGGGGGCATACTGCCGACAGGTTCTTGAGGATCTCGGAAACATGAGCAGCAGCGACATCACGCGCATCCCCAATCCCAGGGTGCCGGCCAAGTCCTCGGTCGCGGTCTACCGGCTGCCGGGCGGCGGGGGCTTCCTGTGGGGCGTCGCGACCTCGCCCGACCGAACCCAGGACATCCGCGTCCAGACCCTCGGCGCGCTGGGCGTGATCGACGGCTACCTGAAGGACGCCGGCCTCGACCGGACGCGCATCGTCAAGGCCGAGATCGTCGTCACCGACCATGACAACAAGCCGGCCTTCGACGAGGCCTGGGCGACCTGGATGCCGGCCGGTCACGGGCCCGTCCGCTCTTTCGTGCAGTCGGTCATGCCCGAGGGGGACCTGATCGAGATCATCATCACCGCGGCCCTGTAGGGGCGGCCGGGCGATCGACAAAGGCGAGTTGCCAGCCCCATTCCTTTCCGCGATGAAGTCTGGATGGATACAATCGTAGCGCCCGAGCCGCAGAGCCGCACAGCGACTGAACATTTCGACGTGCTGATCGTGGGCGCCGGGCTTTCGGGCATCGGCGCCGCCTGGCATCTGCAGAAGAACTGTCCCGGCAAGCGCTATGCGATCCTCGAGGGACGCGCCGCCAGCGGCGGGACCTGGGACCTGTTCCGGTATCCCGGCGTGCGCTCCGATTCGGACATGTACACGCTGGGCTATCGCTTCCGGCCATGGAAGGACGCCAAGGCGATTGCCGACGGTCCGTCGATCCTGAGCTACATTCGCGAGGTCGCGAGCGATCACGGCATCGACCGGCACATCCGTTATGGCCATCGCGTGGTCGGCGCGTCGTGGTCGACACCGGATGCCCGCTGGACTGTCGAGATCGATCGAGACGGAGAGCGCGCCTTCATCTCCTGCGGCTTTCTGTGGATGTGCAGCGGATACTACCGGTACGAGGCCGGCTACCTGCCGGAGTTTCCGGGCATCGATGGCTTCAAGGGCAGGGTCGTCCATCCGCAGCATTGGCCGCAGGATCTCGACTATGCCGGCAAGAAGGTCGTGGTGATCGGCAGCGGCGCGACCGCCGTTACCGTGGTGCCGTCGATGGCCGAGACGGCCGGCCACGTCACCATGCTGCAGCGCTCGCCGACCTATGTCGTGGCGCGCCCGGCGCAGGACCCGTTCGCCAACAAGATGCGCCGCCGGCTGCCGCTCAAGCTCGCCTACATGGCGACACGCTGGAAGAACGTGCTGATGGGCATGTATTTCTACCAGATGTGCAAGCGCAAGCCGGAGAAGGTGAAGAGCCTGATCCTGGGCGGCGTGCGCCAGATGCTGGGGCCGGACTACGACGTCGCTACGCATTTCACGCCCAAATACAATCCCTGGGACCAGCGGCTCTGCCTGGTGCCCGACGCCGACCTGTTCGAATCGATCAAGGCCGGCCGCGCCTCGGTGGTGACCGACCAGATCGAGGCGTTCGTTGCCGAGGGCATCCGGCTAAAGTCGGGCGAGACGCTCCCCGCCGAC
>CAZPOS010000091.1:6700-18913 GCA_964588065.1 uncultured Reyranella sp.
AGAAGGCATCGGTCGTGACCGACACGATCGAGACGTTCACCGAGAAGGGCATCAAGTTGAAGTCGGGCGCCGAGCTCGAAGCCGATGTGGTGGTCACGGCGACCGGCCTTGTGGTGCAGCCGCTGGGCGGCGCGAAGTTTGTGGTCGACGGCAAGCCGGTGAAGCCGTCGGACACCATGATCTACAAGGGCATGATGTATTCCGACGTGCCCAACCTCGCTTCGGTCTTCGGCTACACCAATGCCTCGTGGACCCTGAAGGCCGACCTGGTCTGCGAGTATGTCTGCCGGCTGCTGAACTACATGGACCGCAAGGGCTTCACGAAGGCAGTTCCGCACAACAGCGACCCGACCCTCACGGAAGAGCCGTGGGTGAACTTCTCCTCCGGCTACATCCAGCGCGCCCTGCCGCACCAGCCCAAGCAGGGCAGCAAGCGGCCGTGGAAGCTCTACCAGAACTACGTGTTGGACCTCCTGACGCTCCGACACGGGTCGCTGCGCGACAAGGCGATGGTGTTCTCGAAGTAAGCTTGCCCAACTCAGAAGCCTCTCGATGGTCTGGATCGACGCCTGACTAGTTACGTTTGTTACTTGTCATTCAAGTCTACGCTTTCGTCGTACGATTTGATTAGTTGAAGGATGAGTACTGCGGCGCCCAATGCGCATCCCAAAGCATAGTAAAATGTGAGATTACCCAGAAACGCGATAATCCAACCAATTATAGTCTTCAATGCCCACCAAGCGTCGGTCCGTTGGGTATCGCCGAGGCAGCTAGTGGGAAGAACGCAGAAGATCCTTTCTAGTACTTTCGCGAGAGATCCGATTAATATCGCAACGACTTGAACTACAATGAAGTGAAATATTGAGACTCCTATTTCCAAGTATGGGCTTGGCTCGCCGCTGGCTTTGGATCCAGCAATAGCTTCCCGAAATTTTTCATCTCCTAACGAGAGAAAAATCGCATACCCTGCAATCGTAAAGCCGAGCACGTTGGGTAGTATGGTTGTCGGCAAGTCCCACCAATTCATTTGTGCCCAACCAGGTAATGTTAGGACCGTCAGGGCGGAGGCGATTAAGAAATAGGGTGAGTAGAAGACTGCGTCGGCGCCTCCATAAGTCTTCCAATAGAAGCCGATAAGTTCAACCAAGGGGTGCTGTTCTTTCTCACTCATCGGCTTGTTCGCGCGGGGCTAGAAAGAGTGCAGTGGCTTTGGCAAAAGCTTGGGAAGGCAGTTCTGTATCCGGGTCGTAGCGAACTCTCTCGGTTTTGGGGAAGTCTGCAGTGGAGACCTGTACCGAGGTCCCATTCTGATCGGCTCCGTCGGCCACCACGAAGCCATTAGTTGTCGCCACCTCAGCAAGTTGTTTCGCCTGCCGATCGGGTTGGATTGAAGTGCCGGGCTTGTTGTCAAAGCTTTCTACGAGTTCTTTGACATTCATGCTCTGTAGGCGGCGTGAGATACGGGCACTCAATCCTCTTGGAATATCGGGATTTGGCTGTCGGATGTGAATCTCTAGCCGTCTGAGTTGCCGAAATTTCCAAATGTAATCGAGTTGTTCACGGTCTTGGATTAGGCTTACGCCGACATGGCGGAACTGAGCAACCAGCTCTTCGGAGTTCAAGAGTGCATCCAGGAATTTGCGGACGCTGTTGGGTGAGAGCGAACCGTCGAACCCGTAACTCTCGAAGACGAAGGTGTGCGATTCTTCGACAAACTCAAAAAAGTACGATTTGTAGTTTGGTTGCAAGTTTGGCGGTATCTGTACCTTGCTAACTTCGCTGTCGTCGGCTTGCTTCAAGTTCTCAACATTTAGCCAGCGTCCATTCGGATCGATGCGGGTGAACCTGGCTATCATGCCTTTCAGTCGCGATGGTTCAGAATTGTCAATTTCCTGAAGAAGTAAATGCTGATCGCCATGAACACGTATCGGACGTACCATTTTCAGCGCGGCCATAAGCAAAGATCGATACTGTCCTGGTGGGTGGGGATTTAGAGTTATATTGATTCCTGCCACCGCCAGTGAACGAGAGCGCCCCATAGTTGATTTTCCCCGAGTGTTTCTCTTGTTAATGCGAGTACAAGCATTTCCTTCCGTATGTTCAACCAGAAATTAGATTGAACGGTCGTGGAGAGCGGCCGTGGCATGTGGGACCGGTAAACGCCTCTAGGTTAAGCAAACACTCACCGACCCGAACGGGCCGAAGTCGGCGACGAAGGTCTCGCCCGGCTTGGGCGCGAGCATGCCGGTCAGGGTGCCGGTGCTGACCATCTGGCCTTCCTTCAGGCCGATGCCGGTGCGTGACAGTTCGTTGGCGAGCCAGGTGAGCGGCACCATTGGATGGTCCAGTGCGGCGGCGGCCGTGCCCTTGCGGCGCAAGCGGCCGTCGGACGACAGCGTCACTTCCTGACGGGCAATTTCGCGGTTGCGCCAGTCCTCTATCGCCGGGCCATAGACAATCGTGCCGGAGCCGGCGCCGTCGGCCAGGATGGCGGGCAGGGGCGGGAACGATGCGTCGTGGATGAAGCGGCACTCCGCCAGTTCGAGCCCGGGATGTACCGAGGCCACCGCGTCGGTCACTTCCTCGATCGTATAGGGCTTGTCGCGCGGCGGCAGATCGCGCCCGAGCTTGGCCTGGTATTCGACCTCGGGGATGGGGCTTGCCAGCGTCGCATGCTCGGCGCTGTAGGGCGTCTCCTTCGCGAAATAGACGCGGCCGTAGATCGGCGAGTCGGTTCGCAGCGCCTGCTGCATCTCTTCCTTCATCGCCGCGATCTTCCAGCCCAGCACCGGCCAGTCCAGCTCCTCGGCCACCATGCCGGCGATCCGGTAGGCCGTCGCCTCGTCCGGCGGCACGAGATGCGGGGCGAGGCCGCTCTGGCTGCGCCGTTCGCGGCGCAGGGAGGCGAGGAGGCGGGCGAGTTCCCGTTGCGCGGTCATGTCCATCGGTGTTCCTTAGCAGAAAGCGGAGGAGACGAGATGCGGACGCAGGCGGAAAAGGGACGGATGTTTCGCGAACTGCACGAGCGGCCCGGACTCCTGCTCCTGCCCAATCCTTGGGATGCGGGCACGGCCAGGCTGCTGCAGTCGCTGGGCTTCGAGGCGTTGGCCACGACCAGCCTCGGCATGTCGAACGCGCTGGGCCGCGTCGATGGAGACGGTGCAGTGAGCCGTGCGGAGCTGCTGGAGAACTGCCGGGCGATCGCGAGCGCCACCGACCTGCCGGTGAATGCCGATCTCGAGAACGGCTATGCCGACGATCCGAAGGAAGCGGCGACGATCCTGCGTGATGCGGCTGCCGTGGGCATCGTCGGCGGTTCGATCGAGGACTGGAGCGGCGAGCGGATCTACGACTTGAACCACGCCGTCGAACGCGTCGCGGCCGGCGCCGAGATGGCGCGCTCGCTCGATGTGCCGTTCACCTTCACCGCGCGGGCTGAGAATCTGATCCGCGGCGTGAAGGATCTCGACGATACGATCCGCCGCCTGCAGGCGTTCGAGAAGGCCGGCGCCGACGTGCTCTACGCGCCGGGCCTCCATGATCTCGCGACCATGCGCATCGTGGCGTCGGCGCTCAGCAAGCCGCTCAACGTCGTGATGAGTTCGGGAGATCCCGACCTTACGGCGGAGCAGATCGCGGCCGCGGGCGTGAAGCGGATCAGCGTCGGCGGTGCGCTATCCCGGCTCGCCCTCGCGGCCTTCATGAATGGGGCGAAGGACATGAGGGCCGGCAACTTTCGGTGGATGCGCGAGGCGATGCCGACCAGCGACCTCAAGAAGGTGTTCGCATCGCGATGAAGCGCAGGGCGAAGACCGGCGCCACGATCCCCGCCGCGGGCGAGGGTAAACGGGGTGCGGAAGGGCATCTCGGCTACCTGTTGCGGCAGGCCCATGCGGTGGTGCGCGGGGCGATGGAGAAGGCGCTGGCCGATCTCGACGTCACGCCGCCGCAATTCGCCGTGCTGACGATGGTCGTGAACTATCCCGGCATCTCTGGCGCGGAGCTTGCTAGACTAACGTTCCTGACCCCTCAGACGATCAACGTGATCGTCCGGAACCTGGTCAAGGCGGGACTCGTGGCCAAGTCGGCGGATGCCGTGCACGGCCGCATCCTGCGGCTTCACGCTACCGGTCAGGGTGCCTCTCTCCTGAAAAGGTGCCGGGCGCGGGTGATGGAAGTGGAAGGGCTGCTCATCGAGTCGCTGGAGCGGGACGAGGAAGAGGTCGTCCGGCGGTGGCTGGTCGCGGTGGGGAACAAATTGTCTGGGGAAGGTTGAGAAGGCCGCGTGCACCAGTTTACGGGAAGTGTAACATAAAGGTCATGAACGGCCTGTAGCTGCAGTCGTTCGACAGGGGATGAAGGACTTAGGGGGACCCACGAAATGATCGATGGCACCATTTTCAGGCGCGCCGCGCTGGCGGGCGCCGCCGCACTCGCCATGGCCGGCCTGGCGTCGCCGGCCTTCGCGCAGAAGACCAGGCTCACGGTTTACACGGCGCTGGAGAACGACCAGCTCGATCCGTTCAAGAAGGCTTTCGAGGCCGACAATCCGACGATCGAGATCGCCTGGGTGCGCGACTCGACGGGCGTGGTCGCGGCCAAGCTGATGGCCGAAAAGGACAACCCGCGCGCCGACATCATCTGGGGCCTCGCCGCCTCCAACGTCGGCCTGATGGCCTCGATGGGCATGCTCGAGCCCTATACGCCGGCCGGTGCCACGGCGCTCAACCCGATGTTCCTGAGCGGCAAGTCGCCCCAGACCTGGGTCGGCATGGACGCCTATCTGTCGCTGGTCTGCTTCAACACCGCCGAGGGCAAGAAGGCCAACAAGCCGGCCCCGACCAGCTGGGCCGATCTGATCAAGCCGGAATACAAGGACTCGATCGTGATGCCGAACCCGGCCTCGTCGGGCACCGGCTACCTCACCATCGCGGCGTGGCTGCAGATCATGGGCGAGGAAGCCGGCTGGAAGTACATGGACGCTCTGCACCAGAACATCGCGCAGTACATCCATTCGGGCTCGGCGCCCTGCGTCCAGGCCGCCAAGGGCGAACGCCTGATCGGCATCGGCCTCGACACCCGCGGCGCCTCGGAGAAGACCAAGGGCGCGCCGCTCGAGCTGGTGATCCCCAAGGAGGGCCTGGGCTGGGAGCTCGAGGTCACCGCGATCGTCAAGGGCACCAAGAACCTCGAAGCCGCCAAGAAGCTCGCCGACTGGGCTGCGACCAAGAAGGCCAACGAGCTCTATGCCAAGACCTATCCGATCGTCGCCTATCCGGGCGTCGCCATCACGCCGCCGAACTATCCGCCGAACCTCGAGAAGGTGATGGTGAAGAACGACGTCGAGTGGATGGCCAAGAACCGCGACCGCATCCTGGCGGAGTGGACGAAGCGCTACGACGGCAAGTCCGCCCCCAAGGCCAAGTGACGCGAGTCATCCCGAGCATGGCGAGGGATCCTTCAACGAGCCGTAAAGATCCTTCGCTTCGCTCAGGATGACAGTGGCTGCCATGGCGAACTATCTCGAGGTCCGTAACCTCTCCAAGAGGTTCGGCGACTTCTCGGCCCTCGGCGACGTCTCGCTCGACGTCGTCGAGGGCGAATTCGTCTGCTTCCTCGGCCCCTCGGGCTGCGGGAAGACGACGCTGCTGCGGGCGATTGCCGGCCTCGATCCGCAGACGTCGGGTACGATCCGCCAGAAGGGCCGGGACGTCTCGGCACTGCCGCCCGCGCAACGCGACTTCGGTATCGTGTTCCAGTCCTATGCGCTGTTTCCCAACCTGACGGTGGCCGACAATGTCGGCTACGGGCTGGTGAACCGACGCCAGAACAAGGCCGCCATCGCCAGGCGCGTGGCCGAACTGCTGGCGCTGGTCGGCCTGCCGGACGCCGGCCCAAAGTATCCCGCCCAGCTCTCCGGCGGCCAGCAGCAGAGGGTGGCGCTGGCCCGCGCGCTCGCGACCTCGCCCGGCCTGCTGCTGCTCGACGAGCCGCTGTCGGCCCTCGACGCGCGGGTGCGCCTGCGGCTGCGGCACGAGATCAAGGCGTTGCAGCGGACGCTCGGCGTCACCACCATCATGGTGACGCACGATCAGGAAGAGGCGCTGACCATGGCCGACCGCATCGTGGTCATGAACCACGGGGCCATCGAGCAGGTGGGTACGCCGCAGGAGATCTACCGTCGGCCCGCAACGGCCTTCGTCGCCGATTTCGTCGGTTCCATGAATTTCCTGTCCGGGACCCTGATGGCACCCGACCGGGTGCGGGTCGCCGGCGTCGATTTCGCCTGCCCGGTCCAGGACGGGCTGGCGCCCGGCCAGAAGGTCAGCCTGTGCATCCGGCCCGAGGATGTGCGGGTGCGCGACCTGCCGGCCGATATCGCCAACCGCGTGCCCGTCGAGGTGGCGGAGCTGGATTTCGTGGGAGCCTTCTGCCGAGCGACCCTGAGGGCGCGGGCGGCGGCGACCGTCGCCGTCACGGCGGATTTCTCGAGCAATCTGATCCGCGACCTCGGCGTCGACATCGGCACGAAGCTCGACATCGCCCTGCCGCCCGACCGGCTCAGGGTCTTCGCCTGATGGCGTACGCGTGAGCCTCGTCGTTCCCGGGCTGAAGGTCGGCCTGTCGCGCGACGACCTGACGATGCGCGCCGGCGTCCTGCTGCTCGCGGGGGCGTTGCTCGTGATGGTCGGGCTGCCGCTCTGGTCTCTGCTCGCCAAGGGCTTCGAGGACCGCGACGGCAGGTTCATCGGGCTCGCCAACTACGTCTCGTACTTCTCGACCCCGGCGCTGTTCCAGTCGGCGCTGAACAGCCTTCAGGTCGCGTCGATCACCACCGTGATCGTCGTCCCGCTGGCCTTCCTCTATGCCTACGCGCTGACCCGCACGGTGCTGCCGATGCGCTGGCTGTTCCAGGGTATCTCGCTGATTCCGATCTTCGCGCCGTCGCTCCTGCCGGGCATCGCGCTGATCTACCTGTTCGGCACGCAGGGCTTCTTCAAGGCGCTGCTCGGCGGCGGCTCGATCTACGGCATCGACGGCATCGTGATCGCGCAGGTCTTCTACTGTTTCCCGCACGCCACGCTGATCCTGACGACCGCGCTCGCGACGGCCGACGCGCGGCTCTACGAGGCGGCGGAGGTGCTGGGCACGCCGAAGCGCCGGATATTCTTCACGGTGACGCTGCCGGGCGCGAAGTACGGCCTGATCAGCGCCGCGCTGGTCGTCTTCACCCTCGTCATCACCGATTTCGGCATCGCGAAGGTGATCGGCGGCAACTTCAATGTGCTTGCGACCGACGTCTACAAGAAGGTGATCGGCCAGCAGGACTTCTCGATGGGGGCCGTGGTCGGCATGGTGCTGCTGGCGCCGGCGGCGCTGGCCTTCCTGGTCGACCGGCTGGTCCAGCGCAAGCAGGTGGCATTGCTGACCGCGCGGGCCGTGCCGCTGGTGCCGCGGCCGAAGTTCGCGCGAGACGTCCTGTTCACGATGTTCTGCCTGCTGGTGTCGGCCGCCATCCTCACCATTCTCGGCATGGCGATCTGGGGCTCGCTGATCAAGTACTGGCCGTACAATCTCAGCCTCACGCTCGAGAATTACGACTTCGCCAAGTTCGACGCCAACGGCTGGGATTCCTACTGGAACTCGGTACGCATGGCGCTGGGTGCCGCGGTGTTCGGCACGGTGCTGATGTTCACGGGCGCCTGGCTCAACGAGAAGACGCGCGGGTTCGGCGCGATGCGCGGCGTGGTGCAGTTGCTGGCCTTCCTGCCAATGGCGGTGCCGGGCCTGGTGCTGGGCCTGGGCTACATCTTCTTCTTCAACGCGCCCAACAACCCGCTCAACTTCCTCTACGCCACCATGGGCATCCTGGTGCTGAACACGGTGGCGCACTTCTACACGGTTGGCCATCTCACGGCGACGACGGCGCTGAAGCAGATCGATCCGGAGTTCGAGGCAGTGTCGGCGTCGCTGAAGGTGCCGATCTGGAAGACCTTCGTGCGGGTCACGGCGCCGATCTGCCTGCCGGCGATTCTCGACATCGCAATCTACCTGTTCGTCAACGCGATGACGACGGTGTCGTCGGTGATCTTCCTCTACGCCCCCGACACCAAGCTCGCCTCGGTGGCGGCCGTGAACATCGAGGAGGCGGGCACCACCGCCGCCGCGGCGGCGCTCTGCGTCGTGATCGTGCTGACCTCGGCCGCGGTCAAGGCCGCGCACCTGATCGCCGACCGCTTCCTGTTCGCCCGACTGCAGGTCTGGCGACGCCGATGAGGTCCGATGTCGTCGTCATCGGCGGCGGGGCGATGGGATCGTCCGTCGCTTATCATCTGAAGTCGGATCCGGCGTTCGAAGGCACCGTGACCGTCGTCGAGCGCGATCCGGCCTATACGCGCGCTTCGTCGGCTCTGTCGGCGAGTTCGATCCGGCAGCAGTTCTCGACGCCGCTCAACATCCACCTGTCGCGTTTCGGGATCGGCTTCCTGCGGCGCGCGCGCGAGTTGCTGGGCGTCGATCTCGGTCTCCGGGAGCCCGGCTATCTCTTCCTCGCGAGTCCGGCCGGGGAGGCCGTCCTGCGCGCGAATCATGCCGTGCAGACGGGCGAGGGATGCGTGGTCGAACTGCTCGATCCGGTGACCTTGAAGGCGCGCTTTCCCTGGATCTCGGAGGAGGGGCTGGCGCTCGCCTCGCACGGCACGGCGAACGAGGGCTGGTTCGACGGGCCGTCGCTGATGCAGGGCTTCCGGCGTACGGCGCGGGCGCTGGGCGCGACTTACATCGCCGACGAGGTCGTCTCGTTCGATGCGGGCGGCGTCGATCTGAAGGAGAGCGGGCGGCTGGAGGCTCGGACCGTCGTGCTCGCGGCAGGGCCCTGGTCGGGCGAGGTGGCGGCGCGATCGGGTATTGCGCTCCCGGTGGAGCCGCGGCGGCGCTCGGTGTTCGTGTTCGATGTGCGCGAGGCGCCGGGCCTCACGCCGCTCACCATCGATCCGTCGGGCACATGGTTCCGCCCGGAGGGGCGCTTCTACATCGCCGGCACCACGCCGGCCGAGGGCAACGATGCGCCGGGCGAGCCGCTCGAAGTCCAGCACCAGGAGTGGGACGACATGGTGTGGCCGACGCTGGCGGCGCGCGTGCCGGCCTTCGAGGCGGCCAAGGTCGTGAACTCGTGGGCGGGCTACTACGAGTACAACACATTCGACCAGAACGGCATCGTCGGGCGTCATCCAAGAATCGACAACCTGATCTTCGCCACGGGCTTCTCCGGTCACGGCATCCAGCAGTCGCCGGCGGTCGGCCGCGCCGTCGCCGAACTGATCGCGCACGGCGACTACCGGACGCTCGATCTCAATACTTTTGGTTATGACCGCCTTGAATCGGGGCGGCCTATCCGCGAACTCAACGTCGTGTGATACTCGCGGCCTCACGCGAGGAGAGTGACGTGCCCGATCAAGCGCTGGTGAATTCGGATCTTCAATCGGCCCTGGCCGAAGCCAAGCAAGCCTATGTCGATCGCAATCCCAAGAGCTTCGGCCGTCACCAGGAAGCCTGCACGGCGATGCCCGGCGGCAACACCCGCACCACCCTGCACAATGCACCGTTCCCGCTGACCGTCGTGCGCGGCGAGGGCTGTCGGCTGTGGGACGCCGACGGTCATGAGTATATCGACGTACTGGGCGAGTACACCGCCGGCATCTACGGCCATTCCCATCCGGTGATCCGCAAGGCGATCGACAAGGCGCTCGACCATGGCTGGAACTTCGCCGGGCGCAACGAGAGCGAAGGCACGCTCGCCAAGCTCGTGGTCGATCGCATTCCCTCCATCGACCTCGTGCGCTTCACCAACTCCGGCACCGAGGGCAACGTCATGGCGCTGGCCGGCGCCCGCGTCTTTGCCCAGCGCAAGGGCCGCACCAAGGCCACGAAGGTGATGGTGTTCCACGGTGGCTATCACGGCGGCGTGCTCTACTTCGTGAGCGGCGGGTCGCCGGTGAACATGCCCTACGAATATGTCGTGGCGCCGTACAACGACGTCGAAGGCACCCGAGCGCTGCTCGCCAAGCATGGCGAGGAGCTGTTCGCCGTTCTGCTCGAGCCGATGCAGGGCAGCGGCGGCTGCCTGCCCGGCAATCTCGACTTCCTGCGGATGGTCCGAGACGAGACCAAGGCGCGCGGCATCACCATGATCTTCGACGAAGTCATGACCTCGCGCCTGTCGCCCGGCGGGCTGCAGGAGAAGACGGGCGTGATTCCCGACATGACGACGCTCGGCAAGTATATCGGCGGCGGCATGTCGTTCGGTGCCTTCGGCGGCCGGCGCGACATCATGGAGCTGTTCGATCCGACCAAGCCCGATTCGCTGCCGCATGCCGGCACGTTCAACAACAACGTGCTCACCATGGCCGCGGGCGTCGCGGGCTATGGCGAGGTCTATACGCCCGAGGCGGCCAAGGAGCTGAACGATCGCGGCGACAGGATCCGCGAACGGTTGAATGCGATCTGCCGGAAGGCCGGCGTCGAGTTCCAGTTCTCCGGCATCGGCTCGATGATGACGGCGCATGCCACGACGCGGCCGATCAGGAACGCGGCCGACCTCGCGTCGAGCAATCAGGACGCCAAGGAGCTGTTCTATTTCGACATGGTGGCGGCCGGCATCTGGATCGCCCGCCGCGGCTTCGTGGCCCTGAACATCATGATCGGCGACGCCGAGGGTGACCGCTTCGTGGCCGCCGTCGAGGAGTTCGTCTCAGCCAGAAAGGCCCTTTTGAAAGCAGCGTAACGGCTTACATTGGGGGATGACCAGGAGCCAGGACTTCCCCCAGCCGGTCGCCGGCACCGTGGTGCCGCGGTTCGGCGACGTCGCCACCTTCATGCGCCTGCCGCTGTTCCGCGACCCGTCGGAGGTCGAGATCGGCATGGTGGGCGTGCCGTGGGACGGTGGCACGACCAACCGTCCCGGGGCTCGGCACGGGCCGCGCCAGATGCGCGACCTCTCGACCATGATGCGGCGCATCCATCACGTGACGGGAATCGCGCCCTATGAATTGGCACGGTGCGGCGACCTCGGCGATGCGCCGGTCAATCCCGCCAGCCTCGACGATTCGCTCGACCGCATCGAGAAGCACTACGCGAAGCTCCATGCCGCCGGCGTGGTGCCGTTGTCTGCCGGCGGCGACCATCTGATCACGCTGCCGATCATGCGCGGCATCCGCAAAGGCCTGCCACCGCTCGGCATGGTCCATTTCGACGCCCACAGCGACACCTGGGACAGCTATTTCGGCGGCTTCAAGTACACGCACGGCACGCCGTTCCGCCGCGCCGCGGAAGAGGGGCTGCTCGACCCCAGGCGGGTGGTTCAGATCGGCATCCGCGGCTCGCTCTACAAGGCCGACGACAATCAGTGGGCCCTCGACCAGGGCATGCGCGTGATCACCATCGAGGAGTATTTCGATCTCGGGGTCAAGAAGGTGATCGCCGAGGCGCGCCGCGTCGTCGGCACCGGACCGACCTATGTCAGCTTCGACGTCGACGGCCTCGATCCGGCCTACGCACCCGGCACCGGCACGCCCGAGATCGGCGGCTACACCCCGCACGAGGCCCAGCGCATGCTGCGCGGCCTGCGCGGTCTCGACCTGGTCGGCGGCGACGTCGTGGAGGTCTCGCCGCCCTTCGACATGAGCGGCAACACCGCACTCGTCGGCGTCACGATGATGTGGGAGATCCTCTGCCTGCTCTCCGAATCGGTGGCGCGGCGGAAGGGGCGCGTCTGACGCTCTACCTCTGGCGGGGATGGCGTCCGTCCGGGCGACGGCGCTATTCTGAGCCTATGCGTGCCTTCCTGCTCAGCCTCGTCCTCGCCTTCGTCGCCGCGTCCGCCTCGGCCCAGCCGGTGCCGCGCTGGCTGACCCTGCCGCCCACGCCGACGCTGCCGCCGGCCGTGAGCAGCGGCCATGCGCCGGTCAACGGCATCTGGTACGCGACCTTCGGCAGCGGGCCGCCGGTGATCCTGCTGCATGGCGGCCTCGCCAACTCGAACTACTGGGGCCACCAGGTCCCCGAGCTGGCGAAGACCCACCGCGTGATCGTCATGGACAGCCGCGGCCACGGCCGCAGCACGCGGGACGCCAAGCCCTACGGCTATGCGCTGATGGCCTCGGACGTTCTGGGGTTGATGGACTATCTCGGCGTGCCGCAGGCCGCCGTCGTGGG
>CAZPOS010000092.1:0-18278 GCA_964588065.1 uncultured Reyranella sp.
AGAGCACCAGCCCGGCGAAGGTGCCGCCGAGGCCGATCTCGGTGAAGAAGCGCAGGAAGGCGATGCCGAGCACGAGATGCGGGATCATAAGCGGCGACATGAAGAGCGCGGTCAGCGCCTCGCGGCCGCGAAAGCGATAGCGCGCGATGGCCAGCGCCGCGGGCACCGAAATGCCCACCGCGATCGCCGAGGAGATCGCGCCCAGCCACAGGCTGCGCCAAAAGGCCGAGATGAACTCCGGATACTGCGCGATGGCGTAGAACCAGCGCAGCGACCAGCGATCGGTGGGAAACGACAGGTAGCCCTCGGGCGTGAAGGCCACGAAGCAGACGACCAGAATGGGCGCCAGCATGAAGGCCACGAACAGCGCATGGTAGGCGAGCGCGATCGGGCCGTTGCGGCTCATGCGAACACCTGGGCGTAACGCCGCTCGACCAGCCGGTTGGCGCCCCACACGATGGCGATCAGCGCCAGCAGCAGCAGCACCGCCACCGCGGCGCCCAGCGGCCAGTTGAGCGTGTTCAGGAACTCGTCATAGGCCAGGGTCGAGGCGACCTTGAGGCGGCGGCCGCCGATGATCGCCGGGGTGGCGAAGGCGCTGGCCGCCAGCGCGAACACGATCACCGCACCGGACAGGATGCCCGGCATCACCTGCGGCAGCACGATGCGGCGCAGCACGGTGAAGGGCCCCGCCCCCAGCGCCACCGCCGCATTCTCGACCTGCGGATCGAGCCGCTGCAGCGAGGCCCACACCGCCAGCACCATGTAGGGCATCAGCACGTGCGCCAGCGCAACCACCACGCCGGTCTCGGTGAACATGAAGGGCAGCGGCGCAGAGATCAGCCCGAGGCCCATCAGCGCCTTGTTCACGAGACCCGAATTGCCGCCGAACAGCAGAGCCCAGCCCAGGGTGCGCGCGACCACCGAGATCAGCAGCGGGCCCAGGATCACCAGCAGGAAGATGCCGCGCCACGGGCTGCGCATCCTGTTGAGGATATAGGCCTCGGGCGCGCCGAACACCGCCGCCAGCAGGGTCACGAAGAAGGCGATCCGGAACGTGCGCGCGAACATCTCGTGGAAATACGAGTCGCCCAGCACTTCCTGCCAGTTCTTGAGGATGAAGACGGGCTCGATGCCCTTGTACTGCCCCCAGTCGTGGAACGAGAGCAGGACCGTCATGACGAGCGGCACGATCACGACGCCGGCGAACAGGACCAGCGCCGGCACGCAGAGAAGATAGGGCGCCGCCCTCACGCGCGGCCTTCCCACGCCAGATGCACGGCATCGCCCTCGCCCGGCATCGCCTCGCCGCTGTTCTGGCGAATCACCGTCACGAGGCCGGACGCGGTGTCGACCTGATAGAGCCAGTGATTGCCCTGGAAGATGCGCGTGCGCACCGTGCCGGCAAGGCCCGCCGGGGCGAAGGAGATGCGCTCCGGCCTCACGCTGGCACCGTTCACCAGATTGGTCTTGCCGAGGAAGTTGGCGACGAAGGGCGTGGCCGGCCGCTCATAGGCCTCGTGCGGCGGGCCGATCTGCTCGGCCTTTCCCTGGTTCATCACCACGATGCGATCCGACAGCGCCATCGCCTCGGCCTGGTCGTGCGTCACCAGGATGGTCGTCGTGCCGACCGTGCGCTGGATCTGGCGCAGTTCGATCTGCATGCCCTCGCGCAGCTTGGCATCGAGGTTGGACAGCGGCTCGTCGAGCAGCAGGACTTGCGGCCGGATCACCAGCGCCCGCGCCAAGGCCACGCGCTGCTGCTGGCCGCCCGACATCTGGCGCGGAAAGCGCGAGGCGAAGGCACCGAGACCCACCAGCTCCAGCGCCTCGCCGACCCGCGTCCGGCGCTCGGCCGCGGCGACGCCCTGCATCTCGAGGCCAAAGCCCACGTTCTCCGCCACCGTCATGTGGGGAAACAGCGCGTAGCTCTGGAAGACGATGCCGAGCCCGCGTTTGGCCGGCTTGATCGCCAGCAGGTCCTTGCCGCCCAGACGGATCGAGCCGGAGGTCGGCTCGACGAAGCCCGCGATCATCTGCAGGGTCGTGGTCTTGCCGCAGCCCGACGGGCCCAGCAGCGCCAGAAACTCGCCCTGCTCGACACTCAGCGTCAATCCGTCGACGGCATTGTGCGCGCCGAACGACTTGGTGAGTCTCTCCAGTTCGAGGAACGCCATTTCAGGCTGCGCTCGGCGAGACGCGTCCGCGGAGGATCAGCGCTCGACCTCGCGGTTCCAGCGCTTGGTCCAGTCGTCGCGCGAGGCGTTGATGGCGTCCCAGTCGGGCGCGATGATCAGCTTCGCGCGCTCGCCGACCGGCGCCATCTTCAGCTCCGGCATGTTGACGTCGACCTTGGTGTTGACCGGTCCGTTGCCCATTTCCTTGGCCATGCCCGTCTGGACCGGCGCCGACACCAGCAGCTTGATCATCTCGTGCGCCAGCGGATTGACGGAAGCCTTGGCCACCGGGCAGGCCGAGGCCAGCAGGATCGGTGCCCCTTCCTTCGGGTAGATGAAATCGACCGGGAAGCCGGTGTTGGCGAGGGCCTGGACGCGGCCGGTGCCCCAGACGGCGATGTTGGCCTGGCTCGACTGGAAGAGCTCGGTCATCTTGCCCGGCGAGGGCTCGTAGACCAGGACGTTCGGGTTGACGTCGGCCTTCATCACCTTGAAGCCCGGCTCGATGTTCTTCTCGCCGCCGCCGTTCATGCGGGCGAACATCATGAGCGTGTAAAGGCCGTAGGTGTTGTTGATCGGCGGGATCACCAGCTGCTTCTTGAACTTCGGGTCCTTGAGGTCGTTCCACGACGTCGGGATCGGCCAGCCCTTCTCCTTGAAGACCTTTGTGTTGATCATGAAGCCGGTGCCGGTCTGCCCGACGGCGACGGCCTCGTCGTCCTTGAACAGCGCCGCGGGATACAGCTCGCTCTTGTCGAGGCCCTGGATCGGCGCGCAGAAGCCCAGCTTGATCGCCTGATACATGACGCCGTCGTCCATGATGGCGACGTCGATCACCTGGTTGGCCTTCTGCGCCTGCAGCTTGGCCAGCGTGTCGGTGGAGTTGCCGGCGACGTACTCGACCTTGACCCCGTGCTTCTTCTCGAACTCGGGGAAGACCTCCTTGCGCAGGTGGCTGTCCCAGACGCCGCCATAGGCCGCGACGGTGAGAGTCTTCTGCTGCGCTTCCGCGGGCAGCGTGCCCGCCATCAGAGCCAGAGCGGCGATTGCGCCGAAGCCTGCCAAACGGGTCATTGCCCCCTCCGTTCATGAGATCCCCGGCGTCAGTGTTTTATATCGGGCCGCACGGCGTCAAATCCATTTTGTCGCCGAGGTCTATGCCGGAATGTTATGAAGGGCCATGCGCAGCCTGAATCCGCGCCAGATCGAGGCCTTTCGCGCCGTGGTACTGACCGGCGGCGTCAGCATGGCCGCGAACCTGATCAACGTCACCCAACCCGCCGTCAGCCGGATGATCCGCGACCTGCAGCGGCAGCTCGGCCTCACCCTCTTCGAACGCCGCGGCACGGGGCTGGTCCCCACCAGCGAGGCGCTGTCCCTCTATGCCGAGGTCGAGCGCGCTTTCGTCGGACTGGAACGCATTGCCCAGATGGCCGCCGAGCTGCGCACGCGCCGAGCCGGCTTCCTGCGGATCGCCGCCCTGCCGGCGCTGGCCAACGGCTTCCTGCCTCGCTTCGCCGGAAGCTACCTGGTCGAACGCCCAAAGCTCGATCTCGTCCTATCGGGACTGGTCTCGCATGCGGTCGTCACGGCCGTGGCGCAGGGCCAGAGCGATCTCGGTTTCGCCGAGGGATCGATCGAGCATGCGGCGGTGCGGCTCGAACGCATGCCGCCCGCCCCCTACATGGCGGTGCTGCCGCAGGACCATCCCCTTGCCCGCAAGAAGCGGCTGCGCCCGGCGGACTTCGAGGGCGAGAGCTTCATCTCTCTGGGGCACTCCTCCCTGTCGCGCTTCCGCATCGACCGCGTCTTCGCCGACCATGGCGTGAGGCGCGTCATGCGCATCGAGACGCCGCTGTCGGAAATCGCCTGCTCGCTGGCCGGCTCCGGCGCCGGCGTCACCTTGTGCGACCCGTTTACCGCGACGGAGTACGCGACGCGCGGCATCGTCGTGCGCCCGTTCGAGCCGCGCATCCATTTCGAGTTCGCGGCCCTTCACGCCGCGCAGAGCACGCTGCCCCCGGTGGCGCGTGAGTTCATCGACAGCTTCCGCGCCCACATCACCGCTTTCCTGCGCAGGCTGCCCCGGCGCTGACTAACGCTCGCGGGTGTCTGCCGCCTGGAGCGGCAGCAGGAACGTGAGTTCGTGCTTGTTCTGGTGAAGGTGCAGGACGCTCGCGCCGGGGATGGCGGCGAAGGCCCTGGCCGTCTCGTGGTCGGTATCGCCCTGGAACTTGATCGTGCAGACGAAGTTGCGGACCAGCCCGCTCGCCCGCCAGCGCTCGACCAACCGCAGCAGCCTTGCCGGATAGCAGATCACGTCGGAGAACAGCCAGTCCACGGGGCCGACGCTTGCGGGATCGAGTCCGAAGGCGCTTTCCCCTCGCCATTCGACGCCGGGCATGGCCGCGACCCTGGGATCGAGCGGTGCCTTGTCGACCGCGATCACATGTGCGCCCAGCCGGGCCAGCACCCAGGTCCAGCCGCCGGGGCAGGCGCCGAGATCGAGGCAGCGCTCACCGGGCTGCGGCCAGCGCCGCAGGCGGACCAGCGCCTCCCAGAGCTTCAGGTAGGCGCGGCTCGGCGGCCCGACCTTGTCTTCGACGAGTTCGAGTTCGCCGTTGGGAAAAGGCGCAGTGCACGAGGCGGCCGCCAGCATCCGGTCGGGCGCGAGCAGGGTCCAGGATCCCAGCGGGGCGGTCGGGGCGGCGGCGGGAAACACCACGGGCTTGGCCGAGACATGCGGCAGCCGTTCCTGGATGAGCGCCGCGCGACGATGATGGACAGGCGCGTACATCGCCCAGTTGCGCTGGATGTCGCGCAGGGCCTTCGCCGCCGTGCCGATCGAGGCCACCGGCAGCTCGATACAGTCATGCCAGACGTTGGCAGCCCAGGCGGCTGCGTGCGCCGGCGCGTAGGACAGGAACAGGCGGCCGTGCTCGGCCCGTACGGCGACACCGGCGCGCGCGAGTTCCGCGCGCAGCTGGCTCTCGAATCCTTCGGCGGCGAGATAGGCCGCCGTTACGCGATCGTTCGTCATGGGAGATTGAACATAATCAATCTCACTGTAACAGGCGGGCCATGGAAAATCCGTCAAACCTCATGCTAGCGTTACGCACCACGAGGGAGAGAGTCTCATGTTCACCAAACGCTTCCTGATCGCCGCCATGCTCGCGGGCTCGATCGCCGCCACCGGCGTCACGACCAGCGCCGCCTACGCGCAGGGGCAACCGATCGTCGGCATCTCGACGGTCATCACCTATTCGATCGACGCGACCATCAGCGCGATCGATCCTGCCAAGCGCACCGTGACCTTCACCGGCCCGGCCGGCCGCTCACTGACCTCGACCGTCGGTCCGGGTGTCAAGATGGATACCAGCAAGGTGGGCGACCGGGTCTCGGTGGCGTTCGAAGAGAAGCTGAGCTTCGTCCTGTCCGGACCGAACACGGCGACTCCGGGTGGCCGCGACCTCAACGTCGCCGCCGCGGCCTCGACGGGGACCCGCGCCGCCGGCGTCATGGCCGACCAGACCGTCGCCAACTGGTGGGTGACGGGCGTCAACACCACCGCCAACACGATCTCGCTCGTCAATCCGAACGGCGGGGAGGTCAGGACCTACAACGTCGTGTCCCCCGAAGGCCGCGCCCAGCTGCCGCGGGTGAAGACCGGCGACAAGCTGACGGCCATCGATACACAGGTGCTGGTCGTCGCGATCACGCCGAAGAAGTAGCAAGATAACGAGGCAGCGGTGCCGGCGCAGTCGAGCCGGCACCGTCCGCCGCGCCGGTCTCAGCCGCGCCGCGCCAGGTTTCCCCGCATCGACCCGACGGTTGCGCGAAGCTCGAGCGTGACCGCACCTCCCGCCGCCCTGCCGGTCGCGGTGAAATTCGCCACGGAACAATCCTGCCCCTCATACAGGCGCCCGCCGCCGGAAATGGCGCCGTTCGGCGACACGGTAAGGGACAGCGATGAGGTTCCGCAGCCCGGCTGGACGATGCGTCCGATCAGCAGGCTGCCGGCGATGCTGAGTTCGGCCGTCACGACGCCCGAAGCCTGGCCGAAGCCGCTGCTGGTCATGCCGCCGCCATACACGCCGTCATAGGCGCCGGCTTGTCGTGGCGATGGCGCCGCAGAACCGGACGGTGACGACGGGCGGGCGGTTGGCGCAGCCGGCGCCTCGCGCAACAGCGCCGGCACCTGCGCCGCCGTGAGATATCCCGTGGCGGCTTCGCCCTTGGCCTTCTGCCACGCCGCGATCATCTCGCGCGAACGTTCTCCGAACGCGCCGTCGGAGCCGCGTGTGTCGTAGCCCAGCGCGGTAAGGATCACCTGGATACGTTGCCGATCGGCCGCCACGAGTTTGAGAGCCTCCTCTCCCTCGCGCGCGGCCTCGACCGGATCGACAGCACTGGCGGCCGCCGGCGGGTCGGCGGACGCGACGCTCTCTGCCGTCTGCTCTCCCTGCCCGGGCGCCTGCGCCAGGAAATACGCGCTGCCGGCCAGCACCAGGAGAAGCGCGATGGCGCCGACGAGAGCGGGCCTCTTCCGGGAGCGCGTCCGCGGCCCTACCGCGAGTGCAACCGGTTCGCTCGGCGGCGTCGGCGGGGTGGGTGGCGTCGGAGGCGTCGGGGGCAGAGGCGGCGCCACAGGCTGAGGCATGACCATCGTCATGTTGGGATCGAGCGGCACTCCGCCGAGAAGCGACCGCCAGTCCGCGATGCTTTGCGGGCGGTCCTCGAACCGCACCGTGAGCCCGGCATCGATGCCCGCCAGCAGCGCCGAAGGGAAGCCGGCCAGCTCCTGTTCGGCGAGCGGCCGGTAAGTGTCGTCGAGCAGCCGGTCGAACGCACTGGGCGGCGCCTTGCCCGTGACGGCATGGTGGAGCGTGGCCGCCAGCCCGTAGATGTCCGTCCAGGGTCCCTGCTTGCCGGTCGCGAACTGTTCCGGCGCCGCATAGCCCGGCGTGAAGATCGCCGTCATGGTGGAGGAGCGGCCGGCCACCGCCATGCGCGCCGCGCCGAAATCGATCAGCGTCGGAATACCGGTCTCGGCCAGCAGGATGTTGCCGGGCTTGATGTCGCGATGAAGGTAGCCCGCTTGATGAACCTTCTCGAGACCTTCGAGCAGCGGCGGCAGCAGAGCATCGACTTCGGCCGGAGACAGCGGGCCGCCGGCTTTGACGCGGTCCTCCAGCGTGCCGCCCCGCACCAGCTCCATCACCATGTAGGACGTGCCGTTCGTTTCGACGAAGTCGAAGACCTTCACGATCGATGGGGCGTCGTGCAACTTCGCCAGGGTGCGGCCCTCGGCCACGAACCGCTCGCGGCCCCAGGAGAAATCGTCCGCCACCTCGGTCGAGCGCGGCAGGACGGAAGCGCCGTCCTGGCGGATGGCGAGCGCGGGCGGCAGATACTCCTTGAGAGCCACCTCGCGGTCGAGTTGGGTGTCCCGGACGCGGTAGGTGATCCCGAAGCCCCCTTGCCCAAGAACCTCTAGGACCTCGTAGCGTCCGACGATCCGGCCTGGCGCGAGCGCCACATAGTCGACGACCGCGGCCCCGCCCGGTCCGGTCGGCTTGGCCGGTCCCTGGCCTCTGTCATCGTCGGCGATGTGCATGTCACTCCTGCCCCGGCAAGCAACGTCCGGAGAGCACCGGCGTTCCTCCGCACGCGCCGGAGGATTTTCCGGCAGCGAGGTGATCCATGGCTCCGATTTTCAAGGTCGAGGACGAGGTCGGCTCCCCCTCGCGATACGAAGCAGAAATACGCGTGCCCACCGCCGGAACCTGGATCGGTCTTGGCGCCGGCATCCTCGTGGTGATTGCGGGATTCGTCTGGACGATCCTGTAGCGAGCCCCCTCCCGGCGGGTTAACCTCCGGACAACACGGAGGAAATTCATGGCGAAGTTCGGCATTGGTCAGTCGGTCCGCCGGGTCGAGGATCCGCGTCTCCTCACCGGCGGCGGTCGTTACACGGACGATACCAAGCTCTCGACCCCGGCGGCCCGGGCTTACGTGCTGCGGTCGCCGCATGCCCACGCCGACATCAGATCCATCGACACCGCGGCAGCGAAGAAGGCCCAGGGGGTTCTGCTCGTCCTGACCGGCGAAGACGTGAAGAAGGCCGGCGACCTCCCCTGCCTGGTGCCGGTGACAAACCGGGACGGCACGCCCCGGGGCGAGACGCCCCGTCCGATGCTGGCCCAGGGCCGCGTGCGCCATGTCGGCGATCCGGTGGCGCTCGTGGTGGCGGAGACGCTGGAACAGGCCAAGGACGGCGCGGAATTGATCGAGGTCGACTACGAGGCACGCCCTCACACGGTCGGCACCCGTGAATCGGCGCAGCCGGGCGCACCTCTCGTGCACGATCACATTGCGGGCAACATCGTCTTCGACTGGGAAATGGGCGATCGCGCGCGGACCGAGGCGGCCTTCGCCAAGGCCGATCGCGTCGTGAAGCTCGAGATCGTGAACAATCGGCTGGTCGTGAACTCGATGGAGCCGCGCGGCGCGATCTGCGAATACGACCCGACCGACGACCGCTCGACCCTCTGGGTGTCCTCTCAGGGCGTCAGCGTCATCCGCCCGGTGGTCGCCGACATGATCCTGAAGATCGGCCAGCCCAAGCTGCGCGTCCGGACCGGCGACGTGGGCGGCGGCTTCGGCATGAAAATCTTCGTGCATCCCGAATATCCGCTGGTGGTGTGGGCCAGCCGCGAGCTGAAGCGCACGGTGAAGTGGATTCCCGATCGTCAGGAAGCCTTCCTGTCGGACGTGCAGGGCCGCGACCATGTCTCTCTGGCCGAGATGGCGCTCGACAAGGATTGCAAGTTCCTCGGCCTCAGGGTCACGACCCACGCCGCACTCGGCGCCTATCTCAGCCATTTCGGCGCGTTCATTCCGACGATGGCCGGCAGCGGCATGCTGGCCGGCCTCTACCAGACGCCCGCGATCTACGTGAACGTGAAGGGCGTCATGACCAACACCGTTCCGACCGATGCCTATCGCGGCGCCGGACGGCCCGAGGCCGCCTATCTGCTGGAGCGCTTCGTCGACCATATCGGCCGCGAGACCGGTCTGGGGCCCGTCGAGATCCGCAAGCGCAACCTGGTGAAGCCCAACCAGATCCCCTGGAATACGGCACTGGGCGACACGTTCGACTCCGGCGACTTCGACAACGTCATGCTGAAGGGCATGGAGAAGGCCGACTGGAAGGGCTTCCCGGCCCGTCGCGCGGCCTCGCTCGCCAACGGCAAGTGGCGCGGTATCGGCATGTCGACCTATGTGGAGAAATGCTCGGGTGGCGCGCCGGAAAGCGCGATCGCCAAGTTCAACGACGACGACACGATCACGGTCTATGTCGGCGTCCAGACCAATGGACAGGGCCACGAGACCGCCTTCACGCAGATCATGTCGGCGCGGCTCGGCGTCGATGCCGATCGTATCCGCATCGTGCAGGGCGATTCGGACTTCACGCCGGAAGGCATGACCGGCGGCAGCCGCTCGATCCCCGTGGCCGGCGCCGCCGTGCTGGGCGTCAGCGACAACATCATCGAGAAGGGCAAGCTGGTCGCCGCCTCGGCGATGGAAGCGGCGGTCGGCGACATCGAGTATGCCGATGCGACCTTCCGCATCGTCGGCACCGATCGCACGATGAGCCTGTTCGACGTGGCCCGCGCGGCCCGCGACCCCAAGCATGTGCCGGAAGGGGGCAAGCCCGGCCTGGACGACGCCTTCACGCGCACGCCGCAGGCCGCGACCTTCCCCAACGGCTGTCACATCTGCGAACTCGAAGTCGATCCGGACATCGGCACCGTCGAGATACTGAACTACACGATCATGGACGATTTCGGCACGGCGCTTAACCCGCTGCTGCTGCAGGGCCAGGTCCACGGCGGCGTGGGCCAAGGCGTCGGCCAGGCCCTGACCGAAAAGACGATCTACGATCCCGACTCCGGCCAGCTCATGAGCGGTTCGTTCATGGACTACGCCCTGCCGCGCGCCGATGTCGTGCCGCACGTCCACTTCGACATGCACAACAGCCTCTGCACGACCAATCCGCTCGGTGTGAAGGGTGCGGGCGAGGCCGGTGCCATCGGCGCTCCGCCCTCGGTCATCAATGCCATCGTCGATGCGATCCATCCGCACACCGGCCTGAAACACATCGACATGCCGGTCACGGCAGCGTCCTTGTGGGCCGCCATCGATGGCCATCGAACCCAGAAAGCAGCGTAGAGATCATGACCGAGAGCAAGAACGATCCCACCCTCGCCTCCGCCCTCGCCGATTCCGTTAAGGCGATCGACGCGGACTACAGCGAAGAAATGCGCGAACTGCGGGCCCTCTTCGAAGAGGCGCGAATCGAGGCGGAGAAGGACGAGCCCAGCGACGTGAAGCTCAAGGCCCTGCTCAACGATGCGAACGAGATGGCCCGCACCTTCGCCACGCTCGACCCGGCCTGGGGCGCGGTACAGCGCGTGGCACGCCTGTTCGGCATTCTCTGAACAGGCTCAATTCGAGGCGTTGCGCCGCCTCTGCAAGGCACGGCGGATGTTCCGGGCGACCTTTTCGTCGAGGTAAAAAGCACGCTCGCTGCGATAGTTCTCGTAGCGGGCGATCTCGATGGCCCCTACCGCGGCGGCCAGTCGGTCGGCATCTATTTTGCGCTCAAAGGCACAGTGGACGGCGGGGCCACACTCATCCTCCACCGTTCGCACCGAATAGTGCCCCTGCGGTGGAAAGGTCACGATCAGATCGTGCAGGGCCCGCGCGGTCTCGACGATCGGCTGCCCGACATCGTCCGCCTGGCCCAGAACAAGGTAAGGACTTATCTCCTCCAACGTCGTGCTGTCGCTCATGCCGGGTCAACGATGTTTGCGGTGCAATAGTTGCGTCCATGACGTAACCCGGTCGGCGGCGGCAACCATCTGGCTGCCTTGGCGTTATTCACCCAGCACGGACTGAGCCGCGGATGTACCGGTGAGTTCGTTAGGCCCGCCCGACGACCTCGGAGCGGGTCTTTTGCGTCTGACGCGCGACAATCAGCCCGTGATCATCTATGACTTCAGGGTGCGATCCACCCGCGGAGTGCTGCTTGGCTTCCTCTTTCGTTCGTTCGGGTTTCCTGGGGATGCTGTTCCTGGCCGCCCTCCCGGTCGCGGCGCAAGACACGGTCACGGTCGGAGGAGAGAAGAAGCGGACATTCGGAACGCCCACCGCCTTCCGGAATGGCGACACCGCCTGCTCCGTAACGCTGAAGGACGATCGTGGCGCCACCTTCGACGAGCTCGCTGATTTCGAGCTCTGCACGATGGAGAAATCCCTCAAGGGCAAGCGCCTGGCGCTGACCTACACGACCGCGCGCGTGATGGCGGCTTCGTGTCAGGGCAATCCGGACTGCAAGAAGAGCGATACCGTCGTTCTGATCGCGTCGGCCAAGCCGGCGCCGCTCGCTGCATCGCCCCCCGCCACCCCCTCGGCCGCCAAGAGCCCGCAGACCTCCTTCTGCACGCCCGCGGAGACGATCGTCTTCTCGTGCCGGACCAGTGCGACCAAGCTCGTATCGGTCTGCGCCTCCAAGGATGCCGGGCCAGGCAAGGGTTACCTGCAGTACCGGACCGGAAAGCCGGACTCGAGCGAGCCGCTCGACCTGATCCTTCCCGCAGCCCATGTGCCGCCGGCCCAGGCGGCCAGCGCCGAATCGGTTCCTTTTTCCGGCGGCGGGGCTGCCTGGTTGCGCGTCTCGGCGAAGAACAACATCGCCTTCGTCGTCTATACCGGCATCGGAAAGTGGGGACCGCGCGGCGAGATCCAGGAAAAGGCCGGGGTCACCTTCGAGCGCGACGGCAAGTCGGTCGCGAACCTCAAGTGCACCGGCAAGCCGATCAGCCTGCTCGGTCCCGACTGGTTCGAAAAGTCCGGGCTCACGGCCAAGGGCCAGGATTTCGACCTCCCCGACTGAAGTGTGCGACCATGTTCCGTTGCTTGAAGATCGTCACGGCCGTCGTCACGGTCCTGCTCGGCTGGACCGGAGCGTCCCACGCACAGGAGCCGTGGCGTGCCTATGAAGGACACGAGGCGATCGAGATTCCATTCGCGAACGGCCCGATCTCGCTGCATCACGTCCCGACGGTCTGGCTCAGCCTGAGCGGCGCGCGCCCGCGCTGGTTCGGCATGGACACCGGCTCGACCGGCATCGTGGTCTCGGCAGAGCATTTCATCCCCGGCCCCGGCGACGTCGCGCAGGGACCGGGTCGGCTCGTCTACAACAGCAGCGGCCGCGTGTTGACCGGCGAACACTGGATGACGAACGTCGTCATCCGCCGAGACGAATATACACCGGTCGCCACGGCGCGCGTGCAGGTGCTGCGCGTCGACCGCATCAGCTGCCTCGAGCATGCGCGGGACTGCCGGCCGGAATCCGAACCGCGCAATGTTTCGTTCATGGGCATCGGCTTCGACCGCGGTGCGGCGCAGGCCACGGCCGACAACACGTCGCCGAAGAATCCCTTCGTGAGCCTCGTCTCGCTGGCTTCCGGGCGCCCCGTGAGTTCGGTGCGACCCGGCTACGTCATCACCCGGACCGGCGTCCATCTCGGCATGACGCCCGCCCTCACCCGCCACATGGCCTTCGTCAAGTTGACGCCCAAGGCGCATGCTGCCGGCGTCCCCGACTGGAACGGCGCCCCCATGACAGTCTCGGTCGATGGCGTTGCCGGCCGCGGCACGATGCTGATGGATACGGGCATCAACTACATGTTCCTCTCGCCCCCCGCCGGCACGCGCCTGGAGCACGGGCGCCGGGCCCCCGAAAGCACGCGCATCGAGCTCTTCATGCCGGATCGCCAGCGTCCGCAGCCCGCGTTCTACGAGTTCCGGGTCGGGCGCCGCGGCAACCCGCTGCATCCCGAACGGGTCGAGGTCGTGCGCGACGCCACCGTCTTCGTGAACACCGGGCGCATGTTCCTGGAAGGGTTCGACTATCTCTACGACGCGGCCGGGGGCTACGTGGGATTCGGCTGGAACGGCCGGGTCAGCCACGAATATGGCGGCGTGACTCCGGGGAGCTTCGCCGCGCCCTAGGCGGGCCGGGACCCGCCGGAAGCGGCCAATCAAACGAAATAAACGCAATAAACGAAACAAACGAAACGGATGCCGCACCCCGTATCGGAGACGCAGCGCATCATTATTACCCGCCAGTCACCTGTGGAGAAATTTCACAACCATGTCGGAAGTGGGCGGCCGGCTTCGTCCTCAGGACAGATCCACCTCTCGACTGGAGCCGGAAATGAATACTGCCCCCGCCAACGACCGCGAACTCGTGATCTCGCGCCTGATCCACGCCCCGCGCGAAAACGTCTATCGCTGCTGGACCGAACCGGCGTTGCTGAAGCAGTGGTTCGCACCCAGGCCCTATGAGACCCCCACCGCCGAACTCGACGTGCGGCCGGGCGGCTCCAGCCTGATCGTCATGCGCGGTCCCGACGGCCAGGACATGCCCAACCGCGGGGTCTACCTCGACGTCGTGCCCAACGAGCGCCTGGTGGCCACCGATGCCTTCACCGAGGCTTGGCAGCCTTCGGCAAAGCCGTTCATGACCATCGTCCTCACATTCGAGGAGCAGGACGGCAAGACGCTCTACACCGCCCGCGTGCGCCACTGGACGGTCGAAGACCGCGAGGCCCATGAGAGGATGGGATTCCACGCCGGCTGGGGCCTCTGCACCGACCAACTCGCCCAGCTGGCCGCAACCCTCTGAGCCGGCTGCAACGCAAACGTCCTCCGGGGGTTGAAACAGGGAACCCCGGGAGGATCGCAATGGTCAGAACGATGCTCGCCACCCTTGCCGCCTGCGGCCTGATCGCCGGCTCCGTCCATGCTCAAACGCCTGCACCGGGCTCCAGCGCCGGCGGCTCTTCGACGTCGCCGGCACCGGCCGGAACGTCTCCGACCGTACCGCCGCCTCCGGCATCACCCCCGCCCGCGAGCACCGGCGCGCCGGTCACCCCTGCCCCAGCCACACCCGGCGCCCCCAGCGCCGGTCAGCCCGGCGTCGGCTCGGACACGACCCGCCAGGCCCCGCCCGCCGGGACGCGCTGAGCCTGCTACAGCACGCTCGCGAGCACGGCCTCGCGCAGCACGCGCAGGGACGGAACCCACTGGTCCGGCGTGTCGTAGTTGCCGGCCGTGACCGCGACGACCATGTCGAGGCCGGGGAACACCCACAGCCTCTGCCCGCCATTTCCATAGGCGCCCTGAAAGTGCTCCAGGCGATTTCGGTTCCAGCGTGGGCCGGCGGGCACCGTGAACGCCATCTCTCCCATGTACCATTGGTAGCCGTAGCGGCGGACCTCGTCGCAGCTGACATAGGGCGTCGTGGCGCGCGCGATCCATTCGCCGGACACGATCCGCCTGCCGCCGCTCTCACCCTGCCGCAATACCAATTGTCCGATCCTCAGCAGATCGCGCGGCAGGAGACGCAGGCCTGAAGCGGCGAACTCGTTGCCGTTTGCATCGGCCAGCCACTCGCTCGGACCGATCCCGAGTGGATCGAACAGCGTCTCGCGCGCGAAAGCATGCAGGCTCCTGCCCGTTCCCTGCGCGATCATCCGGCCGAGCAGCGCCGTGGCGCCGCCGCTGTAGACCCAGCGTTTGCCGGGCTCGAAAACGACCGGCCGGCCGAGCACGTAGCGATAGCGATCCGGTGCACGGTCCATCTCGATCTCGCTGTTGGTCGGGTCCGTGTAAGGGACCCCCAACTCGTCCCAGTCCGTGCCCATCGTCATGCTGAGCGCGTGATGCACCGTCCATTTCGCGCGGGCCGGATCCGCTGCGAGATCGGCATGGTCGGGAAAGGCGTCGAGCAGTGGCGCCCCGGGCGGCGGCACCTTCCCCTGGTCCAATGCGATCCCGTACAGCAGCCCCACGATGCTCTTGGAGACGGAGCGAAGGTCGTGCAGCGTCTCCGGACCGAATGCGACGCTGCCGAGCGGCCGGCCACGGACCCAGTCGACGCCGTCGAAGTAGCGTTCCAGCACCATCTTGCCGCCGCGCGCAACCAGGACTCCATGGACGTTCCAGATGCGCTTCCCGGCGATCAAGGCATCGAGCTTCGCCGAGAGGTCCGGCGCGAAGCCGGCTGCGTGCGGCGACTCCGTCTCCCAGGCTGCGGGACGGGCGGACGAGTTCAACGGCGCCATGAGCGTTGCTCCCAGCAAAGCAAGGAAGGGACGGCGAAGGAGGGGAGTCGATGTCACGCCCAACACTATCACCGCCCGCACTCACGGTGCGATTCCGAACGGGACCCGGCGTTCCAGGGCGCAACCTTCGCCGGCGACATCGTTGATTCGGGACCCACCAAGGAGAGGTCCATGCGCTATCAGGTCCTGCCAGCCACGTCAGTGGACGTCGCCTACGTGGCCTCGCTCCTCGAAGATCAGCCCGCGGCAGCGGACTGGCCCGAGAAGGAGCCCAGTCGTCGCCTCGTCGAAGCATGCGCTTTCAGCGCCCAGATCTGGGCGGCGCGGCGCCTCAGCGACGGGGCGACGAGCGCCCTCTGGGGCGTCACGCCGCGGCTCGACAATCCCGAGGTCGGATATCTCTGGATGATGTCGCTGGCCGCCTTTGACGGCGAGTCGCGGGAATTCGCCATGCTGTGCCGCCTCGTCTTCGCCGAGATGCTGAATGAGTTCCCTCGACTGGAGCAGCATATAGACGCAAGCGAGGACCGGACGCTGGAATTGCTGCGAGGCCTTGGCTTCCAGATCGGCAAGCCGCAACGCCAGCTCGGTACGACGACGACGTTCCGTCACGTTTGGCTGGAAACGAAGTCGTTCCATCACTTGCCGATGCAGCCGGGCGGAGGGGCACCGCTCATCCACTAAGGCGGAAAAAGAAAGCCCCGCCGCCATTTCAGGCGCGGGGCTGCGGTCCGCCGATCGGTCACCATTACATCCGTGGCTCACCCCGGCGGTGTTCGCGATCAATCTGACCGCTGGAACTCGTTGCATATGGGGTGTGTTCGCCGGACTTCAAGGGCGAGCGCTCAGGAAGGTGCGCTCTTCTCATTTTTGGTTTGCGAGCGGATCGCAGGTCCGACTAACGTCCTTCCCGAGATGGGTCTGTCGAAGGGTTTCTGTCGATGGCGGGTGATCGAACGGCAGCGATGATGTCCGCCACGCCGGAAATCGGCATGGTGGTCGTGCAGCCGACAGCCTTCTGCAACATCGCCTGCACCTATTGCTATCTTCCCGATCGCTCGAACAAGCACGTCATCGCCCAGTCCACCGTGAGCCGCCTGTTCGAGCAGATATTCGCGTCGGGCTGGGCTTGCGGCGAGATCACCGTGATCTGGCACGCGGGCGAGCCCTTGGTGGTCCCCGTTTCCTTCTATCGCGAGGCCTTCGCGACGATCGAGCGGATGAGGCCGGCATCGGTCCGTGTGAAACATTCGTTTCAGACCAATGGCACCCTGATCGACCGCGCGTGGTGCGACCTTTTCAAGGAATGGCAGGTCGGCGTCGGTGTCAGCCTCGACGGGCCGCGCGAACTGCACGATCTTCATCGCAAGAGCCGCAGCGGCAAGGGAACGTTCGACAAGACGATCGCCGGCATCCGATGCCTGCGGGAGAACGGCGTCGACTTCCACGTCATATCGGTGCTGTCGCACACCAGCCTCGACCGACCCGAGGAATTGCTCGAGTTCTACCTCTCCGAGGCCATCGACCAGATTTGCTTCAATGTCGAGGAATCCGAGGGAGATCACGTTTCGAGCCTGTTCCACGGCCCCGAGCTGCGCAGGCGTTATGCCGCGTTTCTGCGTCGCTTCTGGCACCTGGCCCGCCAGAGCGGCCACGTGCGTTTCGTGCGCGAGATCGATCTCGCCCTGCCCCGCATGTTCCGTCCCGAGGGCGTGCCGGCGCGCAACATCCAGGTCGAGCCGTTGGCGATGCTGAACGTCGACAGCCACGGCAACGTGTCGAGCTTCTCACCGGAACTGCTCGGCCTGAAGAATGCCGACTATGGCGACTATCTTCTGGGCAACATCAATTTCCAGTCCCTGCAGGAGATTCGCGACACCTGTCTTGCGTCGCCGCTCTATCGCGACATCACCGCGGGAGTTCAGGCCTGCCGCCGCTCCTGCGAGTACTTCTCCGTGTGCGGCGGCGGCGCCCCGGTCAACAAGCTGTTCGAGAAGGGCAGCTTCACGGCCACAGAGACTTCGTATTGCACGCTGACGCAGATGGTCCCGACAGACCTGATCCTCGAAGCCTACGACCGGCTCGCGCGCAGCGAGACTCAGGTGACCCCGCAGGCCGCCCTTTCGCTTTCGTCCGTTCCGAGCGGCAAAGCCGCAGCTCCGTTGCCGAGGATGCCATGACCCGCAAGAAGCTTTTCACCCTCGCCTCCCTGGTCGCCGCCGGCGCGATGCTGGGCGGCCTGGCCGCCAACGCACAGCAGCAGGCGCCGCAGGCCGCCCCCTCGACGCCCAAGGATGCCGGGCCGCCCCCGGGCGGCGGCGCCCCGGGGCCCGAAGGCTCCCGGCCCTTCCCGGTCATGTTCGTCACCAGCGTCGAGCTGATCCGCTCCGCCCGCGACGGCGGCATGGACATCGTCCGCGCCCGCGGCCTCGTCACTTCCAGCGCCTGGGGCGAGCCCCATCTCCTGCCGATCACCCGAGGCGAGGGCATCGACGGCATGCTCGACCTCATCTTCCAGGCCAGCGCCCCCACCGACATGGCCCCGCTCGGACCCTTCATGCCGGTCGAGGCGATCCTGCCGATCGCCAAGGGACATCCCTACAAGGGCATCCGCGTCCGCTCGGGCTACAACGCCGTCTCGCTCAAGACCCTTCCGGGTGTCGCCGAGGTCGCGCCGCCCAAGGAAGACTGCGCCAAGTGCCTCGGCAAATACTTCCAGGCCAAAGGCGCCGCCGCCCCGGCGGGACAGGCCGCCGGAAACGTCGTGAAGGAAGAAGACCTTCCTTATCCGCTGCGCATCATCCGCCCGACCGACGGCATCCCCAGCTACGAGTACGAACCCAACCGCCTCACCCTCGTCCTCTCCGAGGCCGGACAGATCGTCGACGCCGCCTGGGACTGA
>CAZPOS010000093.1:0-18099 GCA_964588065.1 uncultured Reyranella sp.
GGCCCGTGGATCTCGGGCCCGAATCCGTCGACCGTGGCGACGCGCTGCGCGGTCACGCCGTCCACTGCGCCCGCTTCCTTGACGATCGTATCGGTAACGAAGAAGTCCCGTTCCGCGGTCAGGAATTTCGCGATCGTGGGGCGCCAGTCGGGACGGAGCACCGCGAGCGCCGCCATCAGCCCGTAGGCGCCCCAATTCGAGACGCCGGCGACGACGAGGTGGTCGCACGAGGTGACGCAGGCGATCGCCGCCCCGTTGGGCACGTGCTCGGCGATCAGGCCGGGCGGTAGTTTGCCCATGCCGACCTCGTTGCCGCCGTCGCCAACCGCGAGCTTTGCCCACGGCCCGCCTTCGAACAGCGAATCGAGCGGCAGGGTCCAGGGCGACACGTCGACCCCGCGCATGTTGCGCGGCTTGCCGTCGGCGCTTCGCCCGCAGCGCTCGATGGCGACGACATGGCTGAGCGCCTCGCCGCGCCAGATCTTCGCCAGTTCCTCGATGGCACCCTCCTGCCCGAGCACGATCTCGTCGACCGTCACGTCCTCCTCTGTCGCGCGCACGGCGGCACGCACGGCCTCGACGCTGGGCGTATCGACGGCGATGCGGGCCGGGACGCCGCAGGCCGCCAGCGCGGCCGCCAGCAGTGCGGTGCCCACGGGCCCGTCGGTTTCCGGCGCCGCCACGTCGCCGCGCGGCACGAAGAACCCGGTGATCAATCCGACACGCGAGGCCGTCGCCAGCGAAGCCGCCGCGTCGGCGAGGCCGCCGCGATTGGCGTCGATCAGAGCCTGGGTCTTGCGGCCGACGTCGCGGCACACGAGTTCCTCGATGGCGGCGAGGCGGCGATCCTGCTCACTTGTCCTTGGCGACATAAACTCCCTTCCAGTCCACCGGCGAATCGTCGATCAGCTCGTCGAGACGTCCGCGCATCATCCGATAATAGCTCTGGCGCCAGCCCGCCGCAGTGGCTGCGGCTTCGCAGGCCTCGATCATCTCCAGCGCCTCGGCAAAAGCGCCGGAGCGGTAGAGATTCAGGAACGCCGCCTGCTGCATGACCAGCGCGGCATGGGCCGGCGACTTCGCGAGGTCAGCATCGCCCAGTAGTGCATGGATACGCTCGGGCTCGGTCTTGCCCTTCACGGTGATCAGATCGATCTCCAGCGTCGCGTAGTCCTCGACCGCCTCGCGCGTCTTGCGGCCGATGATGATGCCGACACCATAGGTCTTGCACTGGCCTTCGAGGCGAGAGGCGAGATTCACGTCGTCGCCGAGGCACGAATAGGTGAAACGCTGGGTCGAGCCGAAATTGCCGACCGAGGCCGGACCGGTATTGAGGCCGACGCCGATGTTCACCGGAATGTGCTTGCGGCCCTCGGCCTCCGCCTCCTTCTTCCATTCCTCGTTCAGCACCAGCAGCCGGGCCTGCATGGCGAGCGCCGCATCGCAGGCGTGCGCGGCATGGCGCTCGACCGGCAGCGGTGCGTTCCAGAAGGCCATGATGGCGTCGCCCATGTACTTGTCTATCGTTCCCCGGCGCGCGAGGATCAGGTCGGTCATCGGTGTCAGGAAGCGGTTCATGAACCGCGTCAGGCCGTGCGGATCGAACTGTTCGGAGATGGTGGTGAAGCCGCGCACGTCGGTAAACATGACCGTAATCTCGCGAAGCTCGCCGCCGAGCTGCAGCAGGCTGGGGTTGCGCGCCAGTTGCTCGACCAGGTCGGGCGACAGGTACATGCCGAAGGCGCCGCGGATCTCCGCCCGCTCCCGCTCCGTCCGCATGAAGGCGAGCGAGGTGCCGCCGACATAGATCGCCGCCAGGGTTGCCGGTGGATAGATCGGATCGAACAGCAGATGGTACTGTGAATAGGCGAACCACGGCACGACCAGCCCGGCGCCGATCAGGACTGCGGCGACGGATGCCATCCTGCCCGCCGACAGGCGCGGCAGCAGCAGCACCATGAGGAGGCCGACCGCCGCGAGATAGAGGAATTCTGCGCCATCTGCGTAGTCCGGCCGGGCGAGGAACTGCTGCTCGATCATCTGCTCGGCGAGCTGCGCATGGACTTCGACACCCGGGACTCCGTCCTGCACCGGCGTGTTGCGCAGGTCCTTGAGACCAATCGCACTGGTGCCGACGAAGATGACCTGCCCTTCGAGTTTCTCTGCGGGCACCTCGTCCTTCAGCACGGCCCGCGCCGAGATGAAGCGTTCGGCCTTGTGGCCGGTGTCGTAAAGGATGACCCGGCCACGCCCATCGGTCGGAACTTCGAGATTGCCGGTCTTGATGGCCACGATCCCGGTCTTTTCGCCGAACGAAAGCTCGCCGCTCGCCCCCGACGACTTGATCAGATAGGAGGACGCTTCCTGCGCCACCCGTAACGCCTCGATCGACAATGCCGGAAAGAGGCCCTCGTAGCCGGCGACACGGAACAGCATCGGCACGCGGCGGATCACGATCGTGTCGAGGTCGGTGTTGACGCTGCCGTTCCCCTTGGCCGCAGATTCAAGGATCTCGATGGATTTCACCGTGCCGCCCTGCTGCGGCAGGAATTGACTGGGCTGGTCGCCGGCGAAGGCCACGCCGTGGAAGGTGCGCGGCGGATTGCCCGAGCCCCTCAGGTCGAATCCGAAACCTGTGACGACCCGCGACTGCGCCATCGCCTCGGCCATCAGCCTGTCGTTGTCCAGAGCCGTGGCCCCGAGCTTTTCGAGCGTCGCCGCATCGGTGAAAGCCGCCAGATCCCGCACCATGCGGCTGGGCGACGAGCGGTCGGGTTCGGCGAACACCGCGTCGAAGGCCACGACTGCCGCGCCCTTGTCGGTCAGCTTTTCAATCAAGCGCGCGATGATCGAGCGCGGCCACGGCCACTGGCCGTATTCCTGCAGTGCGGCTTCATCGATGTCGACGATGCGCACGGGAGTATCGGGATTGTAGACGCGTGGCTCGATGCGCTGATAGCCGTCGAAGGCGAAATCGCGGATGCGCGTCACCGCCCCCGGATCGGCGATGCGCAGCACGAGCGCGCCCACAAGCACGAGCATGGCGGCGACGACCGGCGCCCGTCGCGAATTGATGCAGCGCAACAGCCAGCTCACGCGCTCACGTTCCCCTGATCCCCCGAGAAGTTCACTTTACAGAGGATGGTGCGCGAGCCAAATAGCGCGACCTTGCCGCACACCCCCAGCCAGACCGCCCTGCACGGCATCTACTTCAAGATGAGCGCTCTCGTGCTGTTCTGCACGATGGACGCGATGGTCAAGGGGCTGGGTGGCACCTATGGCTCCTTCCAGCTCATGGTCTTCCGCAGCGCCGTGGCGCTGGTGCCCGTCGCGGTGCTGATCTGGCATGCCGGCGGCCTGCGTGTGGTGCGCAGCACCCGGCCAGGCCTGCAGGCGCTCAGGGTCTGCATCGGCTTCGGGAGCATGTTCGGCTTCTTCTACGCCTTCCCGCGCATGCCGCTGGTCGATGCCTACGCCATTTCCTTCGCCGCGCCCCTCTTCATGGTGGCACTCTCGGTGCCGATCCTCGGGGAGCCGGTGGGTTGGCGCCGCTGGACAGCAGTTGGCGTGGGCTTCGCCGGCGTACTGATCATGCTCGATCCTTTCGCCATCGAGTTCCACCTCGTCTCGCTGGTGATCCTGGCGGCGACCTTCTGCTACGCGCTCTCGACCGTGCTCGTCCGCAAACTCAGCCGCCACGATCCCGACGTCGTGACCCTGTTCTGGTTTGCCCTCGTGGGCACCTTCGTGTCGATCGCCTGCGCCATCCCGGAATGGAAATGGCCGCCGCTGCTCGACTGGGTCTGGCTGCTGACCCTCGGGCTGTTGGGTGGCTGCGCCCAGGTGCTGATCACGCGGGCTTGGCGGCTCGCACCGGCTGCGGTCCTGGCGCCCTTCGACTATGCCTCGATCGTGCTGGCGATGGCGTTCGGCTATCTATGGTTCCGGGAGGAACCGTCCTGGACGGTCTGGTACGGGTTGCCGCTTGTCATGGGGTCGGGCCTCTACATTCTCCACCGCGAGCGGGTGCGGGCGCGACACCGCAAAAAGCCCTAATATCCTAGGGTATTTGTCGGGATTGACGAATCGGCCGCCCCACCACATCTTGTGGATATGACCGACACCACCTTCTCCGTGACTCCCAGCGCGGCCAAGCGGATCGCCTTCCTGGCTTCCAAGGAGCCCAAGCCCGTCATGATGCGAGTGGCGGTCCTGGGCGGCGGCTGCTCGGGCTTCCAGTACAATTTCTCCTTCGAGGAAGCGCGCAACGACGACGACTTGGTCATCGAGCGCGACGGCGCCGCCGTGCTGGTCGACGCCACATCGCTCGAGTTCCTCAAGGGCAGCCAGCTCGACTATGTCGAGGAAATGGTCGGCTCGGCGTTCCAGGTGAAGAACCCGAACGCCACCTCCTCCTGCGGCTGCGGCAACTCGTTTAGCGTCTGATCTGGCTTCGGCCGGAATAGCTACTGGTCCGGTGCCGCCGCTCCGCGTGACTGCGTCCCGCGCTGCGGCTGCGGGTTCTTTTTCCCTGTCCGGCCGGCTGATAGCGTCTCGGCCGACAGGGAGCTTCAATGAACATTGGACGACGCGGCTTCGCCTTTTCGGCGGCGAGCCTTCTGGCCTTCCCCGCAGCCGCGCAGGAGGCCTGGCCGACCCGCCCGCTCACCCTGGTGGTCCCTTATCCGCCGGGCAATGCCGCCGACATCAGCGGCCGCCTCCTGCTCGAACCACTCTCGGCCGAGATCGGGCAGCGCCTCGTCATCGACAATCGCGCCGGCGCCTCGGGAATCATGGGCAGCGCGAGCGTCGCCCGCGCCGTGCCCAACGGCTACACCCTGCTCCTCACATCGAATTCGCCGATCGCCAGCGGCCCCTGGGTGACGAAGAATGTCCCCTATGTCGTCGAACGTGACTTCACGCCGATCGCCGGCATCGCGCGCGGCGCTCTCGTCCTGCTGGCCGCGTCCGACGTTCCGGTAAGCACCACTGCCGAATTCGTGGCCTATGTAAAGGCCAATCCCGGCAAGACGAGCTACGGCTCGTTCGGTCAAGGCAACCTCAACCACCTGATCATGGAAATGCTGCGGCTGCGCCTGGGCCTCGACATGGTTCATGTTCCCTATCGCGGCAGCGGGCCGGCACAGCTCGACCTCACCGCAGGGCGCATCCAGTTCCTGTTCGACGGCGCACCGGGCGCACTGGCCCGCATCAAGGCGGGACAGGCCAAAGGCATTGCCGTCTCGACCCTCACGCGCTCGCCCACCCTGCCCGACATGCCGACGCTCGCCGAATCGGGCCTGCCTGAGCTGCGCGGCATGGATGCCGGCGGATGGGTCGGCCTGTTCGGCCCAGCCCAAACCCCGGCCCCGATCGTCCAGCGCCTCAATGCCGCGGTTCAGGCGGTCATTCCCGGCGCGCAGGCCAAGCTGCTCGAACAGGGGCTCGAAACCTTCACCGACAACAATCCCACCGACTTCGCGGCCTTCGTGCGCGCCGACAGCGAGAAGTGGCGGCAGGTCGTGCAGGAGGCGAAGATCGAGCCGCAGGAGTGAGGCATGCTATGAGGGCGGTAACAGAGGCAACCTGAACTCATGAAAATCGCGACCTGGAACGTGAACTCCGTCCGCAAGCGCACCGGCAACCTGGTGTCGTGGCTGCAGGAGGCCAGACCCGACATCGTCGTGCTGCAGGAGATCAAGGCGCAGGAGCCGCAGTTCCCGACCGCCGAGGTAGAGGCGGCGGGCTACAAGGCGGCGATCGTGGGCCAGAAGGGGTTCAACGGCGTCGCCTTCCTGTCCCACCATGCGTTCGACGTGACGGCGCGCGCCCTGCCCGGCGCCGCCGAGGACGAGCCGGCGCGCTATGTCGAGGGTAAGGTCTATACGCCGCGCGGGCCGCTGACGGTCGGCGGCCTCTACCTGCCCAACGGCAATCCGATCGGCACCGAGAAGTTCGCCTACAAGCTCGCCTGGATGGAGCGGCTGCTCGGCCACGCTCGCGAGCTGCTGGCGCGCGAGGAGATGTTCGTGCTGTGCGGCGACTACAATGTCTGCCCGACCGACATGGACGTGTTCGATCCCAAGGGCTTCGCCAACGACGCACTTTGCCAGCCCGAATCGCGGGCGGCCTTCCGGAAGCTGATCAACCTCGGCCTTACGGACGCGGTGCGGGCGTTCCACCCCGACGGCGAGCAGTACACGTTCTGGGATTACCAGGCCGGCGCCTGGCCCAAGGGCAACGGCCTGCGCATCGACCACCTGCTTCTGTCGCCACAGGCGGCCGACCGGCTCACCGCCATCGGCATCGACAAGGCCGAGCGCGGCAAGACCGAACCGTCGGACCACGTCCCGGTCTGGTGCGAGCTGGACGTGGCTGCTTAGTCACCACGGAGCGCGCAACGGGCGCGCTCCGACAGGTCCTATTCCGCGCCGGCGCCGATGACACCGCCGTCGGCGATGATGCACTGGCCGCAGATGAAGTTTCCGGCCTTGGAGGCCAGGAATACCGCGACGCCGCCAATGTCTTCCGGCTGGCCGATGCGCTTGAGCGCCGCCTTCCCCTCCTGGGCGGCACGGATCTGCGGGTTGTCCCACAGCGCCTTGGCGAAGTCGGTCTGGATCAGGCCGGGCGCGATGGCGTTGACGCGGATGTTGTGCTTGCCCCACTCCATGGCGAGCGACTTCACCAGCGAGAGATCGGCCGCCTTGCTCATGTTGTAGGCGGCGATATGGGCCGAACCGACCAGCGCGCCGATCGACGAGACGATGATGAAGGCGCCGTCGCGGCGCTCCGCCATCTCCGGGCCGACCATGTTCATCAGCCAAAGGTTCGACATCACGTTGTTCTGCATGATCTTCTGGAAAACCTCGTCCTTCAGCCCCGCGAGCGGGCCGAAATACGGGTTGGAAGCGGCGTTGCAGACCATGATGTCGATCTTGCCGTAGGCCTTGCGGGCCTCGGCGACGAGATTCTCGAGCTGCGCCTTGTCGGAGATGCTGGCCGCGACGGCCGTGGCCTCGCCGCCCTTCTCCTTGATCGCCTTCACGACTTCCTCGCAGGCCGGCAGCTTGCGGCTGGAGACGACGACCTTGGCGCCGTGCGCGGCCATCTGTTCGCAGATCGAACGGCCGATGCCGCGGCTTCCGCCGGTCACGACGGCCACCTTGCCGCTGAGGTCGAACATGCTTGCGATTGTCATTTCGGCGTCTCTCTTCCCTTGGGTGCTCAACGATGCTCCCAAGGAAATACGCCGATCGCCGTCAGACGAGCAAGCCGTGGCCGCCGGGGCTCATGAGATCGACCTGGACCAGCAGGTCGTTGAAGTCGCGGTCGCCGCCGCCATAGGTGTCTTCGAAGCCGAAGGTGCCCGCACCATAGCTCCAGAGATGCGTCACGTGCTGGCCGTTGACTACTTCGTTGCCACCGGAGAAACCCCAGTAGGTCTGGCCATTCGAGGTCAGCGAGAAGGCGATGATGTCGCCGTGATCGACGTTGGTAATCTGCGCCTGCGAGAACTGCCCGTAACCCGGACCGTTAATCACGGTGCCGCCGCCTTCGAGCGAATAGGCGCGTCCCGCAGCGGCGGCGGCGTAACCCGCATCGCCCGGCGCAAGGGTTCCGATATGTCCATTCAGGTCGTCGACGCGGTAGAGCGTGAGATGCTGATCGTAGACGCCGTTCTGACGCACGCGGACGACGGCGTTGACGTCGTCGTGCCCGAGCGGCGTCTCGGCCACGATCACGGGCCGTGCCACGGTGACGCCGCCACTGGCAGATCCCCATGTCAAGAAGCCGTAGTCGTTCGTGTTGTTCGCCTGATAGAGCGCGGCCTGCGAGTTGTTGAAGGACATGCCCATGGATTCTCCCGCAGCCACCTGCATCGAACCCGGCATCGCCTGGGCCGCGCCATCGAGGAGCCGGACCAGATCAGGTGAGAAATCGGCCTGCATCACCTTTTCAGCAAGACGCGCGTCCCAGGCGATGCTGGAAGAACTGCCGAACTGGAACTGCTCGCCCACGCCGTTCACAGCCACACTGGCACCGTTGGCCAACGTCGACTGGACCAGCAAGGTCTGGTCTGTATTCACGGTGCCCGAGACAGTGTTGTGGGACGACAGGACCGGATCGTCGACGCCGTAGAGTTGGTGGTTGGCGATCTGTGCCAAGGCCCGGGTGAGCAGGAGGCCGTCAGGCGTGCCGAGGCCGGTGGTCAGGTCGTATCCCTCTCCCGACTGGTAGCCGAGCCCGGTCGGCACGATGTACTGATTCAGCGTCTGGTCGTAGATGGCGTACGGCGTGTCCTTGTCCGCGATGAAGTAGCTGGAAATGTTGTTCCCCAGCGTCACGTCGTTGAAGCTGCCGGGCGCAATCGCAGCGGCCTGGTAAAGAATGTCGTTGTAGAAGCCGAGATTGGGCAGGCCGATGTCCGCAAAGATCGCGTCCATCTGGGCTGTGAGCGAGGCCCACATGGGCGTGGCCGAGCTTGTGCCGGCATTGGCGCTGTAGAGCGGGTCGCCCTGAAGATAGTACAGCACGTAGTAGAACATGCTTCCACCGCCCAGCGCCGCCACGTCGGGTATGCCTCGGCCGGTCTTGCCATTGGCGACGTTGACCGGCATGAGCCCGAAATCGATTTGGTACTGAGGAATCGACTGGGTCGTATCGACGCCGCCGGAACCGGAGTAGTTGCTCGAGTAGTCCTGCTGCCCCATCTGGCCGTTCGTAATGACGTACTGGTTCCAGATCGCTTCGGTCAGGGCCGCCACACTGCCGAGCGGCTGCATCAGCGCGAGCGACGGAAGTTGCGTGGGCAGAACTTTCAGGCCGGATTGCGCCAAACCGAACAACGTGCCGGGATCGAGGTTCAGCGCGTCGTTCACGAGCGACGTGATGCTGGTATCGAGCTGCGCCGTATTGATGGGCGACAGAGAGGTCGCGCTGACCACCAGCGACCACTGATTCAGGTGCGTGTCGCGACCGTTGGTGACGCCGTTGGCATACTCCTGACCCGAGCCGCCGTCACCCGCCGACATGGCGATGGTGACGTTGCGCAGTGCCGCGTCCTGCATGAGCTGTTCGTAGGCCCACGCGAAGGGACTGTCGGCGGCATAGCGGACCTGGTCGGAAAAGGACGAGGTGAGCACCACGGGCTTGAGCTTGGCGTCGTCTTCCCAGATCGCCTGCTGGGTCGCCGCAAAGGTGGTTGCGTCGTCCTTCAGCTTGCTGAAGAAGACCATGTCGCTGGAGGGCGCAGCGCCCGAGACGATCGAGACGTCCAGCGTCATTTCCGACTTGGTGTAGCCCTTGCCATCGGCATACTCGGTCCGCACCAGCTCGTCTTTAGTCAGAGGGGCGACATTGAGGATATCCGTCCGATAGGCGTTGAGCTCCTTCAGCAGCAACTCGTAAGTGGCGTCGTCCAGTTGCGGCTCCACAAGACCGATCGTCGGCGTCTGGATGACCGTCTGCAGATCCTTGGCGTTCAGCGGATAGTTGTAATAGTCGGCGATGGCCATCGGCGTTCCGGTGACGCCATATTTGTCCTGACCGTAGTCGTAGTTGGCCGTGCCCTGCTGGCCCTCCTTCAGGACCACACCGCTGCCGCCGACTTGTACCGGGATCGCGGCCACGTCCTGGTCGACCCAGAAGCCGCCGACTTCCGATGCGATGCTGTCGGGAAGCGTCAGGGAACCAGCCCAGACGGTCGCGATCTTCTTGTCGTGCTCGTCCTTAAGGACGTGTAGTTCCTGACCGAAGATATCCTGGAAAGCCTCGTTCTTGACCTTCACCCAGATCGTCCGCGACTCCGCGGTGGATATATAGCCACCCGTGTCGAGTATCTCTGCCCCGAGGTTGACCAACTCGGACTGCACAGTGGCATAGGTCGCAGCGTCCGCGCCGTACTTGGTCCATAGGTCGTTCTGTTGGATGGCCGTCTGCCGGTCGCCCCAACTCCCGTCGAGGACGGACGATGCGTCTTCGGCACGCTTCAGCACTACCGCAACGATCAGCGATGCGTTCTGATCGTCGTAGGAATGGGCGGCTCCGAACGCCGTCTTGATCTCGTCCAGCGTGCTGGACTGCACCACGCTCTCCGGGAGGAGGCCTTCACTCGTCGCTTGCAGGAAGGTCGAATTGTCAACCGGTGTAGCCATGGCGTACTCGCGAGATCGGAAACTGGACTCAATAAAGCTGCATAGAGAATGGTAATCTATCGCACGGTTACAGAGAAGGGAGGATTGGGCTCACTCGCCACGAAATCTGATCAGGTACCTGTCTCCATCGCTCCGCGCCGTCGGCACGCCGACAGACAGGATGCAACTGTTGGTTCGGTCGACCTTGAGAGGACGAGTCTTGTCCTCCGCACCGTGGTAGGGCATCGTGAAAGAGCTGCGGGAGAACGAAATGAGATTGCTCGCGTTGATGGTGGTCATTGCTTCGATTGCTGCCTGCACGCCCGATGCGAAGCCCACCACCCAGGCTCCCCAGCAACCCGTGGCGGCAGCCGCCGCGCCCGCGGAGATATCGCCGGCGGCCAGGGCGCGCATCACCGAGCAGGCCAACGCGTGGGTACAATGTGCGGCAGTCAAGAGCCGGGAGCTCGACGACGGACGTTCAGACGCAGGGACGATCGCACAGGCCGTGCGCAGCGCCTGCCGCCCTCTCTACCGATTGAACGACAACGAGGATCTGGGATTCGCCACGCAGGTCGTGTTGCAGAGCCGAGCCAACCTGGCACAGCTCAGACAAGCGATCACTGTTCCCTGGGCCGGTTGCGTGGAGCCATATCTGAAGCCAGAGCTCCTGCGGCAATCCTCCGTGGATTCGGTCGCCAGCATGGCGGCGCGGGAATGCCGCCAGCATTTCCGTGGGAAGGATGGGCAGGACGTCGCCATCATCGCTGCCGTCGCCCGCCAGCGGCTGAGGACGCCTGGCACGCCGGGCAATGTCGGGCCGGGCCCGGTCGTGGTCGGCAAACCACAGCCCCTCCCGCCTGTAGACAAACAACTATGAGGCGACGGACGCCTGTCCCTCAGCGCGACAGCAGCGCGATCAGTTCGACGTGGGCGGACCACAGGAACTGGTCGATGGGCATGAGTTTTTCCAGCCGGTAGCCACCGTCCTGCAGGGTGCGGACATCGCGGGCGAAGCTGGCGGGATCGCAGGAGGCGTAGACGACGCGGCTCACGGTCGAGGCGGCGAGTTCGGCGCACTGCGCGGCGGCGCCGGCGCGCGGTGGATCGAGAACCACGGCGTCGAAGGCAGCGAGTTCCGGCGGCCGTAGCGGGTTGCGGAACAGGTCGCGCAACTGCACGGTCGCGCGGTTGGTCGCGGCCTTGCGCAGAGCCGCATCGACCGCGGCAACCGCCGCCTTGTCGCTCTCGAAGAGGCTCGCCTTCCCCTGCTTGCCGAGCGACAGCGCGCCGATGCCCGCGAAAAGATCGGCGATGTGAGCGCCCTCGCCTGCCCAGGCCGTGACGCCGGCCCGCATCACCAACTCGGCTCGTTTGGTCGCCTGCAGGAACACGCCGGGCGGCGGCTCGACGCTGGTGTCGCCCAGCATCAGCAGCGGCGTGCGACGTACGACGACCGGCTCGGCGCGGGCGCGATCGCCCCAGCTCACCCGGGCGAAGTCGGCGCTTTCGGCCAGCGCGATCAGCGTCTGTCGGATCGGCAGGGTGAGATCGAATCGGCGGTGGGGGCGAATCAACACGTCGAGCCCGGTGTCGGTCTCGTTGACCACGGCGTCCGCCGAGGTGCCGTCGCGCAGGATCGCGGCCATCGCCGAGCGCAGCGGCGCGAGGGCGGCATTGATCTTCGCGCTCGCCACGACGCAGGTGCCGATGTCGACGACGCTTTGGCTCGCGCGCTCGTGGAAGCCGGCGAGGAGGCGCCTGCCCTCGCGGCGCAGGACGATGTCGGCACGGCGGCGCTCGCCCGCCTCGCAGCCGACCGGCGCCTCGAAGCGCGGCGCCTTCACGCCGCGTTGCGCCAGGGCCTTCGAGATCAGTTCGCTCTTCCACCCGGTATATATGTCCCGCCGCCAGTGCTGCAGCACGCAGCCGCCGCAGGTGCCGAAATGCGCGCAGGGCGGAGTCTCTCGATGACGCGACGGCGCCAGCACTTCCAGCAACTCGCAGGCGATGCCGTCGCCGCGTCTGTCGAGCGGCTCGGCCTCGACCGTCTCCGCCGGCAGGCAGTAGGGCACGAAGTAACGCTTGCCTTCGAGATCGGCCACCCCGTCGCCGCGGGCACCGACTTCCAGAATGTCGAGCGTGATGCTCACGATGCGCTCACGATGAAGGGCTCAGCCCAGCCAGCTCTTGGCCGGCCTCATCTCGCCGACCAGCAGGCCGACGACGTTCTTGATGGGCGGATGGAGAACCTCTTCGCGTTGCGCTGCTGGCAGAACGCCGAGATGATCGAGCAGCGCCGCCATCGCGACCTCGGCCGCCCGGCCCGCGCCATCCCAAACTTTGAGCGCAACTCCGAGGCCGAGCGTCGGCAGCATGCCGCAAAACACGCCCTCTGCCCCGGTCTTGACCTGGATGACGCCCGGTGCGGCCTCGTTGATGCGGGTGCAGAAACGGCCGCTGCCCGCGACCATGAAAGGCTCGGCGTTCATCGCCTTGCGGATGCGGTTGGCCGCGTCGGCACGCTTGCTCGACAGGCGCGACGGATCGGCCATCGACGCCATCGCCTGCGCCAGGCTTTTCAGCGGCGTCGCCAGAGTCGGAATCCCGCAACCATCGGTGCCGTGGGGAAAGGCATTTGCGTCAAGGCCGCACAGGTCGCTCATCGTCTCGCGCAGCCGGCGTTGCACAGGATGATCGTACTGGATGTACCCTCTGGTCGGCTCGCCGTAGTGCACGGCCGTGGAAAGGAAGCCGCTATGCTTGCCGGAGCAGTTGTTGAACGCGGCCGTCGGCAGGGTGTTCGTGCGGGCCAGCGCCTCGATGCTCGATTGCAGCCGCGGTGCGTGGGTGCCGCATTCGAGATTGGCCTCGCCCAACCCGATCTTCGCCAGCCAGGCGCGCACCGTCTCGACGTGTCGGGTCTCGCCGCTGTGCGAGGCGCAGGAAAGGGCGATGTGCTCGTCGCCGAGGCCGAAGCGTTCGACCGCGCCACTCTCGACGAAGGCCATCGCCTGGATGGGCTTGTTGGCCGACCGGGGCAGGATGGCGGCGTCGATGTCGCCCCAGGCTTCGACTACAGTGCCGTCGGCCTTCACGACCGCGGCGATCCCCTCGTGGCGGCTCTCGACGACCGGACCGCGCGTGACTTCAATGACGACAGGGCCTCGGCTCATCGCGCGCGCTCCAGTTTTACCACGGTGATATTGTCCTGGTGCCCTTTGGCCACTGCCAGCACCGCGGCGATGATGCGATCCACCGGCAGGGCCGCCTGCGCCAGCAGCTGCTGGTCGCTGAGACTGTGCACGCCATCGCTGCACACCAGCAGGCGAGCCTCCGGCCCGAGCCGCCGGCTGCCGCGATCGACCAGCGTGAGCGGCTCGCCCATCACGGCCTCGCGCAAGGTGTGTCGGCCGGGATGATGCTCGGCATCCTCAGCCGAGAGCATACCGCGGGCGACCAGCGCGTCGATCTGCGGCGCCATCGAATGGTCCGCATTCAGTCGTTGAAGCCTGCCCGCCTCGACCAGATAGAACGGCGAATCGCCCACGCTGATCCAGCGCACCTCGTCGCCCCGCAGATGTACTGCCACCAGCGTGGCCCCCATCCCGGTCAGTTCGTGGCGGGCGAGCGCGCCGCGGCCGACCGCCTGGTTGGCGTCGCGCAGCCCGTCGTCCAGGCCGCCGCCCTGCCCCACGGCATGGATGAACGCATCGACCGCGAGCTGGCTGGCGACCGCGCCGCCAGCATGGCCGCCCATCCCGTCGGCCACCACCGCCAGCAGCGAGCCGTCGCCCAGCGTCACCAGACGCCAGCTGTCTTCCTGGTAAGGACGGGCGCCCTGATGCTGGCCGCCTTCGCCCCGCCACCTAGTCGTCATGTCCTGTGAGGGTCCTTCAGTGCCAGACCGCCGGAAGCTTGCTGAGACCGCGCAGGGTGAAGCTGCGGCGCCAGGCGGGCGTGTCCTTCTCGGGCAGGGTGAGGTTCGGCATGCGCTCGATCAGGGCCGCAAACACCAGCTCGGCTTCGAGTCGTGCCAGCTGTGCCCCGAGACAGTGATGGATGCCACCGCCGAACGACATCGGTCGGATGTGCTCGCGCCCCACATCGAGCCGGTCGGGATCGGGGTACTGTGCCGGATCGCGGTTGGCCGCGCCCAGCAGGGCGACGATGCTCTGCTCGGCAGCGATCGTCACGCCGCCCAGCTCGACCTCGGCATGGGTGACGCGGCCGGTGATCTGTACCGATGAATCGTAGCGCAGCAATTCCTCGACCGCGTTCGGAATCAGCGACGGATCGGCCTTGAGCCGCTCCCACTGGTCGGGATTGCGATGCAGCGCCAGGAGGCCGTTGCCGATCAGGTTGGTGGTGGTCTCGTGCCCGGCGCCGAATAGCAGGCCGATATTGGCCTGCAGTTCCTCGGCCGAGAGCTTGTCGCCCGCCTCCTCCGCCTTCACCAGCTCGGTCGTGAGGTCGTCGCGCGGCTCGCGGCGGCGCAGTTCGCAAAGCTGGTTGAAATAGACGCCAGCCATCTGGGTGTTGCGGTTGGCCTGGTCGAGTTCCTCGCGCGTCATTGGAACGGGCTCGAGGATGCGGCCGTTGACGTTGCTGCCCGCCAGGAACGGCGCCCGATGCTCTTCGGGAATGCCCAGCATGTCGCAGATCACGATGACCGGCAGCCGGTGCGCGAGGTCGCGCATCACGTCCATCTCGCCCTTGTCGGCGACCCGGTCGAGCTGCTCGTCCACCAGTTCCTTGATCCGAGGGCGCATGTCGCGTGTGATCGGGTGGATCCTGCACCAGCATCGTCTTCGCGAAGCTCGCCACGGCGGGCTCGTCCATCCGGCTCTCGCCGTAGCGCCGCCGCATGTTGCCCTCGAAGTCCTTGCCGAAGCGCTTGTCACGCAGCGACAGCGCGACGTCGTCGTAGCGCGTGATCAGCCAGAAGCCCTGCGGCGTCTTCAGCACCGGAGCGGCCTCGCGCAGTCGGCGATAGAACGGGTATGGATCGGCGATGAAGGCCGGGTCGAGCGGGTTGAACTCGAGGTCCTTCGCAGGTGCGGTAGGCTGGGCGATGGTGTCCATGCCTCCTCTCTACCACGAAGCCCCTTGCCGCGCGAACGAACGAGCCCCTAGCATCGCCCCATGTTCGCACTCACCCAGGGACTTCGCCGCGCCGTCCAGACCCGCCCAAACGGCATCGCTACTTCCTTCGCCGGCCGTCGCCGCACCTGGCGGCAGAGCGCCGACCGGATCAGCCGGGTGGCCGGCGCCCTTTCCGCACTAGGGGTGCGTCGCGGCGACCGGGTGGCCATTCTCGCCCTGAATTCAGACCGCTATCTCGAACTGATGTACGCCCTGCCCTCGATGGGCGCGGTGATGGTTCCGGTGAACACGCGGCTGGCGGCGCCCGAGATCGAATACATTCTGAACGATTCCGGCGCGGCGGCGCTGTTCGTCGACACCGGCATGTCTCACCATCTGAAGGCGCTGGAGGGCCGCACGCCGTCGGTGCGAGAGGTCGTGTGGCTGGACGATCTCGCCGGTCCCGACGGGCTTCTTCGCTACGAGGACCTGACCAGCTACGAGGCGATGGAGGATGTCGGAGCCCGCGACGACGACCTTGCCGGCCTTTTCTACACGGGCGGCACGACGGGCCGATCCAAGGGCGTGATGCTCACCCACACCAATCTCGTGGTGAACGCGCTGAACAGCGTGGCCGGGATGGGCTTCGATGCCGACACCGCCTATCTCCATTCCGGGGCGATGTTCCATCTCGCCGACGGCGCCTCGACCTTCGGAGTCACCCTGTCCGGCGGCCGCCACGCCTTCGTGCCCCGCTTCGAGCCGGTCGAGGTGCTGCTCACCATCCAGACCGAGAAGGTGACGCACGCGCAGTTCGTGCCGACCATGATCAACATGCTGGTCAATCACGAGCGCTTCGGCGAGTTCGACATCGGCACCCTCTCCTTCATCCTCTACGGTGCCTCACCGATGCCGGAAGGCATCCTGCGAAAAGCGATCGAGCGGATGCCGCAGGTTCGGCTGATGCACGGCTACGGCATGACCGAGGCCGCGCCCATCGTGACCCTGCTCGACCCTCGTTACACGGTGCTCGACGGACCCTTTGCCGGACGCTTGAAGTCCTGCGGCCAGGCGGCGCTCGCTTGCGAGGTGAAGATCGTCGATGCCGACCGTCTCGAAGTGCCGCGCGGCACCACCGGCGAGCTGGCCGTCCGCGGCGCCAACGTGATGAAGGGCTACTGGAACAGGCCGGCCGAGACCGAGGCGGTGCTGGAGGACGGCTGGTACTATTCCGGCGACGGCGCCACCATGGACGAGGAAGGCTTCGTGTTCATAGTCGACCGGCTGAAGGACATGATCATCTCGGGCGGCCAGAACGTCTATTCGGCCGAGGTCGAGAACGCGATCTCGACCGTACCCGGCGTCGCCGAAGTGGCGGTGATCGGCGTGCCCGACGAACGCTGGGGCGAGCGCGTCCACGCGATCGTCGTCCCCCGCCAGGGCGCCACGCTCACACCCGAGGACGTGATCGACCATTGCCGCAGCCGCATCGCCGGCTACAAATGTCCGCGCAGCGTCGACTTCCGCGACACGCCCCTGCCACTCTCGGGCGCCGGCAAGGTCCTGAAGCGCGAACTGCGCGAGCCCTATTGGCAGGGCTTCACCAAAGGCGTGAACTGATGGCTGTGATTCCCTATTTCGACTGGATCGCCCACCATGCCGGACGGCGTCCGCGGCATCTCGCGATCCACGACCTGCAGACGGGACGGAAATTCTCCTATGCCGATCTCGACGATCGCATCGCGCGCCTGACGGCGGCGCTGGCGGTGCGCGGCATCGCCAAGGGCGATCGTATCGCGCTGCTGGCGCCCAACTGCGCAGAGTATTTCGAACTGCAGTTTGCCTGCGGCCGGCTGGGCGCGATCATGCTGCCACTGAACTGGCGGCTCACCGTGCCGGAACTCGAATATATCCTGGGCGATTCCAGCCCGAAGCTGCTGATCCACGACAAGGGATTCGCCCAGCAGGCCGCCGCGCTATCGAACGACCGGCTCGAGATCGACCACGACCGGCCCGATGGTGACTACGAGCGCGCGCTCGCCGCGGCGGGACCGGCGCCCGCCCCTGTGGCCCTGACTCACGACGATATCGGAACGGTAATGTACACGTCGGGCACGACGGGGCATCCCAAGGGCGCGATCATCACCCACGGGATGGTGTTCTGGAACTGCGTCAATCTCGGCATTCCGGCGCTGATCACGCCCGAGACGGTGCAGCTCGTTGTGCTGCCGCTTTTTCACACCGGCGGCCTCAACTGCTACGCCAACCCGGTGCTGCATGCCGGCGGCTCGATCCTGATCATGCGCACCTTCGATCCTGGCGCAGCACTCGACTGCCTGTCCGACCCGGCGCTCGGCATCACGCATTTCTTCGCCGTACCCGCGCCCTACCAATTCATGATGCAGCATCCGAAGTTCGAGACGGCCGACCTCTCGCGCCTGCGCATCGCGGGCGTCGGCGGCGCGCCCTGCGCGCTCGCCATTCTCGAGACCTGGACCGCGCGCGGCGTGCCGCTGGTACAGGGCTGGGGCATGACCGAGACCAGCCCCGCCGGTACCATGCTCGACGCCGCCGACGCGATCCGCAAGCTCGGCTCGGCCGGCAAGGCGATGATGCACACCGCGATCCGCGTGGTCGACGACGAGGGCAACGACGTGGCCGCCGGAGGCATCGGCGAGTTGCTGATCAAGGGGCCCAACATCACGCCGGGCTACTGGCGGGCCGAGAAGGAAACGGCCGAGAACTTCGACGAAGAGGGCTACTTCTGCTCGGGCGACGCGGTGAAGTGGATCGACGAGACCGATGTCCACCTGGGCCTGAAATTCGATGGCCGGCTGGCCGAGGATTTCAAGCTGTCCACGGGCACCTTCGTCAGCGT